>JAHHRG010000001.1 GCA_020025965.1 Sutterella sp.
TTCGTCTAAAAGGAGAACGTCGGGTTCGAGTGCAAAAGCGAGAGCGAGAGCTGCACGTTTCTTTTCACCGCCACTTGCTTTCGCGGGACTTGCCATTGGATCGAGCTCAAACTTCGTGAGGCACTCGTCGAGTTTTGCAATGAGACGCCACTTTTCTCGTTCGTCTTCAACTACATTGATTTTCCCTCGAAGAATCAGACTTTCTTCAAAAGTATCTGCTGTAGGAAGAAGCGGTTCTTGTTCGACATAATGAATGCGAAGGCCGTCTTGAACGCGGCGTTCACCGTCGTCGAGTTGCGTCTGGGCGGCCAGAATGGAAAGAAGCGTACTTTTGCCTGTCCCGTTTCGGCCGATAAGCCCCACACGTTCACCGGCATCAAGGGAGAGATCCGCATTGTCAAGAAGAGGCAGGTCACCCCATGCGGCATGGGCTCCCATCAAGGTAATTAAAGGCATATAGGCTAAAAGGGGCTTATCGATAAGTGGGAAGTAACTGCTGATTGGTTGTGTCAGACACAGTTGGTTGGATCATCGTTTCTTCTGTATAGGCGACTACGTCTTCGCTCGGTTCGGGTAGTACGACTACAGGAAGTTCGGGTGCAGGATGAACGATGGTACCGTGATTGATGATCGCGGTCACCGGCATGCGGAACACTTTCGGTGTCTCGGAACGGTCAACGCTCAAGTTACCCGTTTCACCACTCACTTCGAAGCGCGTTTTCGCGGAAGCCCAGATATTGGCAACGGTGTAAGCGTCGGCACCCAAAGCAAAAAGACGTTTAGCAGGTAAGGTGTACGGAATTTCCATCCCGAACTTTGCCGTGAAGGACTCGGCGTTGTAATTGAGAACGAGTGGACTTTCGATAAAACGCAGATTGTTCAGGTCATAGGCAAGAGCCTTCGCGGTCGGACTGTTTTCCGTGTCGCCGGGATTTGTCGTAGAAGTCGCCCATACCCCCATACGAACGTGCAGACGATTGCGAACGAGGCTCGCCATGGTTGCATCCATTGCGAGCAGAGCACACTGATAGGGAGGCTCTGTTTCAGCGATATGGGTACGTAGTTCGTTATGGATCTGACGCTTTTTGAATTTGATTCGCTTCTCGTTAGTTTCTTCTTCAAGCTCTTTGTAGAGGTTCTTGAAGTAATCCTGATCTTGCTTGGAAAGTTCGGGTTCGAGTTTCGTTTTCAGATCACTCAGGCCGTCGACGGTTACTGTTTCGATCGCATAATCGATGCGGTGTTGGCGAAGGACTTCTTCATAAATCTGGGCGAGCTTACCAGCCCAAGGTTCTTCGCTTCTCAAGACGATAACTTTAGGACGCTCGCCTTTTCCCGTCGGGAAGAGGCCGGCAACGGCTTTCTCCGCGAGCTGACGGGCTTCATCTTCCATGGACATGGAGAGCATCAACAGTTTGTCCGATGCCTTATCTGTCAAATTGCTAATGTTAAGAGCAACGGTCGGAATCTGTAGATCAGTTTTTTGAGCCAACTCTTCAACACGATCCTTCTGAAGGGGGCCGACCACTACGTCGGCACCGGCATAAACGGCCGCATCGATTTGTTCCTCGAGCGTGAGCTGTTGGTGAGATTCAATCAGGAGAATGGTGGCTTTGTTGTTCTCGGCATGATTGGCTGCCAAGAGGCCATTCTCAATTATCTTGGCGGCAGCTAGGAAGGGTGAGTTATCAGAGGGCATCAAAAGGGCGATGCAGATCGGGCGGACGTCTGTAGTTGCTTGCGTTACCTGGGCCTGGGCCTCGGTATCCTGGATGTCTTTTTGAAAAATTTCAGTAGCAAGGACTGTCGTTGCGTCTGCTTTCGGTACGATGCTATTTGCCGAATCAGCTGCAGTGCTGAAAATCGGTAGACTTACTGCAGTAATTCCAAGCATAAAACGAGCATAGGAAAGGACGGACACGATGAGTAGTTCCTTAAATGAAGTATGGAGTTCTAATTCTTTGATTCAGGCCGCAGGGTTGGTTGAGCAGAATTGCCCGACTGGGGCCTTGTATATCGTCGGGTTGCCGATCGGCAATCTTGGGGATATTACACTGCGAGCGCTTTGGATTCTCGCACAAGTAGATTTTATAGCCGCTGAAGATACGAGGCAGACAAGAAAGCTTCTTGATAAGTTCGGTATCAATGCCAGGTTGATTTCCGTGCGTGAACACAACGAACGTCACGGGGCCGACATCATCATGGAACATCTCTCTGCGGGAAATCGTGTCGCCATGGTGACCGATGCAGGGACTCCCGGGGTTTCTGATCCAGGTGCTCGTGCAGTGAAGGTTGTTCGCGAAGGCGGCTACCCCGTCATTCCGGTACCGGGGGCTTCTGCGGTCGTGACTGCGCTTTCAGCGGCCGGCTTGGATGGTCAAGGTTTCTGTTTCGTCGGATTTATTCCGCCACAGGCAAAGGCAAGACAAAAGGCTCTCTCCTATTGGACGGCTCGAAAAGAACCCTTTGTGCTTTACGAAGCGCCGCATCGAGTTATCGATCTGCTGAAGGATCTGGCTTCTTTTATAGAACCAGATCGTCGTGTGGTTGTGGCTCGCGAGATTACGAAGAAGTTTGAGACCTTCTCTTCTTTGAACGGTGCTACTTTGCCCGAATGGATTGATGGACACAACCCTAAGGGTGAATATGTCATCCTAATCGATGAAGCTCCTGTTGAGCACGTAGAAATGACTGACGAGACGGTGGCTTGGCTTCGCTTGTTGACAAAAGAGTTGCCGTCCTCGAAACTTGCGGCAGTTGCTGCCAAGGTTACGGGCATTCCGCGCGACAAGCTTTATCAGTACATTTGCGATCTAAAGTAAAAAAGTTCCACGTGGAACATCTCGAGTGATGAAAAAATGGAGAGTATCAGGGAATGAGAAGCTCTCCATTTTTGTTGATGATTTTCCCAAAAAAGGAGAAAAAACGGCAGGGAAATAGTTGAGAAAGAGCTTTTTCACTGACGCATTCCTTTGGGCTAGATTGCGTAAGTGTTAGGTAAAAATAAAAGAAGGCGATTCATTTGGATCGCCTTCTTTTGTCTTATTTGGCTTTAATGTTCCACGTGAAACATCATTATTCGGATCGAAGAGCTACTTCTCGAGTTTTTGAAGAGTGAATATTTCGAACTAAACCGTCGAGCAGAGACGAAAGTTCTTCAACCAAATTGGAGTTGGAAATGACGCCAACCAATTTTTTTTCTTCATCAACGATAGGTAAACGGCGGATGCCGAATTCGCGCATGCGAGCCAAGGCGACCACCATGCTTTCGTCGGGAGTTGCGGTAACGACTGGGGTGGTCATGGCTTCTCCAACGGTCAGAGCATTCGGATTTAGATTGCGCGCAACAACCTCAATGGTGATATCACGATCCGTAATCATACCGATCGGACAAAGCTTTTCGTCCACAACCACTAGGCTGCCGACGTGCTCGATTCGCATTTGGCGGGCACACTCGCAGATGGTCTTATCGGCAGTAATCGTTTCAACATTGTGAACGGCCATGTCGATAACTTTCATGGAGCGGGTTCTCATAGGTGGATACCTTTCTTGTGAATGTCTAATAAGGCTCGAGAAAGAACCAAGTGAAACGTGCCCTTTCTCATGCAACGATGTTGCTTGATTCTAATAAAACCGAGCCATATCAGTCTTCGGAAGAGTCATTCTTTTTCGGTTGAAAGAGAACATGCGAGAAAGAATCGAAGTCGTAAAGACGGGAATCCATCAAATGCGACGGAGAAACACGCTGAAGACTCATGAAAATATTGTAAATGCGTCCAGGAAATTCTCGATCCCAGGTTTTGATGAGGTCTTTGATTTCCTGACGCTTGAGGTTTTCACCAGCACCGCAAATACCTTTGGAGGTGAGCGGATACTGTTGAATACGGGCAAAACGCTCCGTTTCATATTCGCGAACATAAGCAAGCGGACGGATGACGGTATTCTTACCGTCGTCGCTTTGAAGCTTCGGTGGCATAGCTTTCATTCGGCCGCCATAGAATAGATTCAGCATGAGTGTGCCGACTATATCGTCCATATGATGGCCGAGCGCAATCTTGGTGCAACCGAGTTCACCGGCCACGCGATAAAGAATGCCTCGACGGAGGCGGGCACAAAGTGAACATACGTTGCGGCCTTCGGGGATGAGGCGTTGGATGATCGAATAAGTGTCTTGATCTTCGATGTGATAGGGAACGCCGATTGATTTGAAGTAGTTTTCGAGGGCTTCGCGCGGGAAGTTGGGAATGTGCTGATCGACGTTGACAGCGATCAGGTCGAAGTGAATCGGGGCACGTTTCTGAAGAGTTCGAAGGGCGTCAAGAAGAACGTAGCTGTCCTTGCCGCCACTCATGGCCACCATGACTTTGTCACCGTTTTCAATCATGTTGAAGTCTGTAATGGCTTGCCCCGTTAAGCGAATAATGCGCTTTTCAAGCTTTTTTTGGGAGACGGACTTTTTGTTGCGGTCGCTTGGCCCCATGTTGACGCCATCTTTGCTGTTGCGAAAAATTTCGTCGGTTTCGGTCGGCGTGATCGGAATGATTTTCTGATCGAGAGAGGAGTCGTTCATTTGAATTTTTTGATGTTTTTATAAGCTAGAGCTAAGTCGCCAGATTTCTATCCCAGCTTCGTCGATATCTTCATAGGCCTCGAGCTTGGAGGAACTCAAACGCAATTGTACGATGCCGGGTAGGGTCATCAGCGCGTCCGCGATTGTATCAACGAGCGTCTCTTGGAGGTTGAAATGGCCTGATTGAGAAATGCGTCGAATAGTTTCGACAATGAGATCATAGTTGAGGACGTCGTCAAGGTTGTCGGTAGAACTCGTCGAAGAGGAGAGAGAAATCCAAACGTCACAATTGAAGCGAACTTTTTGTGTACGATTCTTCTCCGATTCATAAGCACCGATAAGGCAGGGAAGGCAAAAATTTCGGATAAAAATTTTGCGGCATTGGGTTTTCAAAAATAAATCCGAATTTGTCATTGTGTGTACTAGGTTCAATAAGATTTGGCAGAAAAGGCTATGCGTTGGATAGTTGTCATTTTCGTACTTTTACTCGTTCTTCTCACCTGTATTCCTACCCTTAGAAAATGGGGACTTGGACGATTGCCAGGGGATATCCATTTCCGTTTGCTAGGGAAAGAAATCGAGATTCCACTGATGAGTACGATCTTTCTCGCAGCTATTGCGATGGTCGTGGGCAAGCTGCTCTAAGCACAATTAGTCTTCGTCGAAGGCGATATCTGTAATTGTTGCCAGACGCGCAGTACGAATCGCGGCAGGAATGTCGCGCGGATTTTTCACCGTTTTAACCACACGGCCTGCGTCGAGAGAACACCATGCTGCCAGCGCTCGAGTGAGGGCGGGATAGGCACGGTTGTCTTGGATTTCGGCCATTCGAATCATAGTTTTCATGCGTTCTGGACGGCGAAGTGCGTCGGCCCGTTCCAATAATTGGGCAACGCTTTCGGCATTGTGGCAATGGGCAAAGACGGGCGACGTGATATAGAAGACACTACAAAGCTGGGCCGTTTTGGACGGCATGCGAAAAGCCCTACAGAGGCTTGTAACAACCCGTTGAGACGAGCAACGTGTGAAGAGCAGAGCAATGAGGCTCTCGGCTGACAGGGAGGCTTCAGCAGCCCTTTGAAGGGTTTCTCGCATCGTCTGGTCAGGCATAGGTAAGTCTGCTAAAAGACGATCCCAGAGACCGCATTCGATCAACGTATCGAGGAAGCGAACTGGAGCAACGGCAGCCATAGCACGACTCCATTCTGCCCAAACTCGCTCGGCAACGAGCGCGTCGGTTTCACCGGATTCAACCATATGACGCATAAGGGCCATAGTCTCGTCGGCAATGGTGAAGGTTGGAAAGCGGGCGGCAAAACGAGCGATGCGCAGAATGCGTACGGGGTCTTCTTCAAAAGCCTCACTCACGTGCCGAAGGACTCGACGGGTTATGTCGCCGCGACCGTTATAGGGATCTGTGAGTTTCCCATTTTCATCCATGGCAATCGCATTGATGGTCAAATCACGACGGCGAAGATCTTCCTCCAGTGTCACGGTAGGGTCGGCGTGAAAGACGAAGCCATGATAGCCTGGAGCCGTTTTTCTCTCCGTTCGGGCAAGGGCATATTCTTCGTGCGTCACGGGGTGGAGAAAAACGGGGAAGTCGGTGCCAACGGGTGTGAAGCCTTTTTCTAACATCAATTCTGGCGTGGCCCCGACGACGACCCAATCGCGGTCGCCCTTTTCGGGAATATCGAAGCCTTCGCGACGAAGCAACATATCGCGGACGAAGCCGCCGACGGAGTAAATGCGCATGATGAAAACGAATTTAGGGTAGGTCACTCTCGTTAAAGATGGGCGACGGAGTCACGGAGCCAATCATATCTCGGAACTTTTCCTGAGGAATATTTAATAGTATGCCGTAAGTATGCATATTGGCCATAACATTTTTCACATAGTCGCGAGTCTCGTGATAAGGGATCGTCTCAACAAAGATATCGGCAGGGATTGATTTTTTCACACTGTTGCGCCACTGGCGGACGCGATAGGTTCCAGCGTTGTAGCTCGCCGTTGCAAGGACGAAGCTTCCGTCGAATTCTGATTTGAGCATGCGAAGATAAGATGTTCCCAAAATGAGGTTCATCTCTAGTTCAGTCAAACGGTTGTGCTCATAGTCGTCGAGTTCGAGTTTTTGAGCTAACCAACGAGCAGTCGAGGGCATGATCTGCATGAGACCACGAGCGCCGACTGCCGATGCAACGGTTGGCATGAAGCGGGATTCCTGACGAATCAATCCGTAGGCCCAAGAAGTCGGAATTTCCTGTCCATCGCAGACCATTTTGAAAAGTTTGAGTTGTGGTGTTGGAAAGCGTTGCCGAATGTTCATCGTTTCGGATCCTGAATGTAGACTCGTGTTTATCATGCGATGAATGAGGTGATTGCGAAGTGCGAAGTCGGCAAGCGACAGATAGTCCTTTTGTTCCACGTTGCGCGTAGCCCAATTCCACTCTCGATGCCCGAGACCGTAAAGTTCCATGCGATAGAAGTCGATGGAACGCTGTAACGACGGGTTGTTTTTCCAATCGGGCGTCGATTTGTTGGGCAGAACAGAGTCGTTCGACATTACCGGATAGGCCTTTCCTATTGCATCCGAGGCTAGTTTGCCGTAGAAGGTGATATTTCCTGCAACGCGTTCATAGAAGCGTTTGGCGGCTTTTTTTTGGCCCATAGCCTCAAGTGCACGTGCGCGCCAATAGAGCCACAGTTCTTCGTTCTGACGAGACTGAGGAAGTTCCTGAATCAGGTGATTGACGACCCCCCAATTTTCCGTACGTAAATATGCTTTGATGGCCCAAATCTGAATCTGGGTGACATTAAAGAGAGCGGAGTTGTCCGAGAGATGGCCACGGATACGCTCAAATCGCGCAATGGCTTCCTCACTGCGTCGCCCCACGGAAAGTGAATAGGAGAGCGACGCATTGAGCATGTCACTCCATTTTTGCGAAAGCTCGGGCATTACGCGATCGGCTATTTCGGCCGCTAAGTCGGGACGAGAGCTCGCCAGACGTAGGGTGATCAACATCGACAAACGGGGCGGTCGTTGATTCAAATAACGACCGTAACGCTCGACCCAACGAACAGGATCTTTGAGGATACTGCGCAAGGTGATCTTCGAGGCGGGCAACATGTCTTCTGGGAGTGATTCGATTAGAGCCAAAGTGTCCGTCCACTGTTGCTTTTGCATCAGTAACATGATGGCCGTCCAATACCAAGATAAGTCGTCGTAAAGCGTCTTATCGAGAAGGTGCATCAATGGTTTGCCAGTTACACGCTTCTCTGCAATAAATGTCTGAATCTCTTCGGTCTTGTAATCTGAATAGTTGTAGAAGTAATTCCAAGCTCGGAGTTCAGTTTCTGAGTGATTCCATTTGAGCCGACGGTAAAGTCGGTTGAAGAGCTCCTGATTGATACGATGGCCTACGATACTTAGGTAGTCGGCTGCCGCGCGTTCGCCGACATATGATCCTTCGTGTCGATCGATGAAGTCGATGAAGTTGATATTGACGGTTGGATTGTCGACATTTTTCTTTAAACACAGATTGTGTGTCCAGAGATCAAGGTAGGCACCTAGCGGATGATCGTACGGAAGTGCAGATCTGGTTTTCTCGAGCCGATCGAGCTGACCGCTCTGATAGGCTTTCCACCCGCTGATGAAAATTTCGTCCGTTGGCAGTTTTGTTTGAGACAACAGAGCAGAGTCAAGAGTGGTCTTTGGGGCAAGGCTCAGATCGGTGGCCAAGGTATCTGCCGTTTTAACGGCTAAGCGTAAATCCGACGTTCGTTTAGCTTCGAGTTTGGCCTGTTCGTTGGCGAGGATTTCGTTTTCAATGGATTGAATAACGGTAGCTGGTGAGAGTGTAGAGGTTTTCTCATCAACGATTTCGTGCGCATAGCCGAAGGCTTGGGACGAGACGACCGAAGCTAGACATCCCAATAGTAGAAAACGAGATAAAAATCGTTTGGCCATGGCGCAAGAGAAGGGCAGACGAGTATAAATGGAAACAATATTCTTCTGAATAATAAGGGATTTGACCGATGAGTTTGATGACCGTTACGAAAGTTGACTTAAGAGCGGAACTGAAGGCCGTAAGGAGAGCTCTTACCGCTGATTCCAATAGTATGAGCTGTTTATCCTGGGCACTCTTTGAATTGCTTGAACGCTTGAGTCCTCAACGTTTGGGGACTTATTCCCCAATGTGTGGCGAACCGAATCTTTCGGCATCGTTGATTGAGTGGGCTATGTCAAAAGGTTGCCAAATTTATTGGCCTGTGATAACCACAGACGCGATGGTCTATCGTCGATGGACATCGGGAGCGACGATGCAAAAAGACGTCTTTGGCATTGATAGTCCAGCGGAGGGAGCACTCCAAGAAATACCTGACGTTGTTCTCATTCCCTGTATTGGGCACGATAGAAAAGGACACCGGCTCGGGTATGGGAAGGGCTGTTTTGACAGATACCTAAGCGAACATCCTGAGGTAGTGACGATCGGTCTTTCTTTTGAAGAGTTACTTGTTCCCGAGGTGATCTTTGAAGATCACGATCAAATAATGGACTACCTAGTGACGGAAAAAGGCATCATGAAAATTTAAAGGAGCGGATCCAGAAAGATCCACTCCTTTATTGTCAAAAGGGAATGATTGAAAAAGATCAATCTTCCTTGAAAGTATTGAGGGCAGCGATTACGTCTTCCTTCGTCACGCCATCGGCGAAAGTAATGGGAGCGTCAGTAAGAGTACTGGAATCTTTTTTGAGGCGGCCGACCCACTGACCTGCATCGCGACCGGAATCAAAGCCTTGCGAAACAAAGAGTTCACGACCTTCGAAAGCGAGTTTGAAGTAGAAACGGTTGTCTTTTTCGCGATATTGCTTGAAAACGGCAACCACCTTCTGGGCCTTCTTTTCTGCTTTTTTTGGCTGAACTAGCGGAGCGAAGGATCGCAACCCCACTGCGTGTTGCAAGCGAGCAAGGAAAGCGGAAGTGTGTTTGCGAGCCTTGGCGGCACCTGCTTGAAGGATAGCTTCGAGTTCTTCCGGATGAGCCATCAGGGCTTCGTAACGTTCGCGCATGGGACCGATTTCAGCATCAATCTTGTCAGCGAGCTGTTTTTTAGCTTCGCCCCAGCCAAGACCTTCGCAAAGAGATTTGCGGAAAGCGGCAGATTCTTCCGTCGTGGCGAAGGCATCGTAAATGACAGTAAGCGACGTGCTATCCGGATCCTTCGGTTCACCCGGAAGTTTGCTGTCCGTAACGATACGGGAAATAGCTTCGTCGAGTGCCTTACGGCCGCCTTCGAAAAGCGGAATTACGTTGTTGTAAGATTTGCTCATCTTTCGGCCGTCGAGCCCTGGGAGGACTTCGATGGCTGAGCCGCCTGTGGCTTGAGGAAGTGTGAAGAATGGTTCGTTCGGCTTGGCGTAGGTGTAGTTGAAACGCGTAGCGACATCACGAGCCATTTCCAAATGCTGTAGCTGGTCGTGACCAACAGGCACTTCGTCGGCATTGAAGATGAGAATGTCGGCAGCCATCAAAATAGGGTAGCAGAAGAGTCCCATGGAAACGTCGGCATCGGGATCTTTGCCCGCAGCTTCGGCGACATCAACGGCAGCCTTATAAGCGTGGGCACGGTTCATCTGACCTTTAGCCGTGGAGCAGGCGAGCATCCAAGCTAGGGTTGGAATTTCTGGAATATCGCTCTGACGGTAAAAAACGACGCGTTCCGGATCAAGGCCCGCTGCAAGCCAGGTGGCGGCAATTTGCATTCGGCTACGTTCAATGCGATCTGGGTCCTGACACTTGATCAGGGCGTGTAGGTCGGCGAGGAAGAAATAGCTTTCGACGTCGGGATTTCGGCTGTCTTGGATGGCCGGACGGATGGCGCCGACGTAGTTTCCGATGTGGAGGGTGCCGGTCGTATTAATACCGGTCAGAACACGCTTTGTCATTGTTTAAAAAGTATCCAACAGAGGGGCTATGAAGCTAAAAAGGGCATCGGGCTTTTGGCCCAGACCGCATAAAGTCTTTCAATGATACGCGTTTTGGGCGAGTTTTCCTCGAAAGATTGCTGTGAGGAACAAAAAATCCCCGACAAAGTAACCTGTCGGGGATTTATCGAAACTTAATCGTTTAGCCGATTAGAGACCGGCAGCGTTGCGAAGGAGCTGAGCCTTGTCGGTCTTTTCCCATGTGAATTCCGGTTCTTCGCGACCGAAATGACCGTAAGCAGCCGTCTTGGAGAAAATCGGGCGGTTGAGGTCGAGCATCTGGATGATGCCACGCGGACGAAGATCGAAGTGAGCGCGAACGAGATCGGCAATCTGGCTGTCGGGGATGATGCCAGTACCATTCGTGAAGACCGTGATGTTCATTGGTTCGGCGACGCCGATAGCGTAAGCAACCTGAACCTGGCACTGCTTGGCGAGGCCGGCTGCGACAATGTTCTTGGCAACGTAACGGCAAGCATAAGCTGCGGAGCGGTCAACCTTCGTGGCATCCTTACCAGAGAAGGCACCACCACCGTGCGGGCAGTAACCGCCGTAAGTGTCGACGATGATCTTACGTCCAGTAAGACCACAGTCGCCCTGCGGGCCACCGACCACGAAGCGGCCTGTCGGGTTGATAAGGAACTTCGTGTTCTTGAGCCATTCGGCCGGCATCGTCGGACGAATGATTTCTTCAACAACAGCTTCGATGAATTCGGGCTTCATACGGTCTCCG
This sequence comes from Sutterella sp., assembly GCA_020025965.1. Lineage (GTDB taxonomy): Bacteria > Pseudomonadota > Gammaproteobacteria > Burkholderiales > Burkholderiaceae_F > Sutterella. Next base: position 11,290 of record JAHHRG010000001.1, read on the forward strand.
TCGGACATTTCCGGGGAGTGCTGGGACGAGAGCACGATCGTGTCGCAACCGATAGGTTTGCCGTCGCGGTAGCGAAGCGTGACCTGACTCTTGGCATCCGGGCGGAGGAAGGGAAGCGTACCGTTGCGGCGGACGATGCTCTGACGTTCAACCAAGCGGTGAGCGTAGTAGATCGGAGCTGGCATCAACGTGGCGGTTTCGTCACAGGCGTAACCGAACATAAGACCTTGGTCACCGGCACCCAAATTGAGGATGTCATCGCTGGCTTGATTCACGCCCTGAGCGATGTCTTGAGACTGCTTGTCGTAGCCTACGAGAACAGAGCAACCCTTGTGATCGATACCGTACTCGGTGTTGTCGTAACCGATGCGCTTTAAAACGTCACGAGTCAAACCGATGTAGTCGACAGTGGCGTTCGTGGTGATTTCGCCGGCGAGAACAACGAGGCCGGTTGTGCAGAGTGTTTCCGCCGCTACGCGGGAAAGAGGATCCTGTTCGAGACAGGCGTCGAGAACGGCATCCGAGATCTGGTCGGCGACCTTGTCCGGGTGGCCTTCACTGACAGATTCGGAAGTAAAGAGATATTCGTTGGCCATTCCAAAGCTCCATAACGTTTGAAAGTTTGAAAAAAGGCGCCAAACGCAAGGAAGTAAGAATGCGCAAGACGCTTTAGCGGTATTTCTGATTCGCCCCGCAAGTTGTCTGGTTTAACTCAGCGAAGTTCTGATGATACATCGTAAACCCTAATTGCGCTACTGAAAAATGTACAGAAGTTTGATCTTATGTTGTTCCGTTATGGAGGAAGGGTGAAATTAGCTAAAATGAACAGTTTAGATTTCACCTCATTGAGACTGGTATGCACTGGTTGTTCAAGCTCTTATCGCTGTTACCGCTGAGGGTTCTTCAGTTAATAGGCGCAGGAATTGGCTGGCTGACGTTCAAAATGTCGGGCACGTTGAGAAAGCGCACCAAGGAGAATCTTGCTCAGGCTGGGTACACGGACGAACAGCTCCCCGAGAAAATTGGCCGCAATACCGGTCGTCAGGCTCTCGAAAGCCTTTGGGTCTGGTATCGACCAGCCGAAACGGTTCTGAAACGCGTTAGCGTGACTCCCAACGCGCAAAAGATTATCGAAGAGGCCATGACAGGGCACCGCCCCATTGTTTTCATGACGCCTCACATTGGTTGTTTTGAGGTTCTTCCCGTTTGGCTTGCGGCGAATTATTACGAAAAAACGCAACGCAAGATTGCGGTGCTCTATCGTCCGCCGCGCAACCCCATTTTGCTCAAGATCGTCGGACAGGCTCGTCAGGCTTCAGGAATTGAAGCTTGTCCGACGACGATTTCGGGCATCAAACGAGTGATTCGTGGTCTGCGTAACGGTCACACTTTCGGTTCGCTTCCCGATCAGGTTCCTTCTTTCGGTGAAGGCATTTGGGTCGATTTTTTCGGCAAGCCTGCGTATACGATGACGTTACCAGTTAAGGTTGCGCGTCAGTTCGATGCGGTTCGCATTTTTGCTTGGACTCATCGAGACAATCATGGTTGGACGCTCGATGCCGAATGTTGGGATGACGAACTGTCGGGCAATATTAAGACCGACGTTCAGGAAATGAACAAGCGAATCGAAGATATCGTTCGACGCATGCCCGAACAATACGGTTGGAGTTACAACCGCTACAAGCATGTGTCGGGAACCCCTCCGTGCCCGACTAGCGGTGAAGAAAAAAAGAAGTAAGGCTAAAAAATGAATAAGTTTTTTTCCAAATTCTGGGTTGCTCTAATCCGCTCTAGCAAGCATTGGCCGATGGGATTCAAGAGAATGCTTGCATCCATGTTTGCTTTTGTCCTTTGGGTGGCTATTCCGAAGCGTCGACATGTGATTCGGACCAATCTGCGTTTGTGTTTCCCTGATTTGACGGAGGCCGAACGCGAACGCCTCGCAAAGAACGTCTATAAGCATTTAGCGCGTTCTGCTTTGGATCACGGCATGCTTTGGGAGGGGACGAAGGAAGAAATTCAGGAATTCGTGACCTTCGAGGGGCTCGAAAATATCCTCGACAATATGAGCCGTCCGCTCATTATCGTTTGTCCCCATTTTGCGGGTCTCGATGCTGCGGGCATCGCACTTAATACCTACGTCCGAGGCGTTTCTCTTTATCAGACGCAAAGCAATCCAGTCTGGGACGAAGCGATTCTTGCCGGCCGAAAGCGTTTTTCAGATCCTGTTCTGGTAGCCAAGAGTTCCGAGAGTGATCTGCGCCCGGTAATTCGAGCGATGAAGGAGGGGTTACCTTTTTTCTATCTGCCTGATATGGACCATGGTCGCAAGAATTCGGTATTCCTGCCGTTTTGCGGTGTTGAAGCCGCGACGATCCCGATGGTGTCACGTCTAGCTCGTGTGACGCGTGCTCAGGTTGTCTGGTGCATCGCTACGATGACCGAAAAGGGCTACCATGTAATCGTTTCTAAGCCTTTTGAGAATTTCCCGACCAAGGACTACGTTGAAGATACGCGACGTATCAACGAGGAGCTCGAAGATTGGATTCGAGCTTATCCCGACCAGTATCTTTGGGTTCATCGTCGCTTTAAAACTCGTCCCGAAGGCGAAGCTTCCGTTTATTGATTTCAAAGGAGGAGGCCCATGGAGAAGACGATAATCTTTACTAAGATGCACGGCGCTGGTAATGACTTCGTGATGTTGAACGGTATCGCCCAGGCTATTGATCCGACGCCTGACTTTATCCGTTACATTGCGGATCGTCGCTTCGGTATCGGCGCTGACCAAGTTTTGCTCGTCGAGTGTCCCGAAACCGCCGAAGCTGATTTCAAATATCGCATATTCAATTGTGACGGCGAAGAGGTTGAACAGTGTGGCAATGGCGCGCGCTGCTTTGCCGTTTTCGTTCGTGAGCAAGGACTTACAACGAAACGAGAAATTCTCGTAGAAACGAAGAAAGCCCTTATTCGTCCTAGGGTGGAAGAAGACGGTCGTGTGACTGTGGACATGGGACATCCCATGTTCGAGCACGCTGTTTTGCCTTTTGATCCCAGTGATCTTGAAACGGATCGCGAAGGCGCGGCAGATTGCTTTACCCTCAATTTCGACGGTGAAGCGGTGGTTTTCTCTGTTGTTTCGATGGGTAATCCCCATGCGGTTATCCGGGTCGACAATGTTGATACGGCCCCCGTGACCAGCGTGGGACCTTTGGTCGAACATAGTTCGGTATTCCCGGCTCGAGTGAATGTCGGCTTCTTGGAAGTCGTTAACGAACACGAAGGTCGAATCCGTGTTTGGGAACGCGGTGCAGGCGAAACACTCGCCTGCGGTACCGGTGCCTGTGCGGCTGCCGTTGTCGGTATTCAGCGCGGATATTTCAACAAAGAAGTGACTCTGCACGCACGTGGCGGAGTCCTCACTATCAAATGGGAGGGCATGGTGGACCCCGAAGCTCGCGTTTATTTGACGGGACCTGTTCAGACGGTTTTCCAAGGGACCATCACGCTACCCGAAGGCATTTGTCATGATTGATTTAATTCTCAAAAAAGGTAAGGAACGATCCTTGCTTCGTCGTCACCCATGGGTGTTCGATACTGCCGTTCAGCGTTTGACCGGCAAGGCCGCTTCTGGCGAAACCGTTCGTGTTGTCTCTCATGACGGCAGGTTCCTCGCCTGGGCAGCTTTCTCCCCCGTGTCCACGTTGCGTGCACGTTGCTGGTCCTTCGATGAAACCGAAGTGATTGACGATGCTTGGTTTGCAAAGAAGATTCACGATGCCGTTGCTGCTCGCGAACCGCTTCGTGAACGTTCGAATGCGTTGCGTCTGATTTTCGGCGAGGCCGACGGTCTGCCGGGGTTGATCGTCGACCAGTACGCGGACTGCGTAGTGACGCAGTTTCAGTCTGCGGGGGTCGAAGCTCATCGCGAACTTATCGCCGATCTTCTGATGAAGGAAACGGGTTGTCGCACGATCTTTGATCGTTCCGATGCCGCTACGCGCAAGCGCGAAGGCCTCGAAATGCGTAGCGAACTTCTTCGCGGAGAAGAACCTCCCGAAGCGATCGAGGCCGTTGAAGACGGTGTTCGTTATGGAGTTGACGTTCGTATCGGTCATAAAACCGGTTTCTACGTTGACCAGCGCGAAAGCCGTTTGACTGCTCAGAAAGTGGCGGAAGAATTCCGACGCGTTCACGGTCGTGGCATGCGGGCTCTCAACTGTTTCTGCTACACGGGCGGTTTCTCGCTAGCGCTCTTGAAAGGCGGTGCTGCCGAAGTTGTTTCGGTCGACTCATCTCAGGACGCTCTAGACATGGCCAAGGCCAATGCCGAACGTAACGGTTTTGAAGCCAATCGTGCCAAGTTTGTTTGTGAAGATGTCTTTACCTATCTTCGTAAGCTTCGTGATGCAGGTGAAACGTTCGACCTTGTGATCCTCGATCCGCCGAAGTTCGCTTCGAACCACCATCAGGTCGACCGTGCAGCTCGTGCTTATAAGGACATCAATCTCAACGGTCTTCGTCTTTTGACGCCGGGCGGTCAACTCTTTACTTTCTCCTGCTCGGGTGCCATCTCCGTGGAACTTTTTCAGAAGATCGTGGCGGGTGCCGTCTTTGACGCTCATGTTAACGCTTGGGCTGTCGGTCGTTTTGGTGGCGGTGCTGATCATCCGTTACTGATGACCTATCCAGAAGGCGAATATTTGAAGGGTTTGCACCTTTTGGTTCGTCCGTAAGGCAGAATGACATAATTCGCGAAGGCATTCGAACGATTTCGGATGCCTTCGGCACATGAAGTATTTCCAAAGGAAATAGAAAAAATGATTCCGGTTACTATTTTGACGGGTTTCCTCGGTGCGGGGAAGACCACGTTGCTCAATCGCATCCTGACTGAAAATCACGATTACAAGATCGCGATCATCGAAAACGAATTCGGGCAGGAGAACGTTGATACGGACCTCTTGGTTCAGAGCGATAAAGAACAGATCGTCAACATGAATAACGGTTGCGTCTGTTGTACGATTCGCGGCGACCTGTCTCGTATCCTGACGGATCTTCGTCTTCGCCGCGAAAAGGGCGAAATCAACTTTGACTATATTGTTCTAGAAACAAGCGGTGTGGCCAATCCTGGTCCCGTTGCTCAGACTTTCTTCATGGACGATGCCATTGCCAATTTCTTCCGTCTCGACGGCGTAGTGACCGTGGTTGACGCTAAACACGGTGGAAAGACGATGGACGAAGAAGATGCCGCTCGTGATCAAGTCGGTTTTGCCGACCGTATTCTTCTCTCTAAGACCGATCTTTGTTCCGAAGAAGAAAACAAGGCGATGGAGGCTCGTTTGCGTCAGATGAATGCTCGCGCACCGATCCGTCGTGTCAACATGGGCGACTGTCCGGTTAACGAAGTTCTCAATATCGCTGGCTTCAACATGAATGATGTTCTTGATGTGGATCCTGCTTTTCTTAACGACGATCATCATCTGCATCATCACAACGACGATATCCACTCCTTCGTTTTTGAATCTGACCGCGCTTTCGATCCAATGAAGCTCGAACGCTATATCGGTTCCCTTACGAGCGTTTACGGCCAGGATATGCTTCGTTACAAGGGACTTCTTTACCTTGACGGTGTAGATCGTCGCGTGGTGTTCCAGGGCGTTCACATGCTCGCGGTGAGCGATGTGCTCGATGCTTGGGGGGATAGGACGCCGAGCAATAAGATTGTTTTCATTGGTCGCAATCTGCCTGAAGAAGCAATTTGCCGTGGGTTGGCTACTTGCCTTGTGAGATAGGGGTTATCGAGGAATCGGTCGTAAAAGTCTTTGAATTTTCTGGAAATCTCGGCCGATTTCCTGTATAAAGCGATATCATTATCCGTCGGGAGGCACCGTGCCGACGGACGACAATCGAATTTTTTCAGAGATTAAAAAATAATTATGGCTACGAAGAAGCTTTTGACTGTTGACGAGCTTTTGGCTATGTCCGAAGACGACTACATGAACGAACGTCAGTTGGCGTTTTTCCGCGACCGTCTTCAGAAAATGGAAGCAGAACTGCGCGCCAATGCCGAAGAAACGACCGTGAACCTTCGTGAAACGACGATGGTTCCCGATCCCGCCGACCGTGCAACCATTGAGGAAGAGCATGCTCTCGAATTGCGTACGCGTGATCGTGAACGCAAGCTCCTCAAGAAGGTTCAGGCCGCTATTGTCCGCATCGATAATGACGAATACGGTTATTGCGAAGAAACTGGCGATCCTATCGGCGTGTCTCGTTTGCTCGCTCGTCCGACCGCTACGCTTTCCTTGGAAGCTCAGCAGCGTCGCGAATTGAAGCAGAAGATGTACGGCGATTAATTCGAACGTCGATCTTCAAGACCGATCCATCCAACTCGACAAAGCATCTTCTTCGGAAGATGTCTGTCGAGTTTTTTTTCGTGTGAATATGACGAAATGTTGGTTTATTGACTTGGACGATTCGATTTTTGAGGCTTCGGGCGGGATGCTCCATGCCATCCATCTCAAGATGAACGAATTTATGGTTCGGGAAATGAATTTGTCTTGGGAAGAGGCGTCAGAATTGAGAACCCTTTATTGGGCCCAGTACGGTGCGACCTTTTTGGGACTTTGGAAGCGTCATGGGATCGATCCCCAACGTTTTCTCACAGAGACGCACGACTTCGATCCAACGCCTTTCATTCATGTTGACGGCGATCCTGTCAGAGATTTGAGAGGTTTGAACGGACGTCGCGTAGTCTTTACGAACGGTCCGAGAAACTATGCCGAGCGTGTGCTTTCATTACTCGGTATCGAAAAGGCGGTGGACGATCTCGTTACAAGTACCGATATGCGTCTCTTTAATGACTGGCGTCCAAAGCCGAGCCGTTCGATGCTCCTTGCGCTTTGTCGTCGTAACGGTGTTTCGCCTCAGGACGCCGCTCTTATGGACGATAGTCCGATGAATTTGAAGACGGCCTATTCACTCGGGATGAAGACCGTCTGGTGTACGGGTTACCGACGACGTCACGGCAAGCTGGATTGTCGTCGCGTCTTACCCTATGTTGACTTTGCCGTGTCGCACTTGCGTGAAGTGCGTCGTTTGCCGATCAATATACAAAAAAATGCTTAAAAGTATCCAAACCCTCTATCGAGTCCTTGATGCGATTCGCCGACTGATTCTCAACGTCGGTTTTCTTTTGACTGTTCTGATTCTCGGTGTTTTCGTTTGGCTCGGGACGCAGACTGGTACGCTAGAAAAGGGTAGTCTTCTCAGAATTGACCTGACCGGTCAGTTGGTTGAAACTCTCCCCGAAGCAGATCGTTCCTTTTTAAAGACTATGATCGGTAATGATTTTCGAGGAGAGACGCGTTTGAGTGACGTGACGGAAGCCTTGCGGATTGCCGCAAGTGATCCCTTGATTGCGGGTGTGGTCTTGAACATCCAAGATCTGACGGGTGCTGGGATGGCCGGTATTCGCGAAGTAGGGCAGGCAATTGACCGCTATCGCGAAATGTCTGGAAAAAAAGTCTGGGTGTGGAGTTCCTCTTACACACAGGCTCAGTACTTGATTGGCTTGCATGCTGACCATCTTGCCGTTCATCCGATGGGGATGGTGGAATTGAAGGGATTAAGCAGTACTTCGCTTTATTTTGGCGGTTTTTTCGATTTCTTCGGTATTGAACCTGAGGTTCGCAAGGCTGGTGCCTTCAAAAGCGCGCCCGAAATCTTCATTGCCGAGGAACCTTCGGAGGCGAATCTTCTCGCTCAAAAGAGCTATATGGACGAAGCTTGGCGAGGACTTTCGGGCGATATTGAAAAGCGCCGTGGTCTTAAAGACGGAAGCGTATCTTCTTATTTGGACGGCTTTGCCGATCTTCTCGACAATCAGTCTTCACTCACGGAAGTACTTTGTGAGCGCGGCTATGTTGATGCTGTAGAGACTTGGGAAGTATTCGAAGATAAGTTAGCGAATACTTACACTGATAGCGGAAAATCGCAAGACATTTATGCTATCAACTATCTAGACTACCTGAATTTCTATCCGCGTCCCTCTTTAACTGAACCCGGTGTTGGTGTGATCGTGCTTGAGGGCGAAATCACGCAAATGCCCGATGCGGGCGGAATTACGCCCGATCGAGTCGCGATGCTTCTTTCCGATGCGGCAGCCGATCCCAATGTGAAGGCACTCCTTCTTAGAATCAATTCGCCGGGGGGCGATGCCGTAGCATCCGAGATGATTCGGTCTTCTCTTGAAGCCTTTAAAACCGAGAAAAAAGTGCCGGTTGTTGTTTCTATGGGCGATGCGGCCGCTTCGGGCGGTTATTGGATTTCCACGGTTGGCGACAAAATCGTCGCTGACCCGTATTCCATTACGGGTTCCATCGGCGTTTTTGCCATGACATTCCATGCGGAAACTTTGCGAGAGCGACTCGATATCGGCCGTGGCGGTTATAGTACCTCGCCTTTGGCTGATGTGGGGCGCCCCTTCTCTGGCCCTTCAGCACTTGAAAATCGTTGGATCGATCATGAGGTCAATCGTACGTACTATGCTTTCAAGAAGCTTGTCGGTGACTCTCGCAACATGAGCCCTGAAGCGGTTGAAGCCGTTGCTCAGGGACGTGTCTGGATGGGTACACAGGCTCTCGAAAACGGTTTGGTCGACAGAGTAGGTGGATATGATGAAGCCATGAAGCTCGCAATCGAACTTGCTTCGCTCTCGGCTGATGCTCGCTCCGTTCGCTTCGAACCAGTACCCGAAGGTATGCGAGCGGTTCTGATGTCGCTTTTGCAGGCATCGGTTGGGAAAGATCTTGCTGTTTGGGTCAAATCCAGAGCCGAATGGGATGCATTCGTTGCTCTGTCGGGTAAACCGCTTGTCAGATTACCCGTCGAGCCGACACTCTGAGTCAGATTGCGCTAAAGTTATTCATCCTCCTAACTTCAAAATAACAAAAGCAAACTATGTCAGAAACTGTAGAAGTCAATCGTAAGAAGCGATATCCGCGCAACGAACGCCGAAAGCAGATCCTTCAGGCGCTGGTTCAGATGTTGGAGGAGAATAATGGTGAGAAACTTTCTACGGCGCGACTTGCTACCGCTGTTGGCATGAGTGAGGCTGGCCTTTATCGCAGTTTTGCGAGTAAAGGAGATATGTTCGACGCGCTGATCGACTTTATCGAAGACTCCGTGCTTGGCCTGTTTACACAAATTCGCGCCAACGAAACAGTCACGGAAATGGATAAGGTTCAGGCTATGGTTAAAGTGTTGCTCGACTTTGCGACGCTCAATCCTGGACTGACATCCGTCTTGACGGGTAAGGCTTTGGTTTTCGAAAATCCGGAACTGACCCGTCGTCTACGTCTTTTACTCGATCGTATGGAAGTAGCTTTGAAACAGACTTTCCGCGAAGCTGTACTGAAAGGCGAAGTGCCGGGCGACTACAACATTTCGGGCCGTGCTTCGTTGGTGATGTCTCTCGTGGTCGGCAAGTGGTTACGTTTTGTCATTTCCGACTTCAAAGAACGTCCCTCAATGCCTCCAGCAGTCGTCGGCGTGCTTCTGAAGCCCTAATAAACGCTCGGTTTTTAGACAATGCAAAACGGGCTGTTCGCTAACGTGGACAGCCCGTTTTCAATATCAATCTAGAGGAAGTTGATTATTTGGAATCGCTTTGCTTTTCTTTTTTGTCGACGGTTTCTTTCTTCTTGGCTTCTTCAGCCTTCAGTTTTTTGACGACATCGCGAGCTTTACCGCGATAGGGAGATACAGCAACCGTTTCCCCCTTGAGGTACTTGACGGCTTGTTGGAGCTGCCAGTCTTTCTCATCACCGAAGAAGAACATGTAGTCGGGCATCTCACCAGAATCGTCGTCGTAGGGTAAATCCTGGAGTGCCTTTTCTTCATCGTAATTCTCGTCTTCAGCGTTCTGAAGGTGGTGTTGTAGATCTGATTCACGGATGGTGAAGGAGGGATAGTTACCCTTGGGCGTATCGTCGACGTAGATATCGGGGATGATGCCCTTAGCTTGAATGGAACGGCCCGATGGCGTGTAGTAGCGCGCAGTCGTTAGCTTGACGGCCACGGTCTTTTCACCGAAGCTCATTGGAAGAACGGTCTGAACTGAGCCTTTGCCGAATGAACGGTCGCCCATGATGGTGGCGCGCTTATGATCTTGTAGAGCACCCGCCACAATCTCCGAAGCAGATGCGGAACCGGAATTGATCAGCACGACCATCGGAACAGTCTTCGAGCGTTCGGTGACACCTGCGAGTGCACGCACGGCGTTCCCCGAACGGTAATCGGCCTCAATAGACTTGAAGACATAAGCGGATTCAGCGGTACGACCTTTGGTGGAGACGACATCGGTGTTGCTCGGTAGGAAGGCGGCGGATACACCGATGGCAGCTTGCAGAAGGCCGCCTGGATCGTTTCGAAGGTCAAGGACGAGTCCTTTTAGAGAATCCGACTTTTCGAATTCGTTGATGGCCTTCACTAGATCTTCGGTCGTGCGTTCCTGAAACTGAGAAATGCGTATATAGCCAAGGCCTTCGGAAAGCGACTTTGACTTAACCGATTTCACCTTGATTTCGTCTCGGATGATGGTATAGTCAAGTGGTTTGTCGGCTCCCTTGCGGGCAACAACAAGGTCGATTTTCGTACCGGGTTCGCCGCGCATCAGTTTGACGGCGGCGTTGAGCGACATATCGGCAATCGACTTGCCGTCAATACGCGTAATGATGTCACCCGCGCGAATACCAGCACGGGCGGCGGGCGTATCGTCAATCGGCGCAATGATGCGAACGCCAGCAGGATCTTTCGTTACTTCAAGACCTAGCCCACCGAAAGCGCCTTGAGTGCTTTCGCTCATATCCTTGAAGCCCTTAGGATCCAAGAAACTCGAATGCGGATCTAGACCGCTGACCATGCCCTCGACGGCAGACTGCAAGAGTTTTTCGTCCGAGACTTCATCGACGTAAAAATCCTTGACGGCATTGAAAGCTTTGGTCAGTTGGCGAATCTCGGTTAACGGCAACTGAGGGGCTTCGTTCTGGGCAAAGCCCGTGATGCTGAGAGTGGAGAGGGTACCGACAATAATGCCAGTGCCGATGAGAGCTAATGAACGGAAATTTTTCATCAAGTGCCCAATAGGTTGCTTGGTTGGAATGATACGGAAGACCGATTGTCACGCTTAACGTTTGAGCCAATTACGCGGATTGATCGGCTTGCTTCGATATCGAAGCTCAAAGTATAAGCCAGGTTCATTCGCGCCCCCGGAAGAGCCGACGGAACCGATGGTTTCTCCTTGTTTGACCACATCACCGACGTTTTTGAAGATTGATTCGTTGTTGGCGTATACGGACATATAGGTATTGCCGTGATCAATAATGATCAGATTGCCGAAACCGCGAAGCCAATCGGAGAAGACAACTTTACCCGGTGCGCAGGCCATGACGTCGGAGCCTTCTTTTGCGCGATAGCGGATACCCTGCCAGGTGGTGCCGCGCTGACCGCGAGCCTGACCGTAACGGGCAACCACGGTTCCGTGAACGGGGACGGTGAGTTTCCCTTTGAGACTTGCAAAGCTTTTGCCGCGGTAGGGCTGTGTTTCACGACTCGAGGTATGTCCCTTGTGACGCTTTTTCGCAGATTCGGCATCCGCTAAACGCTGTTTTTCGATACGCTTGTCGATTTGTTCGATCAAGTTAGCTAAACGTCTCTGGTCTTTCTTGAGGCGTTCAATGTTGGCTTGCTGCGTTTTAATTTCGTTGTGCAGCTTCGTTAAAGCAACCTGTCGGTTGCGTTTGTCTTTAAGAAGTTCTTGACGCTCTTTCTTTTCATCATCTTCAATACGGGCAAGTTCTCGGTGCTGACGGTCGCGCTCTTCGGTTACGTTGAGAATCCGATGGTGACGTTTGGAGAGTGTGTCGATGGCTCTATCTTGTGCGCGGGCCAGATAACGTAGCTTGCCGCTGTCGGCGGCCAGAGAATTGGGATTAGTGCCGTCAATAAGGCTTTGCCATACGTTGCGACGGCTGTTTAGATATTGAGCGCGTGCAATGACAGAAACGGTCGATTCTGCGTCTTTTAGATCAACTGCCACGGCAGAGCTCGAACGGCGAAGATTCTGGATTTCGGCCTCTAGAGCCTTTCGCTTCTGATCGAGTTCACGCAAGCGGCGGTTTGCCTTTGAAATAGCCTGATCGGCTTTTTGCAATTCACGACTCGTTTCTTCGCTTTGAGCTTCTTTGGCTTGTAGTTCCGCTTCAAGAGAGCTCAGGCGCTTTCTAACGTTGGCCTGTTGGCCTTCGACCCGCTTTTTTTCCTGCGCGCTTTGTGCGACGGATGCGTAGGCATCGGGAACAACACCTCCCTGCAACATGGGAATGATGCCGAGCGAGAGGCTGAAAACAGCAGAGAGGGCGAAAATCTTGAGAGGAGACACGGCGCAAAGGATGGTCGAAAAAGCAAAGAGAATCGTTATTAATCATAGGCTATCGGGATAAGTCCTTGCCACGATGCTCGCGGAACTCGTCTACAATTCTCCAAGTTTCGATATTTTAATGCTGATGTCGGTGCTTGTCCGAACATCAGTCGAAAGGACTCGGTGATGGTCGGCTTGATAAGCTGAACGAAGCCTGGGTGACTGTCCGATGTAGCCAGTCGCTCACTTGTGCGAAAACTTTTAATAAAGACTGAAAAAATGCTCCAGTTCCTCCAACAAAATTTGATGCTTCTTGCGGTCATCGTGATCGCTCTGATTGCTCTTCTTCTTCCGATGTTTAACGCTAAGCGCTACGCGCCGGAAGTTTCCCCGAAAAACGCCATCGATATGATCAACAAGCGTAAAGCTCAAGTGATCGACGTTCGAAAGCCGGCTGAATTCAAGCGCGGTCATATTGCCGGTTCCGTGAACTATCCAGCCGACCACATCCAGAATGTTCTGAAAGAGCTCGATCGTACCCGCCCCGTGATTCTCATCGACCAGACGGGCGCAGGGTCCCGTCCCGTTGCAAAACTTCTACGCGGTGTCGGGTTTGCTGAGGTTTATATTTTGGAAACTGGTTTGATCGGTTGGCTCAAAGAAAAACTTCCCCTTGAATAATTGAGAATCATCCCCATATAGGAAGAAATTGCTCTTGAGAGCATTTCCACATATTTTTTACGGGTTATTCGCCCGTGCCCAAAGGAATAAAAATGGCTGAAAACGAAAACGTCAACCCCCAGGAAGCTCCCGCTCAGGAAAATGAACAGTCGCAGCCGGTCTTTCAGTTGCAGCGTTGCTATCTTCGCGATGCTTCTCTCGAAATGCCGCATGCTCCCGAAATCCTGATGCAGCCTCAGGCTGAACAGCCGCAGGTTGACATCCAGTTCGAAGTTAGCCAGCGCCCGGTCGCCGAAGGCCTCTTCGACGTGACGGTTCGTGGAACGATCACTGTGAAGTCCGCTGAAAAGACGATCATCCTCGTCGAAGGCAAGCAGTCTGGTATCTTTGCCATCACGGGGATCCCGGCCGACGCCATCCAGCACGTAACGAATGTCCTTTGCCCGTCCATGGTCTATCCGTACCTCCGTGCTAACCTCGCTGACTTGATGACTCGCGCTAACGTGCCGCCGGTTCATCTCCCGGAAGTCAATTTCGAAGTTCTTTACCAGCAACGCCTTGCTCAGCAGGCTCAACAGGCTAAGGAACAGGCCAACTAATTCGGCCTGACGCAAAAAGAGGCAGCTTCGGCTGCCTTTTTTGTCACTCATCGTTTTCTCTGTTATTGTTAAATAATCCTCTGCCGAAAAGAATTCCTAATTGGAAGACGGCAGATATTGAAGAAACTTTGGTATCCATTTTCCCCGCTATGAGAGCAACTGAAGAAAAACCCATCCGCATCCTTCTCATTGACGACCACACACTTTTTCGCAGTGGTATCAAGGCGCTTTTGCAGCGACAGTCCGACTTTGTCGTAGTCGGAGAAGCCAGCGACGGTTTGGAAGGTGTGAAGCTTGTCGAACAGGTTGAGGCCGATATTGTTTTGCTCGATGTGGATATGCCCAGCATGAACGGGCATGAGGCACTTGCGCAGATTCGAGCCACGCATCCCGATCTTCCTGTTCTGATGCTCACGGTGAGCGAAGACTGCGATACGCTCGGCGAATGTCTGAAGCTCGGTGCTCGAGGTTATCTCCTGAAGAATATCGACCAGGACTTCCTCCTTCGCTCAATCCGCTCAGCGAGGAACGGAATTAACGTGTTATCGCCGCAGATGATGGCCAAGTATGTCCATACCAAGATGGAAGAGTCCGATATTGATGCCATGTGTTTGCCGAAAACGGGTGGCAAGCTTGCGAAGCAGCGTGTAGAACCTCGGGACTCGATTTCCGAATCACCGTTGACGCGTCGCGAGCTTCAGACGCTCGCTTGGTTAGCCAAGGGTTATACGAATAAGGGGATTGCCCGAGAACTCGATCTTTCCGAAAGTACCGTCAAGGTTCACGTTCAGAGTATCCTCCGTAAGCTCGAGCTCAAGAGCCGTGTTCAGGCAGCCATTTATGCAGTCGAGAACCATATAGACAAGGACTACGCCTGATCCTAGAGATAGGCAGACTAAAAAAATCCCGATATTCAAATCGGGATTTTTTAGTCTGCGGATTAGCTTCCGCCTGCGTAATCGTTCTGACGCCAGGCTTCAAAGACTGTGACGGCTACCGTGTTACTTAAATTGAGGCTTCGGTTGTTGGGACGCATCGGAAGACGGATACGCTGATCTTCTGGAAATTCATCGCGGACTGTCTGTGGAAGGCCCGAGCCTTCGGCACCAAAAACGAACCAGTCACCAGGTTTGAAGATGCTGTTGGCAAACGGATGAGACCCTTTCGTGGTCATAGCGAACATGCGTTTGCGGTCGGGATTTTCGTCTTTCAGAAAGTCTTCAAATGATTCATGAATGCGGATCGTGGCGTATTCGTGATAGTCGAGACCAGCACGCTTCATGTGTTTGTAATCCAAGGAGAAACCCAAGGGCTTGACAAGGTGGAGTTCGCAACCTGTGTTAGCGCAAAGGCGAATAATATTGCCAGTATTGGGCGGAATTTCGGGATGGACCAGGACGATATGAAACATGGTGATTAGTCGGAATAATGTGAGTCGGTCAGTGTCTGACGCATTTTCTGCAGAGCCTGCTTTTCAATCTGACGTACGCGTTCGGCGGATACACCGAGCTCCTGAGCGAGTTCCTGGAGGGTGATGGCTTTCTGCTTGCCGTCCTCATCGGTATGCAGGTAGCGAGCTTCGATAATACGGCGGCTACGTTCGTCAAGCGTATCAAGGGCTAAGGAAAGTCCTTGAGTTTCCAATTCGGCTTCTTCTTTTGCTTCGATGATGGTTTCTGGTTCATCCGTTTTTCGACTGAGCCAGTCAGCCGGGGTGAAGGCTTCCTCACGATCGTCGTTGCTGTTGACAGGTGAGTCGAGACTGCTTTCCTGACCGTACATGCGCTCTTCCATTTCAAGTACTTCTTTGGGCTTCACATCGAGTGTCAGCGCAATGCGTTCGGCCTGCTTGTAGGTAAGGGCATACTGCGAGTCTTCTTTCATCTGACGAAGGTTAAAGAAGAGTTTTCGTTGATTCTTCGTTGTTGCGAGTTTAACGATGCGCCAGTTGCGAATAATGTATTCCTGAATTTCCGATCGGATCCAATGCGTAGCAAAGGTCATGAGTCGGGCTCCACGATCGGGATCGTAGTGACGTATGGCCTTCATTAGGCCGATATTGCCTTCCTGAATCAGGTCCGCATACGGGAGTCCGTATCCCAAAAAGCCACGAGCAATGGAAATTACCAGGCGTAGGTGGCTCAAGATGAGGCGCTGAGCGGCTTCCACATCGTTATCGTCGCGAAGGCGCAGGGCAAGAGAACGTTCCTCCTCAGGGGTGAGCATCGGGGCTCTTTCGGCTGCGCGCATGAAAGCCTCAAGGTCGCCGAGAGGTCCGACAATAGCGGGGACACTCGGAGCCTTATAGGCAACCAACGCAGTTCCGGAGGATGTTTTTTCGCTAAGCGAATTGGCAGACATGTGTGTAGGAGCGACCTGTCAGTGAAAACAGTAATGGTAATACTTCGATTTTACAATCTGGCTCGCTTCCAGGAGTCCTGTGCGGCCAAAACGGCAACAATATAGCCGACAAGGCTACAGATAATTACAAAGCCGACACACCAACTCCAATCGGGGAGAGCAAGGCTCATGTCGATGCCATAGAGACTCGCGACATCGGTCACAGCGGGTTTTAGAAGGATTATGCCGCCTTGAGTGATGCCGAGTGCTCCGATGCTTGAAGCAAGCATCAAAATGAATCCTCGCCAGGCCCAGGGGCGAATGGCAAAGGAAGGAGAGGCACCGAAGACGTAGAGAGCGCGCATTTGCGGATTGGCAGTCAAGGTCGTCATGCGGATGGCCGCGGCGAGAACGAGCATGACAAGCAAGGCTACAATGACTCCTAAGGAAAGAATACCGATCTGACCAGCCCGGGAAAGAGCTTGAAGCTTATCGCGCCAACTCGTTTCATAAGCAATCATGTCGACACCGCGAACCTTTTCGATAAGCTGGCCGATTTTATCAACGTCGGCAGACGGAACGCTAGAGCCGATTGTGGCGTGCACGATATCAGGAAGCGGATTTTTAGCGTCGGCAGTTTTATCCTTGAGACCGAAGCGACTGTTGAGACTTTCAAGCGCAGTTTCTTTTGGAATGACGCGGACTGCGTCGATACCTTTGAGTTTTTCAATTTCTGCGGCAACGCGTTTGGCGTTAGCATTCTCATCCGTAAATACAGTAATTTCAATGGACGTCGGCAACTGACGAATCGGTTCACTTACCTGATAGAAAATCGAGGAAATAAAGAGCGGAATGGAGAGTGCTAGTGCAGAAAGAACGATGGCAAGCGAAAAAAGTCCCTTATCGGCCGAAAGACCGCGGAACATTTCTTGCAAAGCCCAGAGACGCGAGGAGAGAACACTCATGCCTATACTCCTTCATGCGGTGTCGATAGGGTAATTTCCCGATAACGACAGCCTTCAGGCGCTAGGTGGTGATGCGTAGCCAGAATGACGGTCACGCCAGCGGCGGAAAAAGTCGCGAGCAGATCAATGAGCGTCTTCGTATTGCTGTCGTCGAGATGCGCAACTGGTTCGTCAGCAAGAATAAGCACGGGCTTATTAACGACTGCACGTGCCAGGCAGGCCAACTGACACTGACCGGCCGAAAGGGCACCAGGAAGTTGGTCGGCGAGTTCGGCAATGCCGCATTTTGAGAGAGCTAGCATGGCGCGACGATGCGCCTCGCTCATTGACTCATTGGCAGCAATAGCAGGAAGCATTACGTTTTCAACAATAGTTCGATCTTCAAGTAAGAGCCCTTCTTGCATCATTAGACCGATTGCACGGCGAAGCCAGCGGCTCTGCGCATCGGAGAAGAGATCCACACGGTCGCCAGCAACAATGACTTCGCCGGCAGTCGGTCGAACGAGGCCGGCAATCAAATGCAGAATGGTGGATTTGCCACAGCCCGTACTGCCGTGAATCACGACAAATTCCCCGCGGTTGACACGGAGATTAAGGGAATTGATTACGTTGAGGGTGCCATAGGAAACGCTCACGTTCTTCAATTCCAACAGAGGGGCTTTTTCTGACATTGTGATACTCAAAAGGCTTTCAGACGAACGATCTTATCAATTTTGGCCCAGGCGTTGCATTCTTCTTCGAGAAGGTAAGCGGAAAGCGGATGGGCATCGAGCCATGCCTGTGGAAGACTAATGGAAACCTGATTGTTTTCTCTGATGATAGCAAGTGCAGGAAGAGTTGCGTTCTTTCTGGCATGAGAAAAAATAACAGCCAAACGAATTGCAAGAACCTGATTTTCCCTGCGAATGTCGGCAATGAAATCCCGAACCTTGGCGAGCCCGCCTCTCTGACCGAGTACTATCATCGATAGCGTATTTTGTTCCGCACGGGTAAAGCCAGGCATATCGGCGTTGGCGAGAATGTACTGACTGTGACGATGGTAGTGACTTGTTGAGATGAGTGTGCCCAATTCGTGGAGCGAGGCGGCCCATCGAAGGAGGCGATGATCTTCTTCGCTAGCTTTAGGATCTGTCGCGAGGTAGAGAATTTCGCTCAATTCTGTCACGCGCTTGGCCTGTTCGCGGTCAAGGCGCGGGGAGGAAAGCAGGCGTTCGATCGTCATTTCTCGAGTGTCACGATTTTCGACGGCGGAGAGCAGTTCGTAAAGAAGACCGACGCGAAGGGCACCGGTCGCGGGTCTCATGGTACGGATGCTAAGTGCACGGAAAACGGCAATCAAAATCGCGATGCCGCCAGCGATGACTTCCTTACGATCGGGCTTCAGACCGGGCAGTTTGATTTTTTCAATGTGACGGTACTTCAGGAGTTCCGTCTTAAGGCGTTCGAGATGTTCGAGGGTTACTTCCCCGTTTTCGCTCCAACCGAGTTCCATACAGACAGCAGAGACGGCACTGAAGGTGCCGGCCGATCCGTAGGCTTCATCGTATTCTTGATTGCCGAAAGTGACTGAGGCTTCGCTCAGCTCAGCCGTACAGGCAATAATGGCGCGGTTGATCGTGTCTTCGGAAAGAACACCTTCAGAGAAGAAGCGGATCGACGTTTCAACGCAACCGATGTGAAAACTCTCGTATTTCTCGGCTGTGAACCCGCGACCGATAACGAGTTCCGTACTTGCACCGCCGATGTCGACAATCAGACGACGTTTTTCGGATTTGGGAAGTGTGTGCGTACAGCCCTTGAAAACAAGACGAGCCTCTTCGTGACCGCTCAAGATGCTGATCGGATAGCCGAGCGTGGCTTCAGCTTTTTTCAGAAATTCAGCCGAATTCTTTGCTACACGCAATGACTGGGTTCCTACCGCTCGAACGTTTTCGGGAGGGAGGCCTGCCAGGCATTCGTGGAAGCGTGCGAGGGCGGTCAGGGCTTTTTCCTGAATATCAGGCGTCAGTGCACCTTGGGCGTCAAAGCCCGCAGCAAGCCGCACGGTTTCCTTCCAGTAGTTTTGCGTGATGATACGACCGTGTTCAACACGACCTATTTCGACACGAAAACTGTTACTACCCAAATCAACGGCACCTAAAAGCATAGTAGAGGTCCTTTATTGTTTTCTTGGTTTGGATTTGGCCTAATCTTGACTAATTATTCTTCCGTTGCAGGTGTATCGGCATCTAGACCAACAAGCGTGTTGGCAAAGTGTAGAGCGTTGAAAGGTTGCAAATCGTCGATTGCTTCGCCTACACCGATGAAGTAAATCGGTAGCGGGTTTTCAGGACGCATCTGCGTAATAGCTGCAAGGACACCACCCTTGGCAGTACCGTCCAGCTTCGTGATGATGAGGCCCGTTAGACCAACAGCGGCATCAAAAGCCTTCACCTGAGTGAGGGCATTTTGACCGTTGGTGCCGTCAACGACGAGAATGGCTTCGTGTGGGGCACCGGAGAGTGCCTTTTCCTGAGCGCGGCGGATTCGGCGCAATTCATCCATAAGGTTGACCTGCGTTGGAAGACGGCCAGCCGTGTCAGCGATGACAACATCGGTACCTCGAGCCTTACCGGCGCTCACAGCATCAAAAACAACTGCAGCGGGGTCACCACCTTGCTGAGCGATTACTTCGACGCGGTTGCGATCTCCCCAAACGGCGAGCTGCTCACGGGCGGCAGCACGGAAAGTATCACCAGCAGCGAGAAGAACTGTCTTGTCATTCTGTGCTAGCCACTTGGAGAGTTTGCCGATAGAGGTGGTTTTGCCGGCACCGTTTACACCGCACATCATGATGACGAGAGGCTTGGCCCGTTCAAGATCGATCGTCTTTTCTGCGGGCTTGAGAATGTTGTATAGCTCGTCTCGAAGAGCTGTGCGAACTTCATCTTGAGTTTTTAAGCCTTTAAGCTTAATGGCGTCACGCAAACGTTGTAGGATACGGGCAGATACCTGAACGCCGACGTCGGCGGTAATCAGGGCGTATTCCAATTCCTCAAGAAAGTCCTCGTCAACAACACCGCCGGAGAAAAGACCGACGATGTTGACGCGGGTGCGGGTCAAGCCCTCTTTTAATCGGGAAAACCAAGTCATATCAATGGCAAATTCAAACAATAAAAAGCAAAAAAGTGCAATTCATACAAGTTTAGCAACGCCAGCCCTTACTAGGGGAGGCGGGGCGGTGCGAATTGTATCCGGACAGTGGCGCAGGAGCCTTATTCAGGTTGTTGTTGCAGACGGACTTAGACCGACATCGGAACGCATTCGAGAGACCGTTTTCGATTGGCTCGTGCATTTGTTCGACTCAATCGAAGGCCTTGAAGTGCTCGATATGTTTGCGGGCTCTGGTGCTATGGGCTTTGAAGCGGCAAGTCGAGGAGCCACTCGTGTGGATTGGGTTGATGTCAACAAGGCGGGGATTCTCTCTATCCGAGCTGCGCTAAAAAAATTAGGCGGAAAAAATGAGCACCGTGCCCATGTGGGCGACGCTTTCCGCTTTGTCGAGTCGGAGGATAAACCCTACGACCTGATTGTGATTGATCCGCCCTTTAAAGCAGATTGGCAACAAAAGGCTGTGTTGCTTGCAAAGCAGAAACTCAAGCCAGAAGGTCTTCTCTATGTTGAATCGCCGAAGGAACTTTTGCCTGACGAGTTCTTGACGGAAACCGAGCTCGTACGAGTGCGTTCCGGTCATGCTGGCGCGGTTTTCTTCGAGCTTCTCGCTCATGAAGGAAGTGGAATGGCCGGCTTGTCCAAACTTTCCAAAGAAGAAAAGCGAAAAAAGAAATGACAACAGCTGTTTATCCTGGCACCTTTGATCCGATGACTAAAGGGCACGAAGATCTGGTTCGTCGAGCGGCGCATATTTTCGATCAAGTCGTTGTGGCCGTTGCTTCAAACTCGAAGAAACATCCATTGCTAGACTTGGAGACGCGTCTACGCCTCGCACAGGAAGTTTGTCGCGACTATCCTAATGTGACGGTTGAAGCGTTTGATGGGCTTCTTAAAGACTTCGTGCGTACTCATAATGGGCAAGTCATCGTTCGCGGAGCCAGAGCCGTGAGCGACTTTGAATACGAATTCCAGATGGCTGGAATGAATCGTCAGCTAATGCCCGATGTTGAAACGGTGTTCTTGACGCCCTCGGATCAGTATCAATTTGTAAGTGGCACGTTTGTGCGAGAAATTGCTCAGATGAGTCCCGAAGATGCCAAGCGTTTTGTGTCGCCAGTCGTGATGGAGGCCTTGTTGGCCTCCTTTGATAAGGTCAAATCGTTTTAGATCGGGAGATCGGGTGCTTCGTCATCCTTTCGGTTTGGACGAGGTACCCAGTCAGGAATCCAGTCGGGATAAGTGATATTGGGCCATTCGAATTCGGGGAGCCATTCGGAGGGATTCAAGTCAAGGTTTGGCCATTCGCGGGTATCCCACCACGTATTGAATTCACGCTCGATCTTTTTTTTCAACAGACTGAAACTCCAGGCTACTTCACCGAGGTTTGCATCTGCGTCCGCGCGAGCATGCTCCCAGTCGGGATTCCAGACGGGGGATTCGTTGTTGCGGATAGTGACGACGGCGGGCATGCTGAAAGCATGTTCTCCATTTTGTTTGAGGAAGTTCACCTTGGCATTAACGCTCAATACTCGAGTATAGGACTGACCTGAGAAGTTGGCCTTCCACAAAGGACCTTCGACGTTGGCGTTTTCAATCTTCCAAACACCGTTCTCAAGACGAGCATTGAGGGATAAGAGCCCGAAGGAAGTAACCGCTTCGGTGTTGAAGGCTTCTCGCGGCATCTTTTCGGGACGTTCACGAAGCATGATTTCATGAATCTTCAACAGATCAACGCCGGTCATTTCTCCGTCTCGAACGCGTATGGCCAACTCCACCTTGGTCTGCGTTACGTCGGTGATGTTGCCCGTAGCGTCAAGTTTCCCTTCCGAAAGCCCGCGCATAACCGGATGGGAGAAGAAAGTACCGCTTTCAATATCGCGCCATTGAGTGGCTGCGACCCAAGTGCCGTCCGAGTAAATGGTAGCCTGATAGGGGAGCGAGGAGGATTTGAGGGTAACGGAGCCGTTATCAACAAGAGCAATGTTATCTTTCACGAGAAAGTCGCCTTCCAAATGGTGAATGCCCATGGGGGCGTTTTCCATGCCGATGGCAAAGTGTAGTTGCCAATCAAAGGTCGACAGCCATTTGCTCTGCGTAGAGAAGATTTTTGAGAGACGATCGGCGGAGAGACGGCCGAGCGTTACTTCCCCCACAATCGTCGGACGGGTAGGAGTAACGATAGTGGCGGAAACTGGAGTTGGAACAGATCCATCTACAGCAAGAGGATTATCAACAGAGTCGGCGGTAGGCGTGTCTCCTGCGAGAGTCGTATTCGTGATCGGAGTTTCGGGTAGCGTCACAACAGCCGTGTTTTCAGCTGGATGGTTTATCGTGGTGTCTATTTTGAGGGGCGTATTGCGGAACATTCCTTCGAGTAATATGCGGCCTTCGCCTGTTGCGAGATTCCAGTGAATGTCGCCGGAAATAGATCCATTAGGGATAGGTGTCTGTTCTCCGTCGGCCAAGGACGATGTCTCAATTTTGAGACTTTCGGCGGCTAGGGTCTTTTCAACTCCTTGGTAGTTGACCTTGCCATGAGCTAGGTAGACATCTGATCTGTTCGTTTCAGGGACCACAATGGAGACTCGGGCACCATCGGCATTGATACGTTTGTCGGCGCTCGCAAGCGTCGGGGTCGCGAATCGAAGGGCATAGCCGTTGGCGAGCTTGACCGTAGCGTCGAGATTGCTTAATTCAAAGCGATCTGCAAAGGGATTTCCAAGTCGGGCAATTGATATATCACTTGTTATATCCGTGCCGCGCCAGAGGCCACGCGCGGAGAAAGTGACGTTTTCTGCGACAGCTTTGATCGGACCCTCGGACCAGTCGAAGATTCCCGATAGGTCAGCATTACCGGTGAAATCTTTTGTCTGAAGGAGATATTTGGCGGCCATGCCCGCGCCAGCTTCCGTGATATCACGCATACCGAATTGAGCATTGTCGATACGTACAAGCGTACCGTTGGCATTTTTTACGTGGATTGAGGTAGCGGTCGACGTAAGTGTTTTGATACTGACGATTTCACTTGTTGAAATCGGACGTGGCTTCAAGAAGGCTCTGATATCGTCTTCGGAGAATTCCAGCGAGAGGCCAGTGACGGAGATGTCGTCAATGCGTGGCTTTTTCGCAAAATAAGCAAAAGGATTCATGCGAATGATGACCGTATCGAGCTTGCCTGATGCGGTCTCACTCGTCGAAAAACGAAGCGCGGATTTCGGAATCGTGATGCACAGATTCGGTAGACGGCGAATCTTAATTTCGGCCGTCGGTTCAAGTACGACACCGAAATGATCCGACAGTGTATTGGCAAGGCGAGTCTGAATGCGGTCGGGCGTGATGATGAAATAAAGCGATGCTACCAGGCCAAGAGACAACAAAGAGAGGCCGATCAGAATGGCAAGGACGGTTCGCAAATAGCGCATGGCTGAATCCTAGGAAAAAGCTTTTCCATGAAGTGTGCCACAAATGAAAAAAGGCGGGAGAAAACTCCCGCCTCTGGTATAGGCTAAGGTTGATTAGTGACGAATCAGGTAATCAAAAGCGCTCAAAGAGGCCTTGGCACCTTCGCCAAGAGCGACAACGATCTGTTTATAAGGTACGTTCGTGCAGTCACCGGCCGCGAAGACCCCCGGATAAGCGGATTCGCAACGGGAATTAACGACGAGTTCGCCGAAGGCGTTGCGTTCGATTTCGTTACCGATCCACTCGGTATTGGGTTGAAGGCCGATCTGAACGAAGCAACCGTCAACGGGAAGAGCCCATTCGTCACCGCTCGTACGATCCTTATAGCGCAAGGTCGAAAGACGGCCGTCAACGCCTTCAAGTGAAGTGGTCTGTGCATTGAAACGAATGTCGACGTTGGGAAGCGAACGGAGCTTTTCCTGGAGCACCTTATCGGCGACTAGGTGGTCACGGCGTTGAATGACGGTCACGTGAGCGCAGATGCCGGCAAGGTCAATTGCGGCCTCCACGCCGGAGTTGCCACCCCCCACGACAGCAATGCGCTTACCCTTGAAGAAGGGACCATCGCAGTGCGGGCAGTAGGCCACGCCCTTACCGGTGTATTCGCTTTCACCCGGTACGCCGAGTTTTTTCCAGCGAGCGCCTGTAGCAATGATGAGAGTCTTGGTCTTGACTTCACCACCATCTTCGGTTTTCACACGCCAGAGATCGCCAACGCGGTCAACACCAGCAGCACGTTTGGGAGCCATTACGTCAATGTTGTATTCACCGACGTGCTGCATCATATTGGTGGCTAAGTCAGCACCTGTCTGACGCTTGATGGACGTGAAGTTTTCAATATCGACAGTTTCGGTTACCTGACCGCCAGGACGTTCAGCAAGCATACCGGTGCGAACACCCTTACGGGCGGCATAAATAGCAGCCGTGGCACCTGCCGGCCCAGCACCAACGACGAGAACGTCAAAAGGAGCCTTGGCGGTCAGCTCGGCAGCGGCCTCTGCCGCAGCGCTTGAGTCGAGCTTTTCGATGATTTCGGTCAGTTCATGACGACCGGAAAGGAAGGCTTCCCCGTTCAAGAAGACTGTCGGAACGGCCATGACGCGGCGATCGCCGGCTTCCTGCTGGAAAAGAGCACCGTCAATGACAGTGACTTTTACGTCAGAATTTAGGAAGGCCATTGTGTTGAGGGCCTGAACTACCTCGGGACAGTTGTGGCAGGAGAGCGAAATGAAAATTTCAAAGTTGAGGGGCCCCTTCAGGCGTTGAATCTGCGTACGCTGTTCATCCGTAATGCGTGGCGGATGACCACCGGCTTGGAGAATAGCCAAAATGAAACCTGTAAATTCATGTCCCATCGGGAGACAGGCAAAGCGAACGCCTGCCTTGGTTCCTTTTGCACTGATGGTAAAGCTCGGTTGGCGAGTATTGCCGTCATTCAGAGTGCTGTAGCTCAACAACGGAGAGAGCGCAGCGACTTCCTTCAGAAGTTCGTCAATGTTGCGAGCGGTCTCAGAATCGTCAAGAACGGCCTTAAATTCAACTGGACGGGCGATCTTGGCAAAGTAGGCTTGCAGTTGGGATTTGATGTTGGCGTCGAGCATGATGAGGGCAGATTTAAGCTTGAAGGGAGAATTGAAAAGGCCGCATGAAGCGGCCTTTAACCGAAAAGTCTAGAAATTAGATCTTGCCGACGAGGTCAAGAGACGGGGTCAGCGTGGCGGCACCCGGGCGCCACTTAGCAGGACAAACCTGACCAGGGTTGGCTGCGATGTACTGGGCAGCTTCAACCTTGCGGAGGAGTTCCTTGGCATCGCGACCGATACCACCGTCATGGTGTTCCATGATGACGATCTTGCCTTCGGGATTAATCACGAAGGTGCCGCGTTCGGCCATACCATCTTCTTCGATCAGCACTTCGAAGTTGCGGGAGATTTTGAGCGTCGGGTCTCCGACCATCGGGAACGGAACCTTACCGACAGCTTCGGAGCTTTCATGCCAGGCCTTATGCGTAAAATGCGTGTCCGTGGAAACGGAGTAGATTTCGACACCGCGCTTCTGGAACTCCGAATACTGTTCGGCGAGGTCTTCGAGTTCGGTCGGACAGACGAACGTGAAGTCGGCCGGGTAGAAGAAGACAACAGCCCAACGGCCCTTGAGGGATTCTTCGGTGACTTCGATGAACTTGCCCTGATGGAAGGCTTGAGCCTTGAAGGGGAGGATGTCAGTGTTAAGCAGAGACATGATAACTTCCTTAAAGTTTGAGAATGATTCTCATAATCGATTGTGTAATATTAGCTCATAAATATTGATATCGCAAGTTGAAAAGGTAAAAACTATTAGCAAAGGTGTAAAAAATCCCGACAACCATAATTCGCCGGGATTTTTGAGGATTTAATTTTTGAATCGGCGGCGGAATTCCTGCCGAATGTTGGGGGCAAGGCGCTCCAGGGCATCCATTGTCGTAAAAATAGATGCACGTCCGCGCTGCGAGAGGTCTCGGAAGCGTGTGAGCAATTCGTTCTCTTCCTCAATGGCGATGTGTCTTTCTGTTGTCATGATGTAGAGAATGTCAAAACCGCAAGCCGCCAAACGAGGCATGCGATAAATCCCGGGATCATCTTCGCCTTTTTCGTAATCTTGATAGACGGCGAGTGGCACACCGAGCAACTGCGCGATCTGCTGCTCCGTATAGCCGAGTCGGCATCGTTCTTCGCGCAGACGGGCCCCGGTTTCCTGACGGCGTTTGGTAGATGTGGTTGCCATGGTCGTTATGGGTAAAACTTTTACTTTTTCCCAGTATAACGAGAAAGCTCATATAAAAAAGGGAAAGAACATCGGTTCTTTCCCTTTGTTTCTTTAGGTGCGGTGTTTATACGTTGAAGAGGAAGTTGAGAACGTCGCCGTCCTGAACGACGTAGTCCTTACCTTCGGCTCGCATCTTGCCGGCCTCCTGGGCTCCCTTTTCACCCTTGTAGGTGATGAAGTCATTAAAGGAAATTGTCTGAGCGCGGATAAAGCCACGTTCGAAGTCGGTGTGGATTACGCCGGCGGCCTGCGGAGCTGTATCCCCCTTATGGATTGTCCACGCACGAACTTCCTTCACACCAGCGGTGAAGTAGGTCTGCAGACCGAGAAGATCGTAACCGGCACGGATCACGCGATCGAGGCCCGGTTCGGTCATGCCCATATCTTCGAGGAACATTTCCTTATCTTCTTCGTCGAGGTCGGCAATTTCGGCTTCGGTCTTGGCGCAAACGGCAACAACTGGAGCATGTTCTTCCGCGGCATAAGCACGAACGGCGTCGAGAAGCGGATTGTTTTCAAAGCCGTGGTCTTCGACATTGGCGACGTACATGACGGGTTTGATCGTCAGAAGGAAAAGCGGGCGGATGATGATGAGTTCGTCTTCAGTCAACTTAACCGTACGAGCAGAGCGGCCTTCGTTAAGAACGGGCTGGATCTTTTCAAGAACCTGAACGAGCTTCAGAGCTTCTTTGTCGCCCCCCGAGCGAGCCTGCTTGGAGTAGCGGTTCAAAGCGCGGTCAACGGTCTGAAGGTCGGCAAGAGCGAGTTCGGTATTGATGACGTTGATATCGTCTATTGGATCAATCTTGCCGGAAACGTGAACGATGTTGTCATCGTTAAAGCAACGCACGATATGTGCGATGGCATCACATTCGCGAATATTGGCGAGGAACTGGTTGCCAAGACCTTCACCTTGGCTGGCACCAGCTACGAGACCGGCAATGTCGACGAATTCGACAGCGGCGGGCACGGTACGTTGCGGTTTGACGATTTCGGCAAGGGCCTTCATACGGGGATCGGGCACTTCCACAACGCCAACATTAGGTTCGATGGTGCAGAACGGATAGTTTTCCGCCGCAATTCCGGCCTTGGTAAGAGCATTGAAAATGGTTGACTTGCCGACGTTAGGCAGACCGACGATGCCACACTTTAAACCCATGGTTGTTCTCTTTGATTTATCTGTAAAAAAAAGACGAGACCTGTGTGTCTCGAATAATCGGATTATTTTAGCAATCCCGTCCGTCTTCGTCTTCTCCTAAAGGGAAAAGACTCTCGAAATCCTGTTCGGACACGACGCGAATGCCATGTTTTTTGAAAAGGGCGACTGTTACACCGTCGCCAGGACGTAGAGTCCCCGAAAAGCTACCGTCATAAATACGACCACATCCACAGGAAGGACTTTTCGCTTTGAGAAGTGCAAAACGACAATCTTCGGCTTGAGCTATCTCGACGGCAAGATGGGCACCTCTGAGGAAGTAAGCAGTACTTTCGGCGCCGTTTTTCATCATTACTCGAGCTCTGCCTGCGAGTACGTCAGCACCGTCACCTCCCTGAATTTCCGAGGGGAGACGAGGGGTTGTCATGCCGCCATCACTTTCCGGACAAACGGTCACGATGTCTGATTCGGCAAAACCTGCTTTGATCAATCGAGTCGTAAGATCATTGGTAGATCGGGCATCGTATCGGCAGGGTTTACCCAAGAGACAACGACTGACGACAATCTTCACTTCTTGGCCTCGTCGGCACTCTTCGGAAGGGAACCGAATTTAGCAAGAGTGCGGTTGACGCGGGTGAAATTACCGACGAGTGCATCGGGCAGGGACTTGATACCGGCATCAATGCACTGGCGGATACCAGCTTCATGATCGGCTGACGGAGCGGAGAGTACAAAGTCGGCAACCTGCTGAGTCATACCGAGCGAACGAGGATGTCCTGTACCCAAACGAAGTCGCCAGAAGTTCGGCGTGGAGAGTTTGGCAGAGATATCCTTAAGGCCGTTGTGGCCGGCATTGCCACCACCCTTTTTGATCTTCATGCAACCAGGCATGAGGTCCAATTCGTCGTGAACCACAAGGATTTCTTCCGGAAGGATTTTGTAGTAGCTGGCGAGAGCCACCACCGCGTCGCCGGAGCGATTCATGTAGGTGTTTGGTTTCAAGAGCCAGATTTCGTTTCCATCGATACGACAACGGCAGACATCACCGTGAAACTTGCCTTCCGTACGGAAAAAGCTACCGTTCCTCTCAGCCAATTCATCGACGAACCAAAAACCGGCGTTGTGGCGGGTGCGGGTGTAGTCGGAACCTGGGTTACCAAGACCGACAATCAAACGAATGCCTTCAACTTCACTCATGATATTTCGTAGGAAAAAATACATTAAAAGACCGTCTTAGAGACGGTCTTTTAATAAACAAGGGGAATTCTCAAGGTGTTTGCAAATCCCATCTTCATTCAAATCATCGACGCGGACCACGCTTGAAGGAGGAGTTGCCGTCACGACGAATGTCTTCACGACGGAAATCACGCTTCGTGCGGACGCCTCGATATTCACGATCTTCACGACGTTCGTCATGTCGGCTCTCGCGGTATTCGCGACGATCTTCACGGTTGTCGTCGCGACGCGGACGGTCAAGCTTGACGGTCGTGTCACGGCCCTTGAAGCGTACACCCTGCATGGCTTCGATAACCTGTTCGGAACGGTCAGATTCGACTTCTACGATCGTAAAGCGATCGGAAATGTCGATTGCACCGATGCACTTCGACGGGATACCGGCTTCGTTGGCGATAGCACCGACAATGTCGGACGGGCGAATTCCAAGGTCACGACCAGCACCGACGAAGAGACGCGTCATGCCTTCTTCTGGTTGTGTGCGACGTTCGCGACGCGGAGCGCGATCACTACGTTCGCTGCGGTTGTTACGGTCGCGACGACGTTCAAACGGAGAGTAAGCAGGGATTTCGGTATTGTCGTCGTTTGTACCTTCATTTTCCTGGGCGAGTTTGATAGCTGCAGCGGCTACATCAAACGGATCGTAGTCTTCGCAGAGAGATTCAACAATGACGCGGAAGCGGTCGAGGTCGCCCTTTTCGAGGATTTCAGTCAGGGAGCCGCGCATGATTTCAAGACGGCGGGCACGAACGTCGGTAGCCGACGGCACACTACGCAGTTCGATACGGGACTTCGTGATGCTTTCGATAGCACGAAGATGACGATGTTCGCGCGGTTCGAGAATCGTAATGGCGGTACCCGTACGTCCGGCACGACCCGTACGTCCGATACGGTGGACGTAGGTTTCGTAGGACGCGGGAATACCGAAGTTGATCACGTGCGTGAGGCTTTCAAGATCGATACCGCGGGCAGCAACGTCGGTGGCAACGATAGCGTCGACCTGACCACCGCGGGCGCGCTTCATTACACGGTCACGGGTAGCTTGATCGAGGCCACCGTGAAGAGCCTCAACGCTGTAGCCGCGGGCACGGAGGGATTCCGTGAGTTCGTCGACTTCCATGCGAGTACGCGTAAAGATGATGGCGAGTTCTGGGGCCTCAAGGTCGAGAATACGACCCAAAGCGGTCGTGCGGTAATTGTGGCCGACAACGTAGGCGATCTGAGGAACGCGTGGAGCTTCACCTTCGGCAGTTTGTTCGCGAGCGATCGTAATACGGATCGGGTCGTGGAGATGTTGTTCGGCAATCTTGGCGATTCTCGGAGGCAGTGTGGCAGAGAAGAGAGCCGTCTGAACGTGTTCCGGAATAGCTTCGAAGATGGCATCGAGTTCGTCAGCAAAACCCAAGTCGAGCATTTCGTCGGCTTCGTCCAGAACGACAGCCTTGATACTTTCGAGATTGAGCGTGCCGCGACGGATATGATCGAGTGCGCGGCCCGGCGTTGCAACGACAACGTGCGTTCCGCGGCGGAGGGCGCGGATCTGGCGGCTGTAGTCCTGACCGCCGTAAATTGGCGTCACAACGATCTTAGCTAAACGACCGTAGTTGTGAAAGGCTTCGGCAACCTGCAGGCAGAGTTCACGAGTCGGGGTTAGAACCAGAATCTGGGGTTCTTCGGCATCCTGATTGAGAACATGACGTTCGAGGAGCGGAAGAGCGAAAGCAGCGGTTTTGCCCGTACCTGTGGCAGCGCGACCGAGAACGTCGGCACCCGTCAAAAGGGCAGGGATGGCTTCGGTCTGAATCGGCGTAGGTTCTTCAAAGCCGAGTTCGGTCAAAGCGTTGGAAAGGGATTCGGAAAGTCCGAGATCGATAAAGGTGGTCATGAGTGATACCTGGGATGATTAAAGCCTGTTTTTCCCCGCACATAACCAGCACGAACTTTCTGAAAGGGGCAAACGGCAAAGAGAAGGGACGAAAAATATTTTTTCGTCTGAAGACGCGGAAAAAGAGTCTTCAAAGGAAATTCAGGTTGTATAACCGAAAAAAGACCCGCAGGAAGGAAACTCCCTGCGGGTTAGACAGATCAGTCAGAAGTCTGATAGTCAGCCAATATTAGGCGGCCGGAGCTTCGGTAGCAGCTTCTTCGGTGGCGGCTTCGTCGCCAGCGATTTCTTCTTCAGCCTTCACGATAACGGAAGCGACAGCGAAGTCTTCGCCGGTCTTGTTGTGAACCGTAACGCCTTCCGGAAGGACGAGCTGGGAAGCATGGAAGGTGGAACCAGTGGTAAGACCAGAGAGGTCAACCTGGATGAATTCCGGGAGTTCCTTCGGCAAGCAGGTAACTTCAACGTAGGAAACAGCATGGCTGATAAGGTTCTTGTCGAGCTTAACGGCCGGGGCTTCTTCTTCATTGATGAAGTGCAAGGGAACGCGCATCGTGACCTTTTCGTCAGCGGCGATACGCTGGAAGTCGATGTGCATGACCTGCGGCTTGTAGGGGTGCAACTGGAAAGCGCGGAGAACGACGAGTTCTTCCTTGCCGTCGAGTTCCATCGTCAGGATCGAAGCGTGGAACTTTTCCTTACGCAGAGCGTAGAAAATAGGATTGTGTTCGAGTTCGATCGGCGTAGCGGGGGTGTTGCCGCCGTAAACGATACCGGGCAGCTTGTCCGCGCGGCGAAGGCGGCGGCTCGCACCCGAACCCTGCGTGTTACGCGTGGTGGCGATGACTTTCATTGGATTACTCCTGAATATAGGTAAAAAGATTCCTGCAATCGCGACCAACTGCAGGAAAGGGTTTAATTATTCCGCGAACAAATCGGCCACGGAAGTATTGTGCGCAATGCGCGAAAGAGTTTCGCCGAAGATTTCGGCCGTCGTGACCTGACGGATCTTCGGGCAAGCTACGGCGGCTTCGGACAACGGAATCGTATCCGTTACCACGAGTTCGTCGAGGCTGGATTCGGTGATACGTTCGATGGCAGGGCCGGAAAGGACAGCGTGCGTAATATAAGCAACAACGCGCTTGGCGCCGCGATCCTTTAAAGCCTTAGCAGCGTTGCAGAGCGTGCCGGCTGTATCGACGATATCGTCGGTGATGATGCAGGTACGATCCTTGACTTCACCGATGAGGTTCATGACTTCGGCAACATTGGCACGCGGACGACGCTTGTCAATGATGGCGAGATCGGTTTCAAGAGCCTTTGCGAGGGCACGGGCGCGAACGACACCGCCGACGTCAGGCGAAACAACCGTGAGGTTGTCGTAGTTCTTGGCAACGAGGTCCTGAAGAAGAACCGGGGTACCGTAAATATTGTCAACCGGAATGTTGAAGAAGCCCTGAATCTGGTCGGCGTGGAGGTCCATCGTGAGAACATGATCAACACCAACAGACTGCAACAGGTTGGCAACAACGCTGGCGGAAATGGCCACACGAGTAGAACGCGGACGGCGATCCTGACGAGCATAACCGTAGTAAGGAATTACGGCGATGATACGACGAGCGGCGGCGCGACGAAGAGCGTCAACCATGATCACCAGTTCCATGAGGTGATCGTTCGTCGGGGCACAGGTTGGCTGGATGATGAAAACATCCTTACCGCGGACAGGTTCAAGCAACTGAACCGCGACTTCACCGTCGCTGAAGCGATTGACGGCAGCCTTGCCAAGAGGAATGTTGAGGTATTCGGTGATAGCCTGAGCAAGTTTCGGGTTAGCGTTACCCGTGAAGACCATCATACTTTCCGTAGCCTTGGAATCCATGATTTAAGCTCTTTTCGTGTAGGCGGGGGCTTGCGCTCTCGCAGTTAACAATAATGAGGTACACCGATCGAAATCGGTAGTTCTCCAAAATCACTTGTCGACCGTCCGACAAATCGTCGTCACAATAACACAGGACGGTAACAAAAATAAATGGGAGGGGAACAAAATCACCTCCCATGACAGTTCTCTGCAAGAAAATTGGCAGGGGTAGAAGGATTCGAACCTTCGAATGCCGGAATCAAAATCCGGTGCCTTAGGCCAACTTGGCTATACCCCTAGCCGTTTTCTACTCGTCAAGCCAATCGTAGAGCGGATGCTCAACAAGCGACTTGGTCGTAAAACCGATCCATTGGTCCGGCAACGCTTCCATAAAGGAAGGTGTCGGGTTGTCAGTACGAAGTATACCGAAAACCGCACTTCCGGAACCCGTCATTCGCGGGCTGCTACAAGTTGCGAGCATCTCCAGAGCTTCCGAGACTCTGGGCTCAAGCGCTTGAGCAACAGGTTGCAAGTCGTTCCGACCGTATAGTTTCGGCCATTGGTTTTGGACTGCACCTGAAAAGGAGGTTATTTTCATAGATTCGGTATCTCTTGTCAAGTTCGGAGCCCCAAAAATCTTGGCAGTAGAAATTCCGACTCCAGGCCAAATAACGGCGTAGGTTGAGATTGGAACAGAGACGGCCTGAATTTTTTCTCCAATTCCTTCAACAAAGCCTGTCCTACCCCAGATGAAGAAAGGCACGTCAGCACCTAATTTTTCTCCAAGAGCCATAAGATTGTTTCGAGAGAGATTTAGCCCGAAGAGACGGTTGAGTGCGATCAAAACGGTGGCGGCATCGGAACTTCCACCTCCTAAACCAGCTCCCGAAGGAATCCGTTTTTGGAGGTGAATCGAAACCCCTTTGCGAATACGGAACGTGTTTTTTAAGAGTTGAGCTGCACGTACGCAGAGATCGTCTTCCAGAAGGCCGATGACATCACCGGTTCGCTCAATAATGTCTTCTTCGAGTGTGGAAATGTCGATCGTATCGTGGATATCGAGCAGAATGAAAACGGACTGCAGAAGATGCTTGCCGTCCTCACGACGACCGATCACGTGCAAAAAAAGATTCAGTTTGGCAGGAGCCGAAAGTCCTAGGGCAGAGTTCAAAACGGTCAATGGAAAACCTCATCAAATACGATGGTTATACGAACCGAGCCCTGAGCAATGCGGCGTTCGGCACGAACTATCTTGGGACGGCCGGCTTCGCGTTTCATAACTCGGACGATCCAGCCGTAGCCTTCGGGCGTATTAGATGCGAGCGCCCACTCTTCAAACGCTTCGACGGGCATACTGAAGCCGACGGTTCTCTCCATAAGTGTTTCTATGTCGGGTGCGGTAATGGGAGCGTCATTGAGATCTTTCGAGAAAGAAGCCATGCCATCCCGAAGTTCGATGCGGGCGAGAATGCCATTTAAGGGCGTAAGGAGGTCGAGCCTTGAAAAGACATCTGTGCGCTTAAAGGAAAAATTTCCACTTAGATTCTCACGTTCGCCAGAGAGGTTGGTGAGAACGAGCGTGAAACGTCCGCGCGTTGCAAAGCGAAGATCGGGCTCGACACTGACCGTCGAACAGCCAGCGAGTTGCAAGAGGACCAAGCTACCTACGCCTGTGAGTAAGGAACGGCGCGTAATCATTTCTTTTCCAAGCCGAGTTTCTTACCGATTTCGATGACTCGCGGATCGTCCTGCGTTTTCTGACGAAGTGTCAGATAAAAGTCTTTGGCTTCTTGAACACGGCCGCCTTTGCAGAGAATTTCGACCAAATGACCGGCAACTTCGATATCGAAGAGCTTCTTGAGAGACGTGATCGTAAATTCGGCAGCCTGATCGTAGCGGCCTTCCTTAAAGCAAAGCCATCCCATGGAGTCGAGAACATATGGATCAGCCGGCGCCAGTCGATAGGCGTGTTCGATCAAGCTTCTTGCTTCGGTAAGATTTCGATTGGCGACAACCCAGATGTAACCTAAGGCATTGTTGCCTTGGATATGATCGGGGGCGAGTTCGAGAAGCTTTAAAAGATACCCTTCGGCTAAGTCGCGCTGATTGAGATTAACGGCAGTCATGGCTGTGTCGTAAAGCGTTGCGACATTGTCGGGGTCTTTGAGCAACTCGGCTTGCATCATTGCCAAGGCATCATTAGCGCGGTTGTTGGCAATCAACAGTTTGGCGCGCGTTGTACGGAAAAGCGACGCATCTTTCGGCGAATCAATGCTTGCCTTTTCAAGCAACTCAAGTGCGTCGTCAAGACGATTAAGTTCGACGAGCACATTGGCTTCTCGGATACGAGCATCTGGTGCAAGTGGACCAGTCGTCAGTTTGGCGAGGTAGCCGGCTTCTTCTGTGTGTTTGCCTGCTAGATGCGCAGCATCAGCCAGGCGCGTCCAAACGTCATTTGACGAGAGATCTATTTCAGGATTGAAGTTGCGGGCTGCTTCAATATACTGATTGAGGTAATCCTCTGCGAGGTCATAAGATCGGCAATCGAAGGCAAGAATACCGGCATTCAACAAAATGGCCGGATCCTCGGGAGCGTTACGGACCGCTTTTTTTATTTCGGAGAGTGCACGGTCAGAGTGTCCCGTGCGAGCGAGTACCTGGCTGTAGATGAGTGCGATCGGTGCGTTGTCCGAGTGCTTATGGAGAAAACGAACGAGAATTTGTTCGGATTGTTTCTTGTCGTGACGCCAGCAGATTTCAGCTGAAGCTGCAACGACTTTCTCATCGTCTGGCGAAAGCTCGACGGCACGAGCAGCCGAGCGGCACGCTTCAGGGAGGTTGCCCTGAGTCTGTCGGAAGATACCGATGGCAATTTGTACCTGAGCGCTGTCAGCTTCTTTTTCCCAATAGGGCTCGAGTCCGCTTTCAACAAAGGGAAGTTTACTCGACTGACGGGCAAGTGCCTTTGTGACGCGGACAACCCAGTCACTTTTATCTTCGGCGATGCGGTACATCAACGCTAATTCTTTTAGGAATTCTTCCTGATGGCCGTTTTGAACAGCATTCAAAAGGATGGTCTGGTGTGGCATTTCCGACTCGGGATCGAGTTCGATCCAGCGATGCGCAGCAATGAGCAACAGTTCGGTGTCGTTCGTTTGCATAGCTGCGTGCCAAGCCAACGCCGCAATGTCTGCATTCCCCGTGCGATCAAGTGCCTCGTTGTAATAGCGATAAGCAGTCAACGGCATTCCACGATGTAAAGCAACATCGGCGGAGATAACGTCGGCCAAAGTGTCGGCGATGGACTCGTCAGCAGGTTTGTCCTGTGCTGCCTGAGCGCTCAGAAGGCAAAGTGCGGAACAGATCGCAACGGTGGTTTTGGTGAAGAAAGACACGGGCATGAAGCAGAGTTGCCGAAAAAGAAGATATAAATAAGGTATTGTAAGTTCTTAGTGTACTAGAACAGCAAGAGCACCGACATATGTCCCAAGCAAAGGAAGAATTTACGTCCAGACTCCTGACATGGTATCGCGCGAACGGTCGATACAATCTGCCATGGCAAAAGAGTTGCGAGTGGTATCCTCGCATGCTTTCCGAAGTAATGCTTCAGCAAACGCAGGTAATGACCGTGATTCCGAAGTTCAATGCCTTTATAGAAAAGTATCCGACACCTGAATCGCTCGCTCGGGCTGCTGATGATGAGGTCATGGCTTTGTGGGCAGGGCTCGGGTATTACTCAAGAGCAAGGAACCTTCTGAAGGCTGTTCGAGTTGTCGTGAACGATTTGGGTGGTGTTTGTCCACCTACGGCCAAAGGACTTGCTGAACTTCCTGGCATTGGTCCATCGACGGCGGGGGCCATCGCTTCTTTTGTGTTCAACGAGCGGGCGGTGATGGCGGACGGAAATGCGCAACGCGTTCTTTCAAGAATCTTCCTAGTGGAAGGATCAACTGCAGACACTGCTTTTAAAAAAGAAATCTGGTCGTTGGCAGAGAGCCTTTTGCCTGCGTCTGACGATATGCCTGCCTATACGCAGGCTCTGATGGACCTAGGGGCTCTTCGCTGTACGCGAAACCCAAAATGCGAGGGCTGTCCTATGGCGGATATTTGCGGAGCACTTCAGGTTGATCGTGTGGCCGACTATCCGGCGAAGAAGAAAAAACGCGAACGCCCCGTAAGGCATCTCGCCGTTGTATTTCCGTTTTCGGGTGACGAAGTTTGGCTTCGTAAAAAAGTAGAGAAAGGCGTTTGGCGTGATTTGTGGCTTCCTCTCACGGCAGAAACGCAAGAGGAACCCGACCGAGAGAGGATTCCTCGCCTTTGCGGGTTGTCGGACGATGTTATTCGACGTTGTGTAGTCATGGACACGCTGGTTCACGACTTTACTCACTATCGCGTGTTGATTTATGCTGTTGCAGTTGACGTTCGAAAAGACGCGCTCCCAGCAGATGGTCTTTGGATTGTGGCCGAAAATGACGGTACGGTTGGCATGCCAACACCTATCGCGAGGCTTCTCGAAGATATCAGAAATTATCGTCGAATGATGCCGATTCTCTCGGAGCTTCAGTGAGTTTGGGCAGCTTTTTCTGTGCCGATGATATTTCCCTGATCAACAATCCGGTGGCGAACAATGACGCCGTTGTGATCTCTGAATCGGCGGCCGAGTTCTTCAGCTACGTAAACTGAGCGGTGCTGACCACCGGTGCAACCGATGGCGACCGTTAGATAATGACGGTTCTGGGCAATGTAGGCTGGTAGCCATTTGCGGATAAAGCGTTCGATATCCCCGACCATGTCCTGAACGTCTTTTTTTTCGCGAAGGAAAGCGGCGACAGGTTCATCTTTGCCAGTAAATGGACGAAGAGCCGGATCGTAATAAGGATTCGGCAAACAGCGAACGTCGAAAACCAGATCGGCTGCAACTGGAATCCCGTGCTTGAAACCGAAAGACTCAAAGGCGAGCGTCATATGTGTCTGGCGGGTATTCGCGAAATCCTTTACCCATTTGCGAAGCTGCGAAGGCATCAGGTTCGTGGTATCTAGGAGACTCGATTGTTCGGCAAGAGGCGCCAAGAGCTGACGTTCGAATTCAATAGCTTCCTGTAGACTCAAAATGGTATCAGTTTGAGTCTTTATGGAAAGTCTGTGAGAGAGCGGATGACGGCGGCGGGTTTCCGAATAGCGTTGAACGAGTTCGTCTGTTGAAGCCGTAAGGAACAAAATGCGCGGATCATCACCGTCAACGGCGAGCTGATTAAGGGCTTCAAGCGTTGATGTGAAGTCAATTTCACTGCGGGCATCAATGGCGATCGCAGCGGCTGTGACGTTTTTTTTCTTCAAATCGGCCACAACAGGGACTAGGAAAGTCGCCGGCAAATTGTCGATGCAGAAAAAGCCGCTGTCTTCAAGTTGTTTGAGGGCGATAGACTTACCGCTACCGGAAAGTCCCGAAATGATGAATACACGCATAAAAACGCTTTCCGTTCATTTATTCATTATCTTCGAAATCTTGTTCGAAATGGATGTCTCCGGGTGCAACCCAGCTGTGAAAAAGTTCGCAGACTTCTACTTCGGTTTTGGCAGATAACAGAGCCTGACGCATGTTCTTATCGGAGAAAATGGCGGCGGTTTCTCGTAAAAGCTTCAGATACTGGTCGTTGTCGTCATTGGGAATAAGAAGACAGAAGAAGAGTTGAACAGGACGTCCGTCGGGAGCGTCGAGAGGGAGCGGTTCCTTGGTTCTCAAGAATACGACTGTAGGCTCGGGGACTTCCGCGAGACGGCCGTGAGGAATGGCGCAACCGCCCCCGACGCAAGTCGACCCGAGTCGTTCGCGCGCAATGAGGGCGTCGAAGGCTGCAGTATGGGAGATCCCAGCAGACGATTCAAACACCAGACCAGCTTCTTCATAAAGGCGTTTGCGGCTAACGACGTCAAGGTTAAGGCGAACTGTTTCGAGGGTGATTAACGGAGCAATGAGATTCATACAATAATGGACCGAGGAAAAACCTCGGAAATAATTGGATAGTTCGAGTGTACCGAACTCTGACGAGAATTGCGGGATCAATGACGTTTTCTGACACGTGCGCTAGGGATTCCAACCAATTCACGGTACTTTGCAACTGTTCTTCTGGCAATCTCAATGTTTCTTGCTTGGAGTATTGTACAAAGTGCGTCGTCGGTGAGCGGCTTTGCCGGATCTTCGTTGGCAACGAGCTTGGCAATTAGTGCGCTGATCTGAGCTCGGCTCAGTTCCTCAGAGAGTTGACTCGGATCACCGCTCTTAACGCCAGCTGTTGAAAAGAACGAACGCAGTTCATACATGCCGGTTTGGCAAAGGACGAACTTGCCGTCCACAGCACGCGAGACAGTAGAGTCATTAATGCCGAGTTCTGTGGCAAGATCTCCGATTTTCCAGGGTTTCAAAGACGTTGGGCCGTCAGTGAAGAACGCCTTTTGTTCTCGTACAAGGGTGTCGCCGATTTTCTGCAAAGTCTCCTGACGAGCGAGCAAGCCGCGCATGAAGCTTCGAGCTTCGTCTGAATAACGTGAGGCGAGAGCCTGACCGATGTTGGTCGAGATTTCGCGAGCTTCGTCTTTGTCTTTCAATCGCACGTCCTGATAAAGCCCTGTAGGGAGTTTGGCAACGAATTGGTTGTTGTGCCGAAGAATAATGATGTCTGGTTGAACGTACTGAGGTGTATGAGATGTTTTACGAATCGGATAGGGATTGAGCTTGGAGAGAACAGCAAGTACCTCGTCAAGTAACTCCGACTTTTTATGAGCGTCTTTAATCAGCGCTTTACGGTTGTGGCGCGCAAGTTCGAGAAGGTCTTCTCTAAGGATCTTTTCGATGACTGTAAGTATTTCGTCGGATATGAGACCGTTCTTATTGAGTCGTTCTGCCTGCAGAATCATCGCTTCAACGGGATTTACGGCGCCGATGCCCGGAGGATCCATGCTTTGAAGTCTCCGAAGAGCTAATTTCCAGTCGGCCAGAGAGACATTGTGAACGCTCGATTCTTTTGCAATGCGTTCGTAGTCGCGGGCAATAT
Source organism: Sutterella sp. (assembly GCA_020025965.1). GTDB lineage: Bacteria > Pseudomonadota > Gammaproteobacteria > Burkholderiales > Burkholderiaceae_F > Sutterella. The sequence continues at coordinate 50,900 of JAHHRG010000001.1, forward strand.
TGTCAAGTGGTGTCGTTAGGAAGCCTCGGTCGTCCAATTCTTCAATCAAACAGACTATAAAAAATGAGTCACGAGGGCTGTAGGAGAGAAAACGCAGATCCTCGAGGAGATCCTCGCGGAAATTCGTTTCAACCGCGATATTCTCAATTGGTGAGGTTTCACTCGAAGAGACGTGCCAGACGTTGTACATAGCTTCGAGCGGCAATTCCGGTTCGGAAGAATTTTCTTCTTCCGAACTGTTTTGAATGTCGTTGTCGGAATTTTTGGAGATCGAGGTTTCGTCAACCTCGGTCAGAGACTCTTCTCGTTCGAGCAGGGGATTGTTGTCTAGTATCAAGTCAATTTCGGCTTGAAGTTCAACGGACGTCATTTGCAGAAGTTGCAGGGATTGGATTTGTTCCTGCGAAAGTTGTTGATGCTGCTTGAGCAGAACGTTGAGTCTCGGTTCCATAGAATCTTACATGCGGAAGTCTTCCCCGAGGTAGATAGTTCGAACATCGGGATTATTGATGATCTCGTCTGGTTGGCCAGAGGCGAGGACGCGACCGTCGTTGATGATGTAGGCATGGTCGCAGATCGCCAACGTTTCACGGACGTTGTGGTCGGTAATGAGTACGCCGATGTTGCGTTCGCGAAGGAAGCGAACGATACGTTGAATTTCAATTACGGCAATCGGGTCCACACCGGCGAACGGTTCGTCGAGTAGGATAAACCGCGGATTGGCAGCTAGGGCGCGAGCGATTTCGGTACGACGACGTTCTCCTCCCGAGAGCGACATGGCAAGGTCGGTGCGAAGTCGTGCGATCGAGAGCTCGTCTAGAAGGTTGTTGAGACTTTTTTCGATTTCATCCTTCGAGAGTGGCTTGCCTTCATCGTCCGTCTGCAATTCAAGAATGGCACGGATGTTGTCTTCTACCGTGAGCTTACGGAAGACACTAGCTTCCTGAGGAAGGTAGGAGAGCCCCATGCGGGCTCGCTTGTAGATCGGCATGTGCACGATCGATTCACCGTCAAGTTTGATCGTACCATTGTCAGCGTTAACTAGGCCTACTACCATGTAGAAAGTGGTCGTTTTACCGGCACCGTTTGGACCGAGAAGACCGACGACTTCGCCGGACTTCACCTTAAGGCTGACGCCTTTGACAACCTGACGAGAGCCGTAGTGTTTCATTAAACCGTCGGCTTCCAACGTGTGAACGGTTTGTTCGTTAGTGAATTCGGACACGATTTAATCCTTGGACGTAGAAAGCTTGGTGGAGCTAGAGAGAGAAGTTCCGGTACGCGGTTCGTTCTTTTCCGAACTCTTGCGTGGAGCGATGATCGTAGTGACTCGTTGCCCCTTTGTACCCTGAACGTTCGAACGGGCGTTGCGCATGTCATAAACAATGCGTTCGCCACTCGTCATGTCTTTACTGATTCCGTTTTCTGTGCGGTTAAGAGATGCATTCTCGGTGAGCGTAACAGTGTCAGTTTCTTCGTCATAAACGATGCAGTTGGCATCGGCATGAACCCATTCTTCAATATGTGCTTTTTTCTGATCGCGTTGCTGCTTGAAGTGAGCCGGCTGGCCGGTGATAACGACGTGACGGTAACCCTTGGGTGTGATGCTTAACTCGAGACGTACCCCCGTCAGGCGCATGGAACCTTGCGTCACGACGACGTTGCCGGAATAAATAGCAGTCTGCTTGATTTCATCGCCGTTGAAACGGTCGGCGGTCACTTCAATCGGTTGATCGCGATCGGTGTCGAGCGCTAGAGCAGGACTCGAAATGGTAGCGGCTAGGAAAAGGGAGATTAATAGCTTTCTCATTGGATCAATCAATTAAAAGGGAGCGAAGGTGACCGGGTATTCGGGTGGAAGGTCGTTGAAATACGATCTTTCAATTCTAGCTGTCGCCCTATGTTGTCGTAGGACATACCGCCCTTGGCTTTGAACTCGTCGGGGCCACGACGCATCAGAACCGGCTTGTCGGTTTCCAGTTTGGAAATGTCAAGGTAGGTCCTCATATATTCAGTGTTGAAATACATTTCGGGACTTTGTTTATCCGCACGACGTGTAACGGTTACGTTGCCAGCCAATTCAATCGTTTCCAGATCGTCGTTGCTCCAAGCACGTTCACTCTTGAGGGTGAGTTGCGGTTTGTCGGGGTTCAACGAGAAATAACGAACATCGGTCGCGTTCATGTGTCCATCAGAAAAATGATTCATTTCGAACGCTGAAAGACGATCGGAGGCGATTCCGTTCTTATCAAAACTCGTGAGCATCACGTTTTTGGCCTGGAAGTCGGGGCTACTTTCGCTCGGGACATATTTCAAGCCTTCGTATTGAGTCTGAATCGAGTAGTAATAGCTACTGGCTACCAACATGCAAAGGAGTGTGGCTCCGATGATGGCAGTGATGCGGTCGCGAATGACAAGTCTGCGTTGGCCCATGGATACTCGAATAAAGTCGTGAAATTACCAAAAGGTGTCGGATGGCAAGAAATTATTTGCCCAGAACATAAGTGTCATGGACAAGTTTATCCCACACACCCTGAGATGTAAGAATGAGTTCAGTCAATTCTCGAACGGCCCCTGCGCCGCCCGCTTTGCGGGACTGCCAATGCGTGTAGTTGAGAAGAGCTGGATTACCATCGGCAGGTGTCGTTGCAAGCCCTACGCGCATAAGAAGCGGCAGATCCGGGACATCATCGCCCATGTAAGCAACTTCGGCATCTGTCAGTCCTGTTTCTTTTAAGAGCGTTTCATAGGCGGTTGTCTTGAAGCGCTGTCCCTGGGCGACACGCGTCACACCGAGTTCGCGCATGCGTTCAGCAACGATCTGAGATGTGCGTCCCGTGATGATAGCGACTTCAATACCAGCCTTCTGTAGCATTTTGATGCCTAGACCGTCACGAACGTTGAAGTGCTTATAGAGCTCGCCCGTGGCAGCAATGTTAACGGCACCGTCAGTCAGAACGCCGTCAACGTCTAGAACGAGCATGCGTACGCGAGCGGCGCGAGATTCCACCGTAGTCATGACTTTCTCTCTTCTTCGGAATTAAAGAACTTTAGCCGCAATCAGATCGTGCGTATGCACGGCACCGATGAGGCGGTTTTCTTCGTCAACGACGAGAAGTTGGTTGCACTGTGATTCGTCAATAAGTTTGACGGCAGCAGCCGCGAGTTCGCTGGCCGCGATGGTTTTCGGCGTACGAGTCATCACGTCGCCGATGACGATCTGACGAATGTCGCCCACACGTTCGATGAGACGGCGAAGATCGCCTTCTGTAAAGATGCCTACGACGCGATTGTTGTCGTCAACTACACTAGTCATCCCGATGTGCTTTGCCGTAATTTCACGTACGGCATCGAGAACCGTAACGGATTGACGTACGGATGGGATATCTTCGCCGGTACGCATGAGATCCTGAACGTGAATGAGAAGACGACGACCCAAAGCTCCACCTGGATGACTGCGTGCAAAGTCTTCTTTGGTGAATCCCTTGGCAGAAAGACAGGCAACGGCGAGTGCATCGCCTAAAGCGAGCGTCATCGTGGTCGACGTCGTCGGCGCCAAATTGAGCGGACAGGCTTCACGCTTGACATGGCAGTTAATGTGCACATCGGCATATCGAGCCAAGCTTGATTCGGGATTTCCCGTCATGGCGATGAGCGTAGCGCCTTCTCGCTTGAGCGTGGGGACAATGGTGAGCAGTTCATTAGTTTCGCCCGAATAGGAAATGGCGAGAACGGCATCGGCGGCAGTAATCATTCCGAGGTCGCCGTGAGCAGCTTCGGCTGCATGCACAAAATAAGCAGGTGTACCGGTCGAAGCAAAGGTGGCGGCTAGTTTGCGGCCGATGTGACCGGACTTGCCAACACCGGAGACTATCAGTCGGCCCCGACAATTCAATAAGAGAGAAACAGCCTTGACGAATTCCTCCCCGAGTTCGGCGGCGGCATGAGTCAGGGCGGCGGCCTCTTGCGTCAAAACTTCCCGGCCCAACTGCACGGCAGTTTCGGCATCGAGTGTGTAATGCATGTCGGATGTCCTTAAACGAAATTAATCTATTAATGATAACGAAAAGAGGCGATACGCGTTAGCTGGAAATGAAGCAAATTGTTCGTTTTCAGCTATGAAAAAGCCCCGAAATTCGGGGCTTTTGAGAAAACGAAGGATCTGAGCTGTTTATCAGTGCTGGAGAATCTTCGAAAGGAACTGCTGAGCGCGTTCCGTATGCGGGGATTCGAAAAATTCCTTCGCCGGCAGGTTTTCAATGATTTCACCGGCATCCATGAAGATGACACGGTCGGCAACCTTACGGGCAAAGCCCATTTCATGTGTAACGCACATCATGGTCATGCCTTCTTTGGCGAGCTGGACCATTACGTCAAGCACTTCGTTAATCATTTCCGGGTCGAGAGCTGAGGTCGGTTCGTCAAAGAGCATGCAGATTGGGTCCATTGCGAGGGCACGGGCAATGGCAACGCGCTGCTGCTGACCACCAGAGAGCTGGCCGGGGAACTTGTCGGCGTGCTTCAGAAGTCCGACGCGGTCAAGAAGTTTCAGTCCGCGTTCGGTTGCTTCTTCGCGGTTGCGTCCTAAAACTTTCATCTGGGCGAGAACAAGGTTTTCACGAATCGAAAGGTGTGGGAAGAGTTCGAAGTGTTGGAATACCATACCAACGCGACTGCGTAGCTTAGGCATGTTGGTTTTAGGGTCACCGACGGACACGCCGTCAACCAAAATTTCACCCTTCTGGAAGGGTTCGAGCGCGTTGACAGTCTTGATGAGGGTGGATTTGCCGGAACCGGACGGGCCGCAGACGACGACTACTTCGCCTTTCTGAACTTCAACAGAGCAGTCCTTGAGCACCTGAAAGTTGCCATACCACTTGCTGATGTTTTTAATTTCGATCATTGCCATGATGGGGGATATCCTTTGTATGAATTTTTTATTTGAGCCGTTAGCGTACCAATGCCAAATCCATTTTTGACTGCAGTCGACGAATCAGCAGCGAAAGTGATAAGGATACGGCAAGGTAGCAGAGAGCAGCAAAAGAGTACATCAAAACGAGCTGTCCGTCACGTTGCGCGATCTTGGCGACGGCTCCGATGAAATCGTTGCCGCTGATGACATATACAAGACTGGTGTCCTGAAAAAGAATGATGGTCTGAGTCAGAAGCACCGGAAGCATGTTACGGACGGCCTGTGGAAGGACGACGTAGCTCATTGTCTGAGTGTAGGATAAACCAAGTCCGTATGCGGCAAAAATTTGTCCCTTTTTCACGGACTGGATGCCTGCACGCATGATTTCCGCAAAATATGCGGCTTCAAAAAGCGAAAAAGTAATGATCGCAGTCATGTCGGCACCGATTGGAACTGGATATTCGAGTGCAAATAGAATCCGCAGTACTTCCGGCATCAGAAGGAAAAACCAAAAGAGCACCAATACGAGTGGAACGGAACGCATCAGATTGATATAGAACTTCGCGGGTCTAGAAATCCACGTCTTCGTCGAGAGATGTGCGAGAGCGAGGAGCGTCCCTAAAAAGAGGCCGACAACGGTCGTAATCAGTGTAAGTTTCAGAGTATAAGCTGCACCGTTAAGGATGAAATCCCAGCTATTTGTAATCGAAGAAATATCGAACATCATGGTAATCATTCCTATTTGCTCGTAATGAAACCGGGGATAGCACTGCGAGTTTCAACCCAGTGCATCAGTCGATTGACAGCAATGGCGATGACGATATAAAGAACCGTTGCCCAGAGATATGCTGCAAAAAATTCGAAAGTGTTTTCGCCCATTTCATTGGCGCGCATAGTGAGTTCTGGCAGTCCGATCGTGAGTGCGACGGCCGTGTTTTTAACGAGATTCATCGATTCGCTTGTCAAGGGAGGCAAGATCAGGCGAAAAGCCATCGGGAGGATCACATAGCGATACTGTTCAAACGTTGTGAAGCCGAGAGCTTTGGCTGCATTTGGTAGTCCCGCAGGAATTGACGAAATTCCGGCACGCACCTGTTCGGCAATACGCGAGGAGGTAAAAAGCCCCAAGCAGAGAAAGGCCGACAAAAATTGGCTCTCAATGGGATCGGCGGCCGTCATCCAAGCCTTGTAAGCGGGGATCAGTTCCGGAAGAACAAAGTACCAAAGAAAGATCTGGACAATGAGTGGAATATTACGAAAGAGTTCGATCCATGCTTCGCAGAAGAACCTCATACAGCGGTTCGGTGAAGTTCTGAGCGTGCCGATAACGATGCCGATCAAAAGGGCGAGTGCAAATGAAGAGAGCGCGAGTACGATCGTCCAACCCGCCCCTTCGAGAAGGTAAAACCACCAAGGATCATCGCTTAGGATCGAAGTGTCCAATAGGGCTTCTAGAGTCATATTGAGAGCCATGACGATATCTCATAACGGGAAAAAGAATAAAAAAGGGTCGGGCAGTTGCGAAAAACGCTCGCGCTCGACCTCTTGAATTAGTTGATTAAGACTCAGATACCTTCGCTATTTGGGTTGTCAAAGAGCGCTCGAGTAACTTTGTTCATCGGAAAATTGAGATTGATGTTCTTAGGCGGAATCGGCGACAGGAACCAGGTTTCGTAGAGTTCCGACATGCGTCCCGTACGGATCATGTCTCGGATCGTTCTGTCAACAAGCGTCTTGAAGGTCGGATCGTTCTTGGCGAACATCGGGGCATAGGGCTCACTAGAAAGCGATTCGTTGATGATTTTGAAGTCGTCGGGATTGGGCAGATTGGCAATCTGACCGGCGAGAAGTACGTCATCAATCACAAAGGCATCGGCTCGCTTGTTAGCAACAAGTTGCATGGCTTCGGCAAAGTCTTTAGTCATGAGAAGACGCATGCGGATGCCAGCTACTTTTTCGAGCTTTTTTAAAAGTGAAATCGACGTAGTACCAGACGTAACGGCTACGTTTTTGCCGTTGAGATCCGTGAGCTTGTCAATGCCGCTTGTTTTCCAGACTGCGGCTGTTACCTGAATGCCGAAATAATTGATGCCGAAAGCAGCCTGCTTCTGACGGAGTTTTGAATTTGTTGTTGAACCGCATTCGATGTCAACTGTACCGTTCTGAATGAGTGGAATACGGTTGGCGCTCGTTACAGCCTGCAGATTGACCTTCAGGTCGGGTCGGTTCAGCTCTTTTTTCACCGCTTCCCCCACTGCTTTGCAGACCTCAAAGGCATAACCGACGGGTTTCCCTTCGGCATCAAGATAAGAGAACGGAACTGAGGACTCGCGATAGCCGAGTGTGATGCTACCTTTATCGTTAATACGTTTGAGCGTCCCTGTGAGTTCGGCAGCCGAAACGGACGAGGAAACAATAAGACCGGCAACAAAAAGACCGGAGAGAAGGCGTGTAATGGACATGTGAAACTCCTCTGCTCTGATAGGGCTGTTGGTGAGTGAATGTGCGGCCAATAAAAGGTTGGTTAAGGATGGACGTTGGGCGGGAAGTTTATTTCTCGCTCGATTCGTCGGACTTACTTTTATTGTTAGCAAAGCTCGTGCCAAAACTTCATCGAGAAGTGAAAAATAAGAAGAAGCCTTCTGCGAGAATAAAAAGCGCCGAAAAAAGAAAAAACGCCTGAGGAAAATCGGCGCGTGGCCTCCTCAGGCGTTGAATAAAACTAGTGCACGGAGCACCGTTTAGGTGCGCACTAAAGAAGTGCTTAACCTTCTTCAGGCTTCTTGAAAACGGGCTTGCGGCCGGTCAGGAAGGCATCAAGCGCTTCGTGCGCTTCACCGCTTTCAGCCTGATGGTCATAGATGCTACGTTCTGCAACGGCAAAACCCTGCAAACGAAGTTCGCGGGCATGTTGCAGAAGGGTCTTCGTCGCCTGAACGGCTCCTGGCGGGAGAACGGCGAGGCGAGCTACTTTGGCAGCAACGGCATTTGAGAGCGTGTCGTCATCAAAGACAGCGGTAAGAAGGTGCATGTCGAAAGCTTCTTGTGCCGTAATGGGTTCGGAGAGCAGAAGCTTTTCAGCCGTACGAACGTGACCGGCCGCGGCACACATCATCGGTACAGTGCCGAAACGCGGTGTGCGAGCGAGAGCGACTGCTGGGATTGAGAAGAGCGCTTTTTCGGAAGCGTAGACCATATCGCAGTAAAGCAACATGGCGAAGGCGGCACCGACGGCCGGGCCGTTCACGCGAGCGACGATGGGTTTGGGGAAGTTCTGCAATTCTTCAAAGAAAGCGCCAGCGGCACGATCAACCTCTTCAGGATTTTTCGAAACCTGTTCAAGATCGGCACCCGCAGAGAAAATGTGTTCGTCACCTTCGAGCAAGACGACGCGAACGTCTGTATCGCGAGCGGCGGCAGCCAGTGCGTCGGTGAGCATGTCGAACATTTCGGAGTTTATCGAATTGCGTTTCTGCGGGCGGCTGATGGTCAGTCGGAGAATGCCGAATTCGGTATTAGCCAAGATAGCCATGAAAATGCCTTAAAAAAGAAAAAAAGGGACGTTTGTGGATTATAAGGACTAGGCGTCCGCGAGATGTTTCACCCAAAAAGAAGCGTCCTGACGTACGTAGCCAAGGTGGGCCAACATACCGTGCATGGTCTCGTTATTGGGTAATACATAGGCCATGAGTTTAGTTTGGCCGAGCGCGAGAGCAGAGTGTTCGATCTTCTTCATTAACTGGCTGGCTAGGCCCTTACCTTGCCAGTCGTCTTCGACGGCGATACCGAACTCGGCTTCACCAGCTATTTCGGTTGTATGCCAGCGAGCTGCACCGCGCACGGCACCTTCGGCGTCAACCAAAATCCAGGCCGCTTCTCGACTGTAGTCGATTTTGCAAAGTTCAACGATGCGTTCCGTCGGCAACTGAGTACTCGTCTGAAACCGGAAGTAGAGAGACTCCCCGGAAAGGCGGGAGAGGAACGCGCTGTATCGTTGATAGTCTTCTTCTTCAAGCGAACGAAGAACGAGTATTCCGGCGCGAGTGGCGACCTTTTCGGCTGCATTTCGCGGTGCCGGACGGATCGTCATGTGGCTGTATGTGGAATCGGGTTCGAGCGGCTTGTCGGAAAGGCGCACGGATGCGTCGAGTGTAACAAAGCCTTCCTGCGTCCAAATGAGCGGATCGAGTGTGAGCGTCTGAATAGCGGGAATTGAAGTCGCAATTTCGGAGAGCGTACAGGCTATACGGGCGAGCTCGTCGGTGTTGACGGGCGGGAGGCCTCGGAAGTCGCTGAAGGTGCGTGAGATCAGGGGTTCTTGCAGGAGTTTGAGTGCTTCCTGCATTTTGAGAGGGGGTAACGCCACGCTTTGATCGCGATAGAGTCCCGCACCGAGACCGCCAGCACCAAATTCGATGACGGGCCCAAGAACATTGTCGACCGTGATGGAAAGACGTAGTTCTCGAAGGGCGTGATGAGGCACCATCTTTTGAATGATCACACCGGTAATTGGAGTGGGCGGTACCATCGAGCGAATCGAGGAGTCAACCGCATGCCAAGCGCGTTCAATATCTTTCTCGGATCTAAGATCAAGATGCACACCGTTTATTTCGGACTGATGACTGCGACCGGGAGCTTGTACTTTTAGGGCTATGGGCCAGCCAAGATTTGCGGCATGCGTCTGCGCCTCGTGAAGCGAACTAGCCATTAGAAAGGGTGCTGTTGCAATGCCGAACTGTTCAAGTAAAAGAGAAGTTTCAGCTAATGTCAGAATATAACGATCATTCTGACGGGCGTAATGGAGAATGCTACGGGCACTCTTCAGTTTTTTTTCACTTGGGGAAGGTGACCATTCACCAGGTTCGTGATGCATGTCTGATAGCAGACGTGTGCGTTTGGCCAGATAACCGAAAGCACGGGCAGCTACCACGGGAGATTGCACGGCCGAAATAGGCGCATTTGGCAGTAACAGTAACTGGCGTCGAACATTCCGTGTGACGCGGTCGCCGATCCAGGCCGTAATGACGGGTTTGAACGAAGTGGCGGCTGTATTGACTAAGGCACGAAGTGTTGGCTGAATCGTCTGAACGGGGCCGGGAGCAACCACAACAACGACGCCGTCGACCATGGAATCCTGCAGGACGAGTTGCAGAGTCTTTTCGTAACGTTGAGTCGGAGCGGTTGTGCCGACGTTAATCGGGTTGATGGCAATCTGAGCCGAGGGGTAGGCTTTTTGAAGGGCACTTATTGTTTCGTTTGAGAGACCATGTAAGTCAACATTTCTGTCGTTGGCAGCGGCGGCCGTTAGAGCAGCGAAGCCCGAACCATTGGTGATGACGGCTAAGCGATTTCCTCGAGGTAATCGGTTCGTTGAGAACGCGGCAACGGCGGCGGCAAATTCTTCAAAGGAGTCGATCAGAACGGCACCAGCGCGGCGAGCCATGGCGACAAAGGCATCATGACGACCAGCATCGCAGCCGAGCTTGAAACTCGCTAGACGGTCGGCTGCGAAGTAAGGGTCGCTCCCAGCTTTGAGAATGACGACATGCTTTTTTCGTGCGGCATTGCTGATGGCGGAATAAAAAGCACGTGGATTGCGAAGTCCCTCGAGATGAATAGCGATAACACGTGTATCTGGATCATTAGCGTAATGGTCAATGAGTTCTGGAAGGTCTACGTCGACAGCCGCTCCCGTGTTGATGAGCCCCGAGAAACCCAGTTCGGTTTCTTGTGCATAGTCGATCAAAGCCCCAGCGATCATTCCCGATTGAGTGATAAAGGCGATATTGCCTGAGCGTGCCAGCGTCGGCCAGTAGCTTACGTTGATTTTGGCTTTCGGGTTCATGAAGCCGAGAGAATCGGGACCGATAAGGCGAATCTGAGCATCAGCAGCAATCTTTTGTAAGCGAGCAAGCCACAACGGGTCGCTTGAATACTGCTGTTCGTCAGGGGTGATTAGAACGGCTCGAACACCGATATCGCAGACATCTTGCAACGCTTGTTCGATTCGATCCGCTCTCAGGGAGATGACGGCAAGGTCAATCGTGCCGGGGATATCTTTTATGTTTGGCAGACAAGGACGTTCACCAATGTACTTGTACTTCGGGTTGATGGGCCATGCATTCGAGAGGAGCGCAGATCCGGCGACAGCTTTCCAAATGAACGAACCTCGACTGAGCGGATGGTCGCTGGCGCCAATTACGGCAATACTCTGTGGGTTGAGCGCACAGTCTAATGAAGAACGATAAGGTGACTGCATATTACTTTGAGCGTGAGACGAAATGTCTTTTTGAGCATTATTGACCGCTAAACAAGCGGAAACGTCAACAAATAAGTAAACTCATATTATGGGGTGCGATTCTAAGCATAACCGCGTACCGAACCGACGTCCACATGAATAGGCCTTACTTGCGAGATGAATGAGGGTAATCGTGAGGATGAAGAGAGGTGTTTTTTCCATCTCCGCTCTTCAGTAAAAGAGCAGTACGAAGGAGGCAACATGAAAGTCTACGGTGAACCGACAAGAAGTATTCGCTCGATTGACGGTGGCATGGCCGTCGAAATTCTTGATCAGACATCATTGCCGTTCCGTTTCGAAAAAGTTGTTTTGACGGATTGGCGTGATTGTGTTGAAGCCATTCGTGAAATGCGAGTGCGCGGTACAACGCTCACGGGTATTGCTGGCGCGTGGGCTATGGTGCTTGCTACTCTCGAAAATCCCTCCAATGAAGCCCTCAAGACAGCCACCGAAGTGATTGTGGCGGCTCGTCCAACTTCAGCCTCGCTCGCCTGTGCCGTGCATCGCATGTATTCGACGCTTGTGCCGCGTGAGTCAGCTAAGCGCTTCGCCGCCGCCGTCAAGCTTGCGGAAGAAATGACGCAGGAAGATGTTCTCACCAACCGTGCCATCGGCGATGCTGGCAAGTCTTTGATTGCTGATCTTTATGCGCAGATTCGTCGTCCCGTTAACATCCTGACGGTCGGTAACAGTGGTTGGCTCTCGACGGTCGACTACGGTACGGCTCTTTCACCGGTTTACATGGCTTTCGAACAGGGAACTCCGCTCCATGTTTGGACGACAGAAACCCGTCCCTGCAACCAGGGGCTGCTCTCTGCTTGGGAAATGCGTCAGGTGGGCGTGCCTCATGCGCTCGTAGTCGACGGTGCCGTCGGTCAGCTCATGCAACAGGGGGACGTGGACCTTGTGATCGTCGGCGCTTCGCATATGACGCGTCGTGGCGATTTTGCGAGCGAAATCGGGACCTATCTCACAGCCTTGGCTGCGAACGACAACGAAGTGCCATTTTATGTTGCTGCCCCTTCTTCAGTGATTGATTGGCATATGACGGACGGTAAGCGAGAAATCGCAATTGAAAACCGCTCGGCTTCCGAAGTGCTAGGTGTCAAGGGCCTTGATCGTAGTGGAAATCCGCTCACAGTCGAATTGGCACCTATTGAAGAAGCGGCAGCCAATCCTGCATTTGATGTCACGCACAACCGCTTTGTCACAGGTATCATCACCGAGCGCGGTGTGATTGCGCCCGTCGATTTAGCAACGGTTTTTGCTGATAAGCAACCTAAAAACTAGGAAGAATAGATGGAGATAGAAGCGCCTAAAACATGGAATCGAGTGGACGGCTCGGTTGTCTCTTGTACGGAGAGTGTCAAGGTTCTCAACGAAAATTGGAAAGAAGCTACAGTTCTCCTTCAGGAAATGTATGAAGATGCTGTCTTGCTCGGTTGTGGAAAAGAGGCGATCAAGGCCGAATTTCACCGATTGATTGAGCAACTCGAGTGCGACTATGTTGAAAAAACACAACCCGAGGAGTCGAAAGGCAAAAACGGAGGGCGATGATGTCCTTATTAAGTAAAACGCAGGCAATCCTTATGTCATCGGTCGCAGTGCTGATGTTGACTGCTTGCGCACATCCCGAGCTGATGGATCCGGGGATGACTGAGGTAGCTGTTGAAGACGCGCTCGGAACTCCGGATGTAAAAGTACCCCTACCCGATGGTTGGCGTTGGGTCTATTCCTTTCAGGGCAACGGTCAGGAGGTCTGGTGGGTTGTTTTCGATCGTAACGGTCGAGTAGTGAGGCACGAAGAGGTGCTTAACCGTGCTCATTTTTCCCAGATTAAACCAGGCATTCACAAAAAGGCCGATGTTTGGGCACTCTTCGGAAAGCCGGCTCAGAAGTCGTTTTTCAGGTTAAAGAACCGCTCGGCTTGGATGTATCGCTTCAAAGAAGATAAACACTTCAATATGGCTTGTTGGTACGAATTTCTACCTGACGGAACCGTTGCCGAAGTGGGTTATACAATCGATCCTTGGGAAAGCGACAGAGACCCATTCTGGAACCGTTGATAGCCAAGTTTATCTAATCTCTATTCGAGCAGGTGACTAATGAGGGATGAGACATTTCGAGCCCGTATCGAACGTATAAAACGGACCACCGCTGGTCAATGGTTACGCATTTTGGTCGATGCCGGTATTCCACCCGAACTATTGGGAAAGCCTAACCGTCCCTGCCCACTTTGCGGAGGTCGAGATCGTTTTACTTTCTTTAAAAAAGAAGAGGGCGGCGGATGGTATTGTCGCGGTTGCGGACACGGTGACGGTATTGCACTTTTGCAAGGATGGCGTCACGAGGGTTTTGTGCAGACGCTCAACTATCTCGAGCGTGCTTTGGGTCTTCCGCCGATTCTCGTTGATAAGAAGGAAAAGCCTCGCACACAATTCGTTGCTGATATAGAGGTAGAACGCCGAAAGAAACTCGAACTCTTCTGGAGTGAAGCTAAACCATTAAGCGATCTCTCTAAAGAGAACCCTGTTCAGAAATATCTCATGAGCAGGAAACTCATCCGAGGTCACGAAACGCTCTCGAGTGAATTGCGTAGTCATCCTTTGCTTGACTATTGGGAGACGCAAGTTGGCGATACCATTCAACACGAGCGCTGGCCTGCAATGGTGGCGCGTGTTACAGACGAGAAAGGGCGATTGGTGAGTCTGCATCGCACCTATCTCACGCAGGATGGGCGAAAAGCACCTGTGTCGGCGCAGAAGAAACTTGCCGCCAGTGCTGGTGAAAATGGCCTTATCCGACTTTTTCCCGTCGGCAAGGTGCTAGGTATCGCTGAGGGTATTGAAACGGCGGTCGCCGCTAAGCTTCTTTTTGACTTACCTGTCTGGAGCGCAATTTGCGCTAATGGATTTGGCAAAATCAGCAGATTGCCGGAGGGCGTAGAAAAGCTTGTGATTTTCGGCGATAACGACCGAAGTTTCACGGGGCAGTTGGCCGCTTGGGAGCTTGCGTATCGCATGCGCCGGAACTATCCGGACATGGCGATCGAAGTGAAGATTCCCGATACGGAAGGTGAAGATTGGCACGACGTCTGGTGTAAGAGTCTGGAGGAGAAGAACTCCTTCAATCAAGCCTAAGACGGACGAATAGATATTGATAGATAACAAAAAGGGCCCCTAGGGCCCTTTCTGTTATCGAAAATCAACAGGCAGATTATTGGCCCGCGATTTCATGCTCCTTCTTCTGTTCGTTGCGAAGACGAATGTGAAGTTCGCGAAGTTGCTTTTCTTCAACGGGTGCAGGAGCCTGCGTGAGCAAACACTGGGCGCGCTGCGTCTTCGGGAAGGCGATCACGTCACGGATGGAATCAGCATTGCACATCATCGTCACAATACGATCGAGACCGAAGGCGATACCACCGTGCGGAGGAGCGCCGAACTGAAGAGCGTCGAGGAGGAAACCGAACTTGTTGCGGGCTTCTTCCGGGGATATCTTCAAAGCTTCGAAGACCTTGCTCTGAATTTCTTCGCGGTGGATACGGATGGAGCCGCCGCCGATTTCCCAACCATTGAGAACCATGTCGTAGGCCTTGGCGTAGGCATGTTCCGGATCGGAAATGAGGAGATCTTCGTGACCGTCGAGCGGGCAAGTAAACGGATGGTGGCAAGCAACCCAGCGCTGATCTTCTTCGGAGTATTCAAACATCGGGAAGTTGACAACCCAAAGCGGCTGCCAGCCAGCCGTGAAGAGGCCATTCTTCTTACCGAAGTCGGAGTGACCGATCTTCAGACGGAGAGCGCCGAGGGAGTCCCAAACGACCTTAGCTTTATCGGCACCGAAGAAGACGACGTCGCCGTCCTTGGCACCGGTGCGTTCGAAGATTGTATTGAGCTCTTCGTCGGAGAGGTTCTTAACGATCGGGCTCTGGAGACCGTCACGACCCTTGGATAGATCGTTGATCTTGATGTAGGCGAGTCCCTTGGCACCGTAGATCTTGACAAATTCCGTGTACGCATCAATTTCGGAGCGCGGCATAGTACAGGCTCCAGGGACGCGCATGGCAACAACCTTACCGTTGTGGAGGCTCTTGACACCGGAGAAGACCTTGAACTTGGAGTCGGCGACTACGTCGGTGACTTCAACGAGTTCGAGGTGGACACGAAGGTCGGGTTTATCGGAACCGTACTTGGCCATGGCATCGTCCCACTGCATAACCGGGAACGGGTTCTTCAGGTCGACGTCGAGGACTTCCTTGAAAACTTCGCGGATCATTTGTTCGAACATGTCGCGGATTTCTTCCTGAGTAAGGAAGGACGTCTCAATATCCACCTGAGTGAATTCGGGCTGGCGGTCGGCTCGAAGGTCTTCGTCACGGAAGCACTTGACGATCTGATAGTAGCGGTCGAAGTTGGCGCACATCAGAAGCTGTTTGAAAAGCTGCGGGGACTGCGGCAAGGCGTAGAAGCAACCGTCCTGAACACGGGAAGGAACGAGGTAGTCGCGGGCACCTTCAGGCGTGGAGCGCGTCAGCATCGGCGTTTCGATGTCGATGAAGCCATTCTTGTCGAGGAACTTGCGGAAAGCCATGGCGGCGCGATAGCGAAGACGCAGGTTCTTCTGCATGACAGGGCGACGAAGGTCGAGAACACGATACGTAAGACGCGTTGTTTCGGATAGATTGTCGTCGTCAAGATGGAACGGAGGCGTCACGGACGCGTTGAGGATTTCGAGTTCGTGGCAGAGGACTTCGATACCGCCGGAGATGAGATTTTCATTCTTCGTACCTTCCGGGCGAGCACGAACAACGCCTACGACCTTGAGGCAGTATTCATTGCGGCACTTGTCGGCCGTAGCAAAAACTTCGGGGCGATCGGGGTCGCAAACGACTTGAACGAGACCTTCGCGGTCGCGCAAGTCGATGAAGATCACACCGCCGTGGTCACGACGACGATGAACCCAGCCGTAAAGAGTAACGGTCTGGCCAATGTATTTTTCGTCAACCAATCCGGAATAAACGGTTCGCATAAAAGCTCCGATAAAAAGGCCAACATCGAACGGGTTGGCGCGATGACTGCACGAGACGTTCCGAAGAACGGAACGAGTCGTACTTTGATTTGTCCGGACGCGTTCGGGAACGCATCCTTATAAAAAACAGTATTTGCCTCTGAAAAACGGCAACTCACATTCTGTAAGTTTACCGCCAACAGGGGTGGAAAATCGAGAAAAACGCCGCTCGAAACAAGTTCGAACCCGACGGGCGTTTATGAGTCCCGATCAGCTCGAGAAAGGATCAGCGACTGATTGTTCGAAAATCGCTCGCTGAGAAAAGGGGCTCAGTTATTTTCCGGTCTTGTTGTGCGATGCAGGGAGCGACTTGTGACCGCCGGCAAAGTCCGTTGCGGCCCAACCCGAACCCTTCAATTCGAAGCCGGGGGCGGAGAGTTCCTTTGCCAGAGTATCTTTACCGCACTTGGGGCACTTCGTCAGGGGCTTGTCGCTCAATTTCTGGAGGAAATCTTTTTCGAAGCCGCAGTTCGTGCATTTATAAGCGTAGATAGGCATGGTATCCGTAACCGAAGAATGAAAATAAAAGAAGAATTATAAACTGATAGCGTTCTAGTCGTAAGTGTGAAAACAAGTAGGGGGAACGACAAAGGGCCGCCTGAAGGCAGCCCTTTTTTTACTAGACGGACTCAGTAGAATCAGTCTTCTTCCTTGCGTTCGAACTTCGAGGAGAGTTCAGCCTGCTTAGCGGCAGGAACCGGACGATAGGAATCAAGTTCCATTGACCAACTACCCGTGCCCTGAGTAATGGCATGCAAACGTGTGGCGTAACCGTCAAGTTCAGCCAGCGGCACCTCCCCAGTGATTTGCATCAGACCGCCTGGAATCGTGTCGGTGCCAGAGACCTGACCTCGACGGCTCGAAAGGTCACCGACGAGGTCACCCATGTAGTGGTCAGGTGCGACGATGTCAATTTTCACAATCGGTTCGAGAATTTCTGGTGCAGCCTTCGATAGAGCGTCAAGGAAAGCCTTGCGACCGGCTGCGACAAAGGCAACTTCCTTCGAGTCAACCGGATGATGTTTGCCATCATAAACGGTCACGCGGATGTCCTGCATCGGATAGCCGGCAAGATAGCCAGTATCGAGTACTTCGCGAACTCCCTTTTCAACAGCTGGGATGAAGTTGTATGGAATGGCACCTCCCTTAACTTCATCAACGAACTGGAAGCCTTCACCACGAGCGAGCGGTTCAATGCGGAGATAAACTTCGCCGAACTGGCCGGCACCGCCAGTCTGCTTCTTGTGACGTGCATGGCCTTCGCCCTTGCCAGCAATCGTTTCACGGTACGGAATGCTCGGAACGCCTGTTTCGACTTCGAGGTTGAAGTTGACCTTCATACGATCGAGGATCGACCGAATATGCATTTCGGTTAGACCACGAATGACGGTTTCGTTCAAGACGGCGTCGTGATCAACGGCCATGGTCGGGTCTTCGGCGAGCATCTTTGCGAGGATCTCACCCATACGAGCTTCGTCGCCACGGCGTGCTGGTTTGATTGAGAGACCGAACATCGGCTTCGGGAAGTTGATGGGACGCATATGGACATCGATCAACTTTGGATCAGAGTGAATCACTGAACCGTAATTGAGTTCTTCAATCTTTGTTAAGGCACCGATGTCACCCGGACAGAGACGGTCAGTTTCGGTTGATGTCTTACCCTGTAGAGTGAGAAGACGATTAGCTTTAAAGCTCTTCTTGATACCGTCAACGTAGAGGACATCGTCTTTGTTGATCGTACCTTGGTGGACGCGGAAGATGGCGATCTTGCCGACGTATGGGTCATTGACGATTTTGAAGACCTGTGCAACAACAGGTGCATCCTTATCGGGATGTGTGACGTACGGAGTGCCGTCTTCGTGAACGAAGAGTGAATCGTTGGCTTCGGCAGGACTCGGCAAGTGACGGATAATCACATTGAGAAGTGTGCGAACGCCAATGAGGTTTTTGGCGGAAGTGAAGCACACTGGAATGATGTGGCCTTCGCGGAGAGCTTTCGTGACGAGTGGGTGGAGATTACGCGGGTCGACGCTACCTTCTTCGAGGTAATGTTCGAGCATTTCGTCGTCTTCTTCAACGATGCGTTCAATAAATGCGCGATGGACTTCTTCAACGCTGAGAATATCAGCTTCACCGTCATCGGAGTCAAAGCAGTCGATAACGTGCGTGCGGTTGTTGCCCGGGAGGTTGATCGGGAGAACACCAGGTCCCCAGATCTTTTTCAATTCATCGAGAAGGCCTACGAGATCAACATCGGGAGCGTCGAATTTGTTAATGACGATCACACGGCAGAGATTGCGTTCCTTAGCAATATCCATCATGCGGCGGGTAAGGAGTTCCACGCCTTTGGTGGCGTCAATTACGGCACAAACCGACTTGACGGCATCCAATGCCGACAAGTCCTGACCGAGGTAGTCGGGGTAGCCCGGGGTGTCCAGAACGTGAATACGTACCGGTGTTAAGTCCGGTTTTGCCGTATCAATATGTGCAACGGCTAGTCGAATCGAGTGTTGAACCTGCTTCTCAAGCGCGTCGTTGTCGCACATCGTGGTTCCGTGCTCAATATCCCCTAGTTCAGGGATCATGCCGGTACGGTAGAGCATGGCTTCGATCAGAGAAGTTTTGCCGCAGGAACCATGCCCTACCAGGGCTATAGTACGGAGATTTTCGGTCAGATAGTTGCTCATGCTGTACTCCTTTTAATCTGTAATGGGTCACGAAATTCTTTCGGACAAGGTTTAACCATTGTGCTACGTGGTTACGCAAAAGTGCCTAATATCGTGCTTTTAGTTGATCGTGATTGAAGGAGTGCGAAAGAGTACTAGCAATTTTTTTGGTTTTGGTGGAAAATAAAATAATTTGCTGGAACTTGTTGGCTAAATAGCTGCAGATGGTTTGGGTACTAACCCTAACAAAGGTCGCGAACGGCGGCCTTTTTTTATTTTTTGAGCTATAGAAGGGTTAACCCGAATGTTCCTTCAGAGATGCTCTTCTAGAGGAGAGCGACGAATATAGGGAAGGGACAGAGATGTTAGGAACGAACCACGAGTTGATAACCGACACCGCGAATGCTTTCGATTGTGACGGCTTTATCGAGGATCGTCGAGAGCTTGTGCCGAATGGCGGAGACGTGAACGTCGATCGCACGGTCATTGGCATGCATAGCGCGGCCGAGTACCTTGTGGTAGATGTCGTCTTTGCGCACAACTTGATTCGCTTTGCTGGCAAGTACTTCGAGCAGGAGAAATTCTGTAGACGTGAGTTCCATCGGAATGCCGTCAGCTTCGACTGTGTGCGTGCTCGGGTAAATAACGAGAGGCCCGATGATCAAAGGAGCGGACACCGTGGGAATGACTTGAGTCTGAGAAAGGAGCGAACGAACGGTGGCAACGAGCTCTTTCGGAGTGCACGGTTTTTGCACGACAGTGTCATTAGGTTGAACGAAACAGCTCGCCTTGGTTTCCACTTCGTCTAACGTGGAAAAGAAGAGGGTGGGTTTCTTGGCATCGAGTGGTTTACGTTCGGCCAGAAGTTTTTTTACATTGAAGCTATTCGTGGCGATATCCGTAATCAGAATATCAAAAGGTTGTTGATAGAAATAACTCCGCGCTTCCATTTCGCTGTGTGCGGCAAACGTTTCAAATCCTTCGAGACGAAAGAAGTCGGCGAGCAAGGGAACAAGCTCGGCATCCGTGTCGATAAGAAGAAGGCGACTGGAACGCTGGTACATGAAAGTGAGAGGTTCTGATATGGGATAAAGAGGAAACCTCATCTTAACAAAAATAGACAAAAAAGTTTGCAAAGAAAGGTGCCCTTTAAAGTTTGGCTAATGGGGAAGTAGTACATTGCCAGCTACTTGCATCACTCTATTTTGCCCCCCTGTCCTTCGTGCGTATGAAACGAAAAAACCCCTTTGTTGACTGGTCTTTCGCTGCTCTTTTCGGGGTGATACTCAGTGGCTGTACACTGCCGATGCCTGATACTAGCAAGCTCGTAGATGAATCTCTGCCTCAGGCCTGGAGTGTTACGGTTTCTGGTTCTGAAGAAAATCTCGAGCATTTTTGGGAACGTTGGAACGATCCCGTCTTACTTGGCCTTATCCGGAGAGCTGTAGAGGTCAATCCCAACGTGACAGGTGCTCTTGCCAATTTGCGCAGTGCCCGTGCTTCGCAGATCGCAGCTACGGCAACGCTCTGGCCTGGTGCCTCGCTTGGTGTCGGTGCAGATGTTCGCCGTCAGAACCACAGGACGACGGACGGCTACGATGCAAATTTTCAATCCGATTGGACCTTGAATCTTGCGGGGGCCGACTGGGCTCGAGCCGATGCCAAAGCCTTACGAGCGATTGCTGCAGAAATGACGCTTGAACATACCCGTAATCTGGTAGCTGCTGAAACGGCACAAGCCTATATCAATTACCGCGTAGCTGAGGAAAAGCTCGCTATTGCTAAGGCGAATGAAGAAAATCTTCGAAAGACAGCAGAAGTAGCAATTTGGCGTGCCGAATCAGGTATGGGGGCGATGAGTGAAAAAGAAGACGCACTGCAGCGACTAGAAACCGCTCGTGCACGCATTCCCGAAATTGAGTTTTCAATGGCCAACTATCGAAATGCATTGGCGCGTTTAACGACCATGGCTGCCGATCGGATCAATCTTAATAATGTGACGGGCGTACCGATTGCTCCCAACGGTATCGCCGTGAAAATCCCAGTGAAATTACTCATGAGGCGTCATGACGTTCGTAGCGCATTGCATAACCTTGAAGCGGCTGCGAAGGAGCTTCAGGCAGCCCGAGAAGACTACTTTCCGTCGCTTGGTTTGCGTGGTTCTTTGGGAACTACGGCGGCATCGATAGGAACTCTAGGTGCAAGCGGAACAGGAATTGTTAGTTTGATTGGTAGTTTGTCTCTTCCTGTGATCAATTGGGGTTCTTTGCAGGCACGTGAAGAAGGTGTAGCTGCTGAGCTTGATAAATATAAGTCGACTTATGTCGATACGATTGTGAGAGCTCTAGAAGAAACGGACAATGCTCTCCAAGGCATCCGTTCCGCGGAGAGTCGTCAGGCGAGGCTCTTAAAAGCTAATGAGTATGCCGAAAAGTCTTATGAATACGCTTCGCTGGAATATCGAACGGGTGTGGGCGATTACGTCACAATGCTCGCGGCTCAAAGTGCTCTTCTGAATGCTAGAGAGTCATTGATAGCGAACAACGCCGAACGATCGAATCAATATGTCATGCTTTACCGTGCGATGGGCGGTGCTTGGCAAGAAAAGTCCGATAACGCTATAGGACCGAATAATGAAAAATCAGAATGAAAAATTGGCTGAATTGCTTGCCCCCAAAGGCCTTATAACGCGGACCAGAGTGGCGGGTGGTCTTGTACTCGCATTTTTTTTAGTGGGTAGCATTTACGTCTTGAAGTCATCAAATGCTGAAGCGGAGGTAACCTATGTGACCGAAACCGTGCATTGCGACGAATTGAGCGTGACTGTGTCAGCCGACGGAACGTTGAAACCCATGCGAACGGTCACGATCGGTAGTGAACTCTCGGGAATTGTTCGTGAGGTAACGGTCGATGTTAACGATGCTGTGAAAACGGGTGACGTGCTGATCGAACTCGATCGTAAGAACTTGAGCGCTCAGGTCGAGCAGGCTCGTGCTACGGTGAAAAGCGCCGAAGCCAAATTTGTGCAGGCTAAAGCCACGTTGAACGAAAGTCGTTTGAAGCTAAAACGCATGCAGGAATTGAACCGGCTTTCTAAAGGCGTGATGCCATCACGTACGGAACTAGAAGCGCAGGAGGCGAAAGTTGAGAAGGATCGTGCCGATTTAATCGTTGCTCAGACACAGATCACGAGTGCAAAGGCGACGCTTCTCACAGCTGAGAACGATCTGGAAAAGGCGAGTATTAAGTCCCCAATCAATGGCGTTGTACTTGCTCGAAGCGTAGAACCGGGTTATGCCGTGGCTGCAAGTTTGCAGGCTGTGGAACTTCTTTCTCTGGCGAGTGACTTGCGCGAACTCGAGCTGCAAGTTCAGGTTGACGAAGCCGATATCGGCGTGGTGAAGGTCGGGCAGACTGCTTACTTCACCGTAAGTGCCTATCCTGATCGTCAGTTCCCGGCAGTCTTGAAGAAGGTGGCCTTCGGAGCGCAGACGAACGAAAATGTGGTGACCTACACGACCTACCTTGACGTTAACAATAATGACATGTTGTTGCGTCCTGGAATGACGGCGTCAGCCACGATTCTTACGTCCGCCAAAGATGAGGCGCTACTCGTTCCCAACTCCGCTTTTCGCTACAGCCCCCGTCTGAAGCGCGAACGCTCCATGTGGGACAAGATGGCGGCTCAGGGACACGGTGCGAAGCTCTTTTCGAAGACTGCTAAGGAAACGACCTACCACGGCGAACAGCAAAAGACGCTCTACGTTCTGCGTAACGGCAATCCCGAACGTATCACGGTTCTCACAGGCCTAACCGACGGAATTCATACAGAAATTCTTTCGGACGAACTCAAACCAGGTGATGAAGTGATCATCGATCAGCATCGCTCTGGGAAGAGCCGTTAAGAGAACGTATCATGACCAAGCCATTGATCGAATTTAAAGACATTCGAAAGAGCTACGGGACTGGAGAGGCTTCTTTTGAAGCCCTTCGTGGTGTGAGCTTTACGATTGAAGAAGGCGAATTTGTGGCCATTATGGGGCATTCGGGATCTGGTAAGTCGACAACGATGAATATTATCGGTGCACTCGATCGTCCGACTTCGGGGAGTTATGTGCTTGACGGCGTTCAGGTCGAAGAGTTGTCGCATGATCAGCGCGCGCTTTTGCGTCGTCATTATCTTGGTTTTGTTTTTCAGGGATTCAATCTTCTTGCCAGAACTACGGCGCTTGAAAATGTCGAACTGCCGCTTTTGTATCGCGGTACACCCGCGACCGAACGTCGTCGCTTAGCGCGTGCAGCACTCGAACGTGTAGGACTTCTCGAATGGGAAGGCCATACGCCAAGCGAACTCTCTGGCGGACAGCAACAACGTGTGGCCATTGCTCGCGCCATTGTGACTAACCCGAAGATTCTTCTTGCCGACGAACCGACGGGAAGTCTTGATACCGCACGAAGTGTGGAAATCATGGAGTTGCTTACGGAACTTAACCGCGAAGACGGCATTACCATCGTGCTCGTGACGCACGAACCGGCGATGGCAACCTATGCTCGTCGGCATTTGACATTCTGCGACGGCATGGTCACGAGTGATGATCATGGGAGGACAGCATGATCGGAAATGCATTTCTACTTGCCTTCCGTCAGATTTTTCGCAATCCCATGCGTAGTCTTTTGACGGTTTTGGGGGTTGTGATCGGCGTCAGTGCCGTCATTACGATGGTGACGGTTGGAAATGGTGCCTCCGTTGCTATTAAGGAACAGATCGAGGCCTTTGGAAACAACCAACTGATGGTTCGTCCGGGGCTTCGTTTGGGTGCTGGTCAGAAGGTGGGAGCACCTTCCTTCAAACTAGCCGACGTGGAGGCTCTAAAAACACAGATTGCTGGGATTGTTTCGGTCGCGCCACAGGTAAACCGTAACAGGACGATCGTTGCGAACGGGCGCAATTGGCAGACCAGCATTGTCGGGACCGACAACAATTATTTTTTGATCGATAACCGTGAGCTTGCTTCGGGCCGATACTTTGAAGCGGGAGAATTACTCTCAGGGGCTTCTTCCTGTGTGATAGGCGAAACTATCCGACGAGAACTCTTCGGTGAAGATGACGAGCCTGTAGGGAAAACGATTCGTACGGGGAATTTCTCCTGCCGAGTCGTCGGCCTTTTGAAGGAGAAAGGAACGGCGGCAATGGGCGGCGACCAGGACGATTTGGTACTGATGCCCATTCGTACAGTTCAGCGACGCATTATCGGCCAGCCACGCGTACAGGCAATTCTGATGTCGGTGAATCCATTGTCGGATCGGGATCGCTTGAAAGAAGCCGTTCGCAGTCTTTTGCGTGAACAGCGAAAGCTCTCCGCAGGTGAGGACGACGATTTTCAGATTCTCGATACGGCCGAAGTCGCGGCACGCGTTGCTTCAACGACAAAGATCATGAGTACCTTGTTGGCTGCAGTGGCGGCTGTGAGTCTCTTGGTGGGTGGCATAGGGATTATGAACATTATGCTTGTCTCCGTAACGGAAAGAACGCGTGAAATCGGCATCCGATTGGCAATCGGAGCACTCGAACGCGAGGTGCTGATGCAGTTCCTAATCGAAGCGCTGATGCTCGGTTGTTTGGGCGGCGTGCTTGGGATTGGGGTGGCATTGGGTATGTCGATCGGACTTGCCAAAATGATGGAAGTCCCCTTCATATTTGATCCGAGGATCAACCTTCTGGCGTTCAGCGTCTCGGCGCTTACTGGTGTGTTGTTCGGGTTCTTTCCGGCAAGACGTGCTGCGAAACTTGATCCGATTGAGGCTGTACGTCACGAATAAGGACAAATCGTAGAGACGAAAAAGGCCCGATTTAAATCGGGCCTTTTTTCGACACAAGATTTTGGGCTAGAACGGAACGTCGTCACCGAAATCGTCAAGGTTCTGAGCTGTGGCGGCAGGCGTTTGAGCGGGTTGCGGAGTCGGAGCGGCAGGACGCGGTTGAGGGGCCGGACGAGCGGCGCGCGGAGCACTTTCGAAACTGTCGTCAACACGCTGTTGATCGGAATTACGACGATCGAGCAACTGGAGTGTTTCGCCAATGATGTCAGTGGCATAACGTTCGATACCGTCTTTGCCCGTGTACTTACGGGTGCGTAGGCGGCCTTCGACATAGCAGCTACTGCCCTTATGGAGGTAATCTTTAGCAACTTCAGCCGTGCGACCAAAGAAGACAATGCGATGCCATTCCGTTTCTTCGTTGTAGGACTGACCGTCCTGTGCACGGACACGGCGCGTTGTAGCGACGCTCAAAGTCGTGACGGGCGTGGAACCGTCGGTGAGATAGCGGGTTTCGGGATCGCGGCCGAGATTGCCGATGATGATTACCTTATTGATGGAAGCCATAATACACTGAAAAATAAAAGAAATCGGATTAAATTTGGATTGCTTCACCTTTTTCATGCTTGTGCTGGCTGCCGGGTTCCCGGAGTCCGCGTGCAAGCAAGAACCATAGAAGCATAGCAAAACTTGAAGCAAAGAAAACGGCTTCGGCGCAATAATTTTGTGCGATCCATCCGCCGAGAGCACCCCCAGCAAAAAGTCCGAAGCTTTGTGTTGTGTTGTATACGCCGAGTGCCAGGCCTTTATCGGCTTTCGGGGCGGATCGGGAAATAAGTCCCGGAAGAGTTGCTTCAAGAATGTTGAAGCAAATAAAGAAGAGCGTCATCAGGAACGCGATTTCCCATGCAGAGTGAATGAGATAGCTGAAAAGAATGAAAAGAACGCCCATCAACACGACGCAGATGCGCAAAAGATCAGTCACACGAGCGTTGCGTTCGGCCCAAATTAAGGGCTTCACCATGCAAGCAAAACCGATCATTACTGCAGGGAGATAAATCCACCAATGATGTGTGACGGGTAAGCCCATTGATACGAGACGCGTAGGAATTACCACGAAAACGGCCATCTGCACGCAGTGCAGGAAGAAAATCCCAGCGTTGAGACGCATGAGTTGAGGATCGAAGACAACTTTAGGCCAAGGCTGGTGTACTAGGTCTTCGCCGACAGGTTGTAGAGCTTTTGGGGCATCGGGTACGATCTTGAGAATCACGAAAATGGCCGAGAGAGACAGTGCGGCTGTGAGCCAGAAGAGTCCTGAGACCCCCCAGAGGTGAGCGAGTGGAGGAGAGGCAATCAGGCTGAAAGCAAACGTGAGGCCGATTGATGCGCCCACAAAGGCCATAGCTTTAGTGATAACGCGTTCGCGCACGCTGTCAGCGATGAAGGCCGTGACGGCGGCGGAAATGGCTCCTGCGCCCTGAATGGCTCGGCCAATCATGACGATCCAGATGTTTTCACCGACAGCGGCAATGACGCTGCCTAAAGCAAAGAGGAGCAGACCGAAGACAATCACGGGTTTGCGGCCAAGACGGTCACTAGCGGCGCCGAAGGGAATCTGGAGAATACTTTGCGTCAGACCGTAAATACCGAGCGTCAAACCGACGATGAATTCGTTGTCGCCGCCTTCAAGATGGCGAGCATAAACGGCAAAGACGGGCAAAATCAGAAAAAGACCGAGCATGCGCAGAGCAAAGATGCTCGCCAGTGTGATACTCGAATGCTTTTCTTGAGGGGTCATTTTCCCTGGTGATACTTCTGGAGTCTGAGAGGCTTGCATGAGTTTTGTCAGTGGATTCTTTGAGAGGTATCTGCTTGGAGGCGCACTTTCGACAGAGAAAGCACAGTCTACGCCGCATCAACGTTGGTAGCGGAAAAGAATGCGTGATGGAAATGAACACTGGCTGAAGACTGGCTGTTGATATTTGTAATAGTCCAAACGTTCTGACTTTTGATGCCGAATGTCTACAATCTGAAGATATGCGAACGGGTATCAATGTGTTCGCAAGGCACAGAAAGTAGAAAAGGCGACAGATGGACTTTATTTCGATAATCGGTGCACGAATGCACAACCTCAAAGGGGTGGATGTCAAGATTCCACGCGGCAAAATGACTGTGATTACAGGGCTCTCCGGGAGCGGGAAGAGCTCGCTCGCTTTTGATACGCTTTTCGCGGAAGGACAGCGCCTTTATGTGGAAAGTTTGTCGGCTTATGCTCGTAATTTTCTCAATCTTATGCCACGTCCTGACGTGGATGAAATAACGGGACTTTCGCCTGCTATCGCCATTGATCAGAAGCGAGGAAGTACTAACCCGCGTTCTACTGTCGGGACAATGACGGAGCTTTCCGACTACTTCCGGTTACTTTTTGCTCGCGCGGGCGTGCCATATTGCCCGATGCACCATCGTGCACTTTCGCTTGATACGATTGCGTCGATGGTGGAAAAAACGATAGCTCGAGTTGAAGGGCGCCGGATCATGATCCTTTCACCTGCAAAACGAAGCGCCTCCGTTGATTGGCGTAGCTTTTTTAGAGAAGCTCTTTCGGCGGGATACATGCGTTTTCGCATTGACGGCGAAGTCGAAATGCTCGATGTGCCGTTGGGATTGAACGACGGGCTAGAGCACCGTGTCGAAATTGTTGTAGATCGACTGACCGTTAAGACCGATTCGCGCTCCCGATTGGCAGAAAGCTTTGAAACTGCCACTCAAATGTCGGGTGGTCGTGTGAAAGTAGTTTTGATGGACGAAGACGAAAGCTTCGACTTTAGCAATCGTTATGCCTGTCCAGACTGTGACTATACAGTCCCTCGTCTTGAACCAAGTCTTTTCTCCGCTAATAATCCCAAGGGGTGTTGTCCGAACTGCAAGGGGCTTGGGGTCGCGAGCGAGTTCGATGTCGAAAAAGTCGTACCGCATCCTGCGTTATCGCTCGAGGCGGGAGCAATCCCTGGATGGGACCGTCGCAATCAGAGTAATCTCAATCGGCTGAGAAATTTAGCTGACCGATTCAATTTCACGCTTGATACGCCTTGGTGCAACCTTAGCGCAGAAGTGAAAAACGTCATCCTTTACGGTAATGATGTGAGTCGCCACATGCTTCCGCCCTTTGAAGGGATAGTGACTCGTCTTGAAGAAATGTGGAAGGATGCCGATCAAAGCAAGGGTATCCGTGAAGGTCTTGGTGTTTATCGCTCGGAATGCGTTTGCCGTATGTGCGGCGGCCAAGGCCTGCGTCCAGAAATTCTTTCTGTATATATCGGCGATGGTGAAAAACGCTATTCGATTACCGATGTTGGTGACATGACGCTCTCGGATTTGTCGCAGGCTGTTGCGCACCTCAAATTCGACGATCAGCATCGCGTGGTGGCAGAACGTATTCTCGAAACCATCCGAAAACGCATAGGGTTTCTAGAAGACGTTGGACTCGGATATCTTACGATGAATCGTCGCACGGTCACGCTCTCAGGCGGTGAGGCCCAGCGAATCCGGCTGGCGAGTCAGGTCGGGGCTGGTTTAACAGGAGTTCTCTACGTGTTGGACGAACCTTCGATCGGTCTTCATCAGCGAGACAATGATCGGTTGATTGACAGTCTTATCCGGCTTCGCGATTTGGACAACACACTCGTCGTGGTTGAGCATGATGAAGATGCTATTCGACGCGCCGACTACCTCATTGATATGGGGCCGGGCGCAGGCGAAAGAGGCGGTCAGGTTGTGTCTGCTGGGACACCTGATGAAGTTATTGCTGATCCAAAATCGCTAACGGGTCGCTACCTTTCGGGGAAACTCTCGGTACCCATTCCGTCAGAACGAAGAAAGCCAGAAAGGGGTTTCCTCCGACTCCTGGGAGCGAGTGGTCACAACCTTAAGAACGTTGACCTTGAAATTCCGATAGGACTCTTTACGGTTGTGACGGGGGTGTCCGGTTCTGGCAAATCGTCTTTGATTACACAGACGCTTTATCCGCAGATGGCCAAGCTCATTCATCATGCGCAAAAGCCGTCTTTGCCTTTCCGAACAATTGAAAACTGGACTGCGTTCAGAAAGGTGGTGGCCGTTGATCAGACGCCGATTGGTACGCGTCCGCGTTCTAACCCCGCAACTTATACAGGACTTTTCTCTGAAATTCGTGAAGTTTTGTCGATGACGCAGACTGCACGTGAACGAGGCTATAAGGCAAGTCGATTTAGTTTCAATGTTAAAGGAGGACGTTGCGAAGCCTGCCAGGGGGACGGGATGATTCGCATGGAGATGCATTTCCTGCCGGATATCTATGTTCCCTGCGAAGTTTGCAATGGCAAACGCTACAACCGAGAAACGTTGGAAGTAAAGTACAAGGGCTATAGTATTGCTGACATTCTAGATATGACGGTGCTCGAAGCTAAAGAGGTTTTTGAGGCTTATCCGAAGATCGTTCGAATTCTTAATGCGCTTGAAAGCGTTGGACTCGGCTATATCCGCCTAGGACAGAGCGCTGCCACTTTCTCGGGCGGTGAAGCACAGCGTATCAAGCTTGCTGCCGAACTAGCCCGTCCTGAAAACGGCGATTCGCTCTACATCCTTGATGAACCGACGACGGGACTTCACTTTGACGATATCACCCAGTTGGTTGACGTAGTGCATAAGCTCACGGCTCAGGGGAATACCGTGGTCGTGATCGAACACAACCTTGACGTGATCAAGTCGGCCGACTGGGTCGTGGATGTTGGTCCCGACGGTGGTGAAGCGGGGGGCAGGATTGTTGGCGCAGGAACGCCGGAAACTGTGGCTGAGTCACTAGAGAGTATCACCGCTCCATATTTGAAGCGTGCTCTTGAAGGGAGTCGCTGATGAAGTGTCTTCTTTTGGGAGCGAGAGGTCGACTCGGTCGAGAGCTTCAAAAGTACCTGTCCGAGCGCTTGAGTGTGACTGCTTTGGGCCATACCGAGGCCGATATCACTAACGAAAGCGCGTTGGTTCAGCGCGTCGTTCGGCTGCGTCCCGACGTGATTGTCAATGCGGCGGCTTGGACCGATGTAACAGGGGCTGAGACACATAAGCAGGAAGCTTTTGCTGTCAACGCAACGGGTGTCGGGACTCTTGCAAAGCTCGCACGTCTGTTCGACATTCCGCTTTTGCATTATTCGACCGATTACGTTTTTTCGGGCGAAGGAAATATCCCTTGGCGCGAAACGGATGCCACCGCGCCTTTGAGCGTTTACGGGGCAAGCAAGTTAGCTGGAGAAGAGGCTTTTCTCAAGTCGGGGGCACGCGGTGCGATCGTTCGTGTAGGCTGGCTCCATTCAGGCGAAAAGGATTTTGTTTCCGCCATTCTTGCGCGAGCGTTGAAAGGTGCGTCTCTAACGGTTGTCGATAATCAGTGGGGAACCCCTTCGGAAGCAGGGGCACTTGCTCGTTGGACAGTGTCATCCTTGAATACACTTTGGTCGATTGATGGGGTTAGGGTCATTCATTACGCCGAGTCGGGTGATTATGTGTCGCGATTCGAGATGGCGAACTATCTTTTGCGTCGGGCAGAGATGTCTTTTGAGAAAAGAGGGGAGAACGAGAAAGCTTCGCTCTGTCGGCGTGCCTATGAAACTATGAGCGGCACAGCACTTAACGATGGGATACGTCCCTGTAACTGTCGTCTCGCCCCTACTGTTGACAGCCGTTTTGCCAGTTTTTCATCTTGGAAAGAGGGTGTGGATAAGTCTGTGGAAAAGATAAATTAGACTATTTTGGCCTTGTGGGTAACTACAGTAGCGTCATAGAAAACTTATTAAATATCAAATACATAAAAGAAAAAGGCCGATCGAAGATCGGCCGTGGATAACTATTGCAGATTAGGTGCTGTCTGGTGACTTATGCCTCGATACCCGAGCGCTTGGCTTCATAATGCCAGCTGTCGCGACACATGTCGTCAATATTGCGTTCAGCCTTCCAACCGAGAAGTTCGAATGCGCGCTTGGGATCAGCCCAATTGGCGGCGATGTCGCCGTCGCGGCGTGGCATGATCTGATAGGGAACCTTTCGGCCGCTAGCCTTTTCAAAGGCTTTCACAACTTCAAGAACGCTGTAACCGCGACCGCAGCCGAGGTTGATGGCGATCCAGCCCTTGTGGTTCAGCACATAGGGAAGAGCCTTCGCATGACCTTCGGCTAAATCCATCACGTGAATGTAATCGCGAACGCCGGTGCCGTCAGGTGTCGGGTAGTCGTTTCCGAAGACACGGAGGCATTCGAGAGTACCGCTCGCTACACGAGCAACATAGGGCAAGAGGTTGTTGGGAATGCCGTTCGGATTTTCCCCGATTAAGCCTGATTCGTGAGCACCGATCGGGTTGAAGTAGCGGAGGCAGACTGCGCTGAAATCAGGATCGGAAATACAAACGTCAGCAAGAATTTCTTCGATATGAAGCTTAGAGCGGCCGTAGGGATTGGTCGGTGTGCCCGTGGGACATTCTTCCGTGAGAGGCAGTGTTGTCGGGGTACCGTAAACGGTCGAAGAGGAGCTGAAGATCAAACGTTTGACTCCCGTCTTCTTCATGGCCTCAAGTAGAACGAGAGTGCCGTGTACGTTGTTATCGTAGTACTCAATCGGCTTAGCAACAGATTCGCCGACAGCTTTGAGACCGGCAAAGTGAACCACGGCATCGATTCCCGTAAGCGCAGCAGTCATGGCGGTGAGGTCACGAATGTCACCTTTCACAAAACTCGGGCGTTTGCCAGTGATGGTTTCGAGACTGTCGAGAACGGAGGCGTTGGAATTACACAGATTGTCGTAAATGACGACTTCGTAACCTGCTTCAAGGAGAACGGTCGCGGTATGAGAACCGATGAATCCCATGCCGCCTGTGAGCAAAATCTTCATATCAGTTATGTAGAAAAAGAAGGTGATTAAATAATTTTAGCGAATCGGGAACTCGAGGCTTTTTCAATTATTCTTTGTCCGTTTTTTCGTCAATGGGTTCGGGGATTTTTGCAAACGCCCAGATCTTGGGATTGACGATTCGCTGATAGTCGGAGGTCTTAATAAAAATTGACGTATCGCGCTGGCCAGCATTGAAAACGAGTTCGTTATAACGCTTAAAAAGTGTTGGGTCGGCAATAATCTGTAGCTCAGGGTGAAAACTTACGGGCGGCACGGCACCGAAAATGCAACCTGTATATTCCATTACCTCGGCGGGGCTTGCAAGATTTGTGCGGCGACCTTCGACGGCTTCGGCGATCTTCGGTAGATCGGCTTGCATGTCGGCGGGGAGAATAGCAAGGACGTGCTGACGCTTTTTACCTGGGCCCTTCACCGTACAGCAAAGAGCTTTGGCCCCCTGACCGAGCTCGGTGCCGCGAATGGCGGCCACAGACGCACTCGACTGTCCACCTGCCGTGTGATGAAGAACCCGAAAGTCGGCCTTGCCCTTAGTGAAGAGTTCGGTGAGCTTGTCCAGAACGTTTTCAACCATTTTTTACTTCGTTTGTATTTTTAGATAGGAAAAAGCCAATTCACAACCGTGCGATTTGGTCTCCGAGAACATAGAATACGCTCTTATAGAGAAATTGATTGACAGAATTGCAACATCTTGGAGTTTCTTGAAGTGAACAGATGCGCTCTGTCAACGCAAAAGGGAAGATTCATACAGCATGCAGGAAGGAACCGTTCTTTCTTTCGATTTCGGTTTAGCACGTACGGGCGTTGCTATGGGCAATACGCTGACGAAGACCGCCAAGCCCTTGACGATTATTCACGCCAAAAGTAATGATGAGCGTTGGAAGGCCATTGAAAAGCTGGTTGAAGACTGGACTCCTGACTTTTTTGTCGTAGGGGTGCCTCGTCATGGTGACGGAACGGATTGCGATTTGACGCCCCGTTGTGAACGTTTCGCTCGACAGTTAGGCGGACGGTTTCATCGACCGGTATTTACGGTTGATGAACGTTTTTCTTCTGTGATGGTCGAACACGGTCGCGACAAGATTGATGATGCTGCTTCGGCTGTGATTCTGCAGCAGTATTTTGATGAAGAGGATGCAGCGTGAAAGTCTTTACTGGCATTTGGCGACTCTTTCTCGTCCTGCTGATTATTCTCGGGATCATTGTCGTTCTCAGCCTTCTTTTCCCATTCTGCAAACGAAAGGGCAAAGCCCGTTGGATTCGACGCCTTTCTCGTTGGGCGCTCGCTGTACTCGGCATTCGCTTCACAATGAAGGGCAAAGTTCCCGACGAACGTGCGCTTAACGGGCGCATTCCAGACGGTCCAGGCTATCTCGTTTGTGCCAATCACGTCTCTTTTGCCGATATTTTCGTTTTGGATGCTGTTCTTCCCTGTCGCTTCGTTGCAAAAAAAGAAATTGCAGCTTGGCCCGTTTTCGGTTGGATATCAAAGGGCGTAGATACGCTCTTTATTGATCGTCAGAACCGTCGAGCGGTGCTTGAAATCGGCAATATGATGCGAGAAGCCGTCGAAGAAGGTACGAACGTTCTTTTTTTCCCAGAAGGGACAACGAGTAACGGCGAACGTCTGCGCCCCTTCTACGCGAACCTCTTTCAGGTGGCGGCTTCATCGGGAGCGCCGGTACTGCCCGTTTGCCTTCGATATACGCAGGGTGGTGAAAGGACCACTATTCCTTCCTATGTGGACAACACGCCGCTTTTCACTGTGATTAAGCGCATTGTTTTTAGTCACGGTCTTGGTGTTGAAGTGACGGTCCTGCCCGTTATCAATTCGAAGGGCAAGGATCGTCATCAAATCTCTTTAGAAGCTGCTCGTATGATGTCGGCTGCTCTTGGTGTCGAAGACGAAACGGTACTTAAAGAAAAAGTAAGGCTTGAGCGTTTGCAGAGTCTTGCTCCAAAAGCCGATAAAGCGTGATGTCGCCTGTTATTTGAAGGCAAACGGATCGGCCCAACAAGGGCACTTTTCCTGAATGATCTTGCGATCCGGAAAGCGGATAGCAGTGAGCTCTCCACCCCATAGACATCCCGTATCAATGGCGACGATGTCTGGGCGGTTGAGAAGTCCCAGCATGGACCAGTGACCGAAACAGATTGGCGTACCTTTTAGAATGCGATTCTCGTATTCAAACCAAGGCACAAGCGACTCAGGCGCACTGCCGATATCTTCCTTCTGTTTGAAGTCGAGTTCCCCTGTTTTTTTGTTTACAAAGCGCATGCGGGTGAAGGCATTAAGAATCGCTTGCATGCGTTCTGCGCCTTTGAGTTTGTCATCCCAATTGAGGTTCCCATACATCTCGCGGAGAATACTCTCCCAGTGGTCTCCTGTCAGCATGCTGTGGGCTTCAGCCGCGAGTTGACGCGCTTTCTTGAGTGACCAGAGGGGATGAATCCCGGCATGCACGAAAACGATGCCTGCTTCTTCCAGAAGAATCGGTTGATGGCGAACCCAGTCGATTAGCTCGGCCGAATCGGGCGCATCGAGAATGTCGGCGATAGTGTCTTTTTTCGAGACTTTCTTGGCTCCAGCCGCCGCAGCCAACAAATGCAGGTCGTGGTTCCCTAGAACACAACGAGCTCGGTCGCCGAGTCCGATGACACGGCGTAGCGTGGCCAAGGATTCCGGTCCTCGGTTAACTAAGTCGCCCACAAAGATTAATGGTGCTTCTTCGGGGATATCTTCCAAGAGAAGATCGAGACTCTCCCGACAGCCCTGCAGGTCACCGATGGCGTAAATATGCTCTCTTTCCATTTTTAATTCGTGGTATCTTGTCGTGATAAGCGGGATCATATGCATTGCA
Source organism: Sutterella sp. (assembly GCA_020025965.1). GTDB lineage: Bacteria > Pseudomonadota > Gammaproteobacteria > Burkholderiales > Burkholderiaceae_F > Sutterella. The sequence goes on from JAHHRG010000001.1 coordinate 85,454, forward strand.
TACGATCCGTTTTTACCATTTTACTTTCAGACTAAAAAGAACGATGAAGCCAGTACGCAAAGTAGTTTTTCCAGTCAACGGTCTTGGTACGCGTTTCCTTCCCGCAACGAAGGCAACTCCCAAGGAAATGTTGCCCATTGTCGATATGCCGCTAATTCAGTATGCTGTTGCGGAAGCGGCTGCAGCTGGTGTGACTGAAATGATCTTCGTGACGGGGCGCAATAAACGCGCTATTGAAGACCATTTCGATGACTATCCCGAACTTGAACGCGAACTGGAAGAAAAGGGCAAGGATGAATTGCTCGATCTTGTTCGCAATATTGTTCCTGCTGGTGTCAAGTGCGTATACATCCGTCAGCCTAAGGCTCTGGGGCTCGGTCATGCGGTACTCTGTGCCAAGCCCGTTGTCGGCAACGAACCCTTCGGCGTGATGTTGGCCGATGACTTGGTGGATGCTAAGGAGTCCTGTATCGGTCAGCTCATCAAGGTTCGTAATGAACACAACGGCGGTTCCGTAGTGGCCGTTCAGGATGTCGCTCCCGAATCGACCAACAAGTACGGTATTGTGAGTGTCGACGATATTGCCCAGCAGACGTCTCAGATGCGCGGCATCGTTGAAAAGCCTGATCCAGCTGTTGCGCCTTCTCGTATGGCTGTGATCGGCCGCTATGTTTTTGAACCTGAAATCTTCGACTATTTGGAAAAGGTCGAACCCGGTGTCGGCGGTGAAATTCAATTGACGGACGGCGTGGCCGCTTCGCTTGATACGGTACCGACCTATGCCTATCGCTTCGAAGGCCGTCGTTTCGATTGCGGTAGTAAGCAGGGATTCCTTGATGCGACAGTGCATTTTGCCCGTAAGCGCGGCTTCAAGATTAATTGATGGTCGACGTCCAGACAAAGCCAATTTTCTAATCTTGTTGGAAATTGCCTTTACCATACAAATTATCCCCAGAAAGATGTCTCACTTTCTGGGGATAATTCACACTTTCTGGGAAAAATTCAGGAAGCACGAACCTTTTTTAAGAGCGCAGTGGTCGAACGTTGGTGTTCGAAGGCAACTGTCACGGTTTCGGCACCCCAGGTTGCAACGAGCTTTGCCTCTGGGAGGTCTTCGATACGATAGTCGCCCCCTTTGACGTAAATGTCGGGACGAGCCAACTCGATGGGTTTCAAGGGAACCTTTTCTTCAAAAATGACGACAAGGTCCACAGCTTCTAGCGAAGCGAGAACGGCGGCGCGATCGAGTTCGGTATTGATAGGTCGGTCATCGCCTTTACCGAGCATTTTGACAGAGTTGTCGCTGTTAATTGCGACAATGAGGCTTTCACCTAAAGCGCGGGCTTGCGCAAGATAGGTAACATGGCCGCGATGAAGAATGTCGAAGACTCCATTGGTCATGACAACTTTCTTCGGCAACTCGGCAGCTCTCTCGGCGAGCTCTTCCATCGTACATATCTTCTTTTCAAAGCTCGGAGTTGGGAGGTGAGTACTCACGCCTGAATTCCTTTATGAAAACTGGTTGAACCACGGTGACGAGACGGCATCCAGGAGGCTGGCGAAACGTCGGGTGGCGTCAGGGGCTTCGGTTGTAGGGACGGCCTTACCGTCGGTGCCTAAGAAAACGCGTTCGGGACAACCCGCTGCACGACCGGCCGTCGCATCCCCCGGTTTATCGCCAAACATGACGGAGTGAGAAAGATCAATGTCGAGTTCTTTGGCGGCTTGCAGAAGCATGCCGGGACGCGGTTTTCTGCAAATACAGTCGCAACGGTATCGGGCGATCGCTTTTTCCGGATGATGCGGGCAGAAATAAATTCCTGCGAGCGGTGCCCCAGCGCGTTCAAATTCACCGCGCATCCACGTCGTAAGCTTTTCAAAGTCTTCTTCCGTGTAGTAGCCGCGACCGATACCGGACTGGTTTGTTACGACTACGAGGATGAAGCCCGCTTCGACAAGTTTCCGAGCGGCCTCTAAAACGCCAGGAACCCAGTCGAATTCGTCTCGCGAATGGACATAGGCCCGGTCGAGGTTAATGACGCCGTCTCGATCGAGAAAAGCCGCTCTTCTCATCAGTCAACCGTCGGGAAGACTTTGAGGAGATTTTGCATGTATTCCGTCGTGCCTTCCTGAACAGTGCGGAACTGGACGTCACAACCAGCGGCGCGCAAGTTTGTGAGGTTGGCCTGCGTGAAGGCCTGATAGCGGCCCTTCAGAGCTTCTGGAAATTCGATGTATTCGAGTTCGCCCGTGGATACCGCTTCTTCAAGTGTGAGCTGATGTTTGCCGTCGTTGGCGCGCATGGCGTTGATGACGGAAAGTGCCACGTCGTTAAAAGGTTGGGCGCGCCCCGTACCGCAGTTGTAGATACCTGAAACGGGCTTGTCGAGGAAGTGGAGAAGAACCTTAACTACGTCGCCCACGTAAACGAAGTCACGTGACTGTTCGCCGTTGCCGTAGCCGAGGCAACCTTCAAAAAGTTTTACTTTGCCGGTGCGGCGGTATTGGAAATACTGATGGAAAGCGACGCTGGCCATACGACCTTTGTGCTGTTCGTTGGGACCGTATACGTTGAAGTAACGAAGACCGATCACCGGGGCAGTGAGCGTAGCCATTTCACGTCGAAGCACCTGGTCAAAGAGATATTTGGAATAACCGTAAACATTGAGCGGGCCTTCGTAACGGATATCTTCGACGAATTCTGTGTGTGCACCGTAGGTGGCGGCGGAAGAGGCGTAAATGAAGGGAATACGGAGTTCCTGAGCCCAGCGGAAGAGTTCGAGTGTGTAGCGATAGTTGTTTTCCATCATGTAACGGCCGTTGTGCTCCATCGTGTCGGAGCAGGCACCTTGATGGAAAATGGCTTCGGGCTTCGGAGCCGAACCGTTGCGAACACGTTCGATGAAGTCGCGCTTGTCGAAATAATCTGAAATGCGGCACTTGGCGAGGTTCTGGTACTTTTCTCCGTTGCTTTCGAGGTTGTCGACGGCGATCACGTCGTCGATACCGCGTTCGTTAAGCGCGAGAACATTGTTGCAGCCGATGAAGCCGGCGGCACCCGTAACGAGAATGCTCATTTGAGGTCATCCTTAAAAAGTTCGTCGAAGGAGACTGTGGCAGTCCCCAGTTTGCCGACGACGATACCGCCGGCACGATTGGCTGTACGAACGGACGTTTCAATATCCGTTCCGGTGGCGAGCATGGTGGCGAGGGTCGCTATGACCGTGTCGCCGGCTCCCGACACATCAAAGACTTCGCGAGCCTGAGTCGGCACAGTGAGTTGCCCGTCTTCATGGAAAAGAGTCATACCTTCTTCGCTTCGCGTCAAAAGCAGGTAGCGAAGGTTAAGTTCGCTACGCAGATTTTGAGCACGCGTAATGAGATCTTCTTCACTGTGCCACGTGCCGATCACCTGCTTTAATTCGGCGCGGTTGGGCGTGAGAATTGTGGCGCCTTTGTAACGCGAGTAGTCGTCGCCCTTCGGGTCAATCAAGGCGGGAATCCCCGCTTCTCGAGCCATGGCAATCATCTGAACAATGTGCGAGAGACCGCCCTTGCCGTAATCGGAGAGAACGAGCGCATCATGATGTACGAGCAGTTCACCGAAGACGTCAAGGTGCTTGGCAAGGGCTTCCTGTGCGGGCTGTGCTTCGAAGTCGCAGCGAAGCATTTGCTGGTGACGGGCGACGACGCGAAGTTTGACGGTCGTTGCAAGGTTGTCGTCGAACTGCAGACGCGGATCAATACTGGCGTCGCGAGCGAGACGTTCGATGGTGTGGCCGGGTTCGTCGTTGCCGACAACGGAAAGAAGCGAAGATTGAGCACCGAGGCTCGCAATGTTGACGGCTACATTGGCGGCACCCCCGAGGCGCTCTTCCGTACGGACGACGCGAACAACGGGAACCGGGGCTTCGGGAGAGATGCGTTCCGCATCGCCGAACCAATAACGGTCGAGCATGGCGTCGCCGGAGACCAAGACTCGGGCGTTGTGGATGGTGGTTTTGTCCATAATGTTTCTGATAAAGGACGAGGAGCCGTGCCGAAAATGTTAGACGGCACTGGCGTCTGAATGTGGCTAAATTTTAGCAATATTCGGGAAGGGAATTCGGATGCCTTACATGGACTTTCACCTTAACTGCAAGTGAGCGTTTCGGAACGAGACATTTTGCCCGACTTTTTCAGGTTCTCCTTTCGAATTAGTTAAAATGAAAAGATTATGCGCGCAGTTATTGACATGGTTCTACGACTGTGGACGGCAAAAGAATTATTGGAGATGAATATGGCAGTGGATCCTTCCATTTTTAAGGCTTACGACATTCGAGGCATCGTGGACAAGACTTTGACGGAAGACGTTGTGCGTCAAGTCGGGCGAGTGCTCGGATCAATGGCTGTCGAAGCTGGAATTCAGGAATTCTGTGTTGGCCGTGATGGCCGTCTCTCCGGACCGCGTCTTTCTGCGGCTTTGATTGAAGGCATCGCGTCCACGGGGACGGACGTTATCGATATCGGTATGGTGCCGACCCCTGTGCTCTACTTCGCCACGGTCTATTTCAATAACGGCACGGGAGTGGCCGTGACTGGTTCCCATAATCCGGCCGACTACAACGGCCTCAAGATGATGTTGGGCGGTATTACGCTTTTTGCCGATCAGATTCAGAGGATTCGCGAACGTATTGAAGCCTGCAACTGGATTGAAGCGGAAAAGCCCGGTGTTGTCCGTGAAGAAAATGTGATCGACGCCTACCTTGAAAAGGTCTTGGGCGATGTGAAGCTTGTTCGTCCGATGCGCATTGCCATTGACGGAGGCAACGGTGTGGCCGGTCCGACGGCGGCCAAGCTCTTCAAGGCTTTGGGTTGCGATGTTGTGGAACTCTTTACCGATATTGACGGTCACTTCCCGAATCATCATCCCGATCCTTCGAAGCCTGCCAATTTGCAGGATCTGATTCATGCGGTGTCCGAAGAAAACTGTGAGGTCGGTCTCGCTTTTGACGGCGACGGCGATCGCCTGGGGGTTGTGACGAAGTCTGGGCAAATCATTTTCCCGGATCGTCAGATGATGCTTTTTGCGAAGGATATCTTGGCCGCTCATCCAGGCGAACGCATCGTTTACGATGTTAAATGCACGCGCAAGCTCGTCACTTGGATCGAAGCTTGCGGCGGGCGTCCGACAATCAGCCGTACGGGGCATTCGCTCGTGAAGGCCTGCCTGCGTGAAACCAAGGCACCGTTTGCTGGTGAAATGTCTGGCCATCTTTTCTTCAATGACGGTCGTTGGCCCGGTTTTGATGATGGTGTTTATGCGGGTGCACGCATTCTTGAAATTCTTTCTCGAGAAACCGATCCGTCAGCCGCTCTCGAAGCATTGCCGACGGCTGTGAATACGCCGGAACTGCAGATTCAGATGGCCGAAGGCGAAAACAAGGCATTTGTTGAAAAGATGCAACGAGAAGCTAAATTCGATGATGCCGTTAACGTGATTACAATCGACGGTGTGCGTGTCGAATGGGAAGACGGCTTTGCCTTAGCTCGCTCCTCCAACACGACCCCTGTGCTTGTGCTTCGTCTTGAAGGCGATACGCCTGAAGCACTTGAACGTATCAAGAAGAGCTTCCGTGAAGCACTGCTTGCTGTCGACGCCTCTTTGAAGCTCCCTTTTTAACGGATAAAACCATGACCCAATCGAGTATGGCGGCTCTTCCCTTTCTCCGTGATGAAGGAGGCGCCCGCGTGAGCGTAACGGCCTGTGGCATTCGTCTTGACTTCTCGCGTCAGCGCCTCAAGGCTAAGGATCTTACTGGGCTCTATGCTATGGCCGAAGAAAAAGGCATGCTTGAAGCCTTTCACGATATGGTAGTTGGCAAGAACGTTAACGCTACAGAAGGTCGTGCCGCTTTGCACACGTCACTTCGTTCCTCGTCTCCCGATGCCCCAATGGCCGCCGAAGTCCGCAAGGGGCGTAAGCGTATGCTCGACTTTGCGCGTCAGGTTCGCGAAGGTATCTGGCGCGGTTGCCGCGGAGAGCGAATCACCGATGTGATCAATGTCGGTATCGGTGGTTCCGAAAAGGGGCCGCATGCCGTCTATCATGCTCTGCGTGCGGCCAATCCGAAGATTCGTGTGCATTTTCTGTCGTCTGTAGACGGGATTTTGCTTGAACGCATTCTCGACAGTTGCAACCCGTTGACAACTTTGGCCGTCATCAGCTCGAAGAGCTTTACGACTCGCGAAACGCAAGTGAACGCCGCCGCGGTAGACCAGTGGTTTCTCAATGCCGGTATCGTAGGTGCGGATCGTGCACGTCACATGGTGGTGGTTTCTGCCAATCCCGATGCTGTGCATCAGATGTGCCTGCCGGAAGAAAACTTCTTTCCGCTTTGGAAGTGGGTGGGGGGCCGTTTCTCCGTTTGGGGCTCCGTCGGTTTGCCTGTTGCAATCGCGCTCGGGCCGGAAACTTTTTCCGAACTCCTTCAGGGAGCGGCGGAAATGGATCGTCACACGATGACGGCACCGATCGAATCAAATTTGCCTGCACAGCTGGCGCTCTTTGCTTATTGGAACGCGACAAAGCTTCGCGTGGCTTCGCACTGTCTTTTGCCTTATGACGAGCGTCTCCGAGCGCTTGTCCCCTGGTTGCAGCAACTGGAAATGGAGTCACTCGGTAAGACTCACGATGCCGAAGGACGTCTTATTGAAGGGCCGACCGGTTTAGGCGTTTGGGGGGCTAACGGTAATGAAGGTCAGCACAGCTTCTACCAGTGGCTTCGCGAAGGTACGGGGGATACATCGATTGACATCGTCTGGAGCGAAATGCCGGGGCATCGCTATGCGGGTCACTATCGAGTTCTTTTAGCCAATGCCCGTGCACAAGCTGAAGCGCTAGTCATGCGAGGAAGTGACAACGGTCATTTCAATGCCGTGACGGCCATCATCGTCGACGCCATTACACCGCGCCGATTAGGTGCCATTATGGCGATGTACGAACATAAAACCACGATGCTCGGGACTCTCTTTGGCATTAATCCTTTCGACCAGCCCGGTGTGGAACTCGGCAAGCGCCTGAGTCATCGCGCTGAACGAGGGATGGATCCGACCCAGGCCGTGATGGAAGAAATCGCTAGATGAAAATTCTAATCATCAAAACGTCCTCAATGGGGGATATTATTCATGCTTTGCCAGTGGCTCATGACATTCACGCGGCGTTGCCAAATGCAGAAATTCATTGGGTAGCGGAGGAAAGTTTCAAAGATATTCCGAAGCTTGCCCCCGCTGTCTCGAAAGTCCATGTGACGGCTTTCCGCCGTTGGCGTAAGGCTCTCTTTTCTTCATCTGTTCGTGCTGAAATGGTGGCTGTCAAGGCGGCGCTTCAGGCCGAACACTACGATCTGGTGCTCGATATTCAGGGGTTGATGCGTTCGGGGCTCGTAGCTCATTGGACGGGAGTTCCGTCTACTGGCTACACCTGGAAAACGGCACGAGAACCACTTTCAACGTTCGCGTACAGTCGCAAACTCGATCTTCCCGAGTCGCTCGGTGCCGTTAAGCGTTACCGCATGGCCGCCGCTGAAGCCCTCAATTTTAAGATTGATGCAGAGAAAGCCGTTTTCGGTCTCGAAGCGAAAGCCGAGCCTTCTCTTTTGGTCGACGGTCCCTATGCCGCATTGGCAGTCAATACGAGTCGCGACGAAAAACTTTGGCCCGAAGAAGCCTGGGTTGACATCGGCAAGCGTTTGTTGAAAAAAAAGGGGTGGAAAAGCGTCCTCTTCTGGGGTAACGATGTTGAACGCAAACGTGTCGAACGTCTTTGTCGTCAAATTCCCGAAGCCATCAAGGCTCCTCGTACGGGTTTGGCCGAAACGGCCGCTACACTTGCTCGGGCCGAAGCGGTTATCGGCGTGGATACGGGACTTTCGCATTTGGGAGCCGCTCTTGGTCGCCCGAGTGTCGGTATCTTTGTTTCGACTCCGACCGATACGCTGAAGTTGATCGGCGACGGCCCCGTTCTGTCTTTAGGTGGTGTGGGTGAATGTCCGAGCGCCGATGATATTTGGCAGGCACTCGAAAACGTGACAGGAAAATAATTGTGAAGATCACTCCGCGTATGTACCGCGCGATCAGCGTGGTTGTGCTTCCGTTGGCAAGCCTGTATCTGATGTGGCGAAGTCGCCGTCAGCCAGCTTACCGCCAGTTCTGGGACGAACGTTTTGCTTGGGGCGCATTCCCATTGAAGACTGAACGCCCGCGTGTTTGGATTCATGCCGTGAGCGTTGGGGAAACCAATGCAGCCCGTCCTTTGATGGAAGCTATGCTCAAGAGCTGGCCCGAATGCGACATTCTTTTGACCCACATGACACCGACGGGTCGAGAAACAGGGGAAAAACTCGTGGCGCTCGCTCCTGATCGTATTCATCAGTGTTACCTTCCTTACGACGCGCCTTATGCCGTTGAAAAGTTTTTCCGCCAGACGCGTCCGACGCTCGGCGTGATTATGGAGACGGAAGTTTGGCCGAATGTCATGGAAGAAGCTCGACGGCGAGGCGTGCCGATGGTGCTTGCCAATGCTCGAGAAAGCGAAAAGTCTCGAGCACAAGCGGCAAAGGCGATCGAAATCATGCGTCCCGCCTTCGGAAGCTTTTCCGCCATTCTGGCGCAGAGCGAAGAAGACAAGGCACGTCTCGAAAGTTTGGGCGGGAAAAATGTTTCTGTCTGCGGGAGCGTGAAGTTCGACATTCGTCCGAATGCTTCTCAGATTGCTTCCGCAAAAAACTGGAAGACGAAAATCAATCGACCAGTGGTGCTCTTTGCCTCGACCCGTGCGGGCGAAGAAGTGCGGTTCGCGAAGGCGCTCAGCAATCATCGAGACATTGTGAAGCGTGCGAGTGTTTGGATGGTGCCGCGTCACCCCGAACGCTTTGACGAGGTCTACAGAACCTTGACCGAAGCTGGCTTCAAAGTTTGTCGCCGTTCGGCACTTCGCGATGCAACGGATATTCCCGAAGATGTTGAAGTGGTGTTGGGCGACAGTATGGGAGAGATGAGTTTTTACTGTGCACTCTCAGATATGGTGGCCATGGGAGGTTCATTCGAGCCTCACGGTTCTCAGAATGTTATTGAACCAGCATTGGCGGGTAGTCCTATCGTGGTCGGACCGTCCACATTCAATTTCGATAAGGTGATCCGTGACGGTTTGACGGCAGGTGCCATGGTTCAGGTTGCCGAGCCTGAGGAGGCGCTCGTGCAATTTGAACGCTGGCTCGACGATCCTCGATCTCGTGCCGAAGCGGCACATGCCGCTTTGGATTTCTCGCAGTGCTATGCGGGTGCAACCCAAAGAATGATGAAAACGCTGGAGGTTTTATGGCAGAAAGCACAGAAAATCGCATCCCTAACGTCCTAAGTATTGCGGGAGTGGATCCATCGGGGGGAGCGGGCGTTTTTGCCGATATTAAGGCGTTTAGTGCCAACGGTGCGTTCGGTACTGGGGTGGTGACGGCACTTACGGCTCAGAGCACACGGGGCGTGACGGGCATTTTGCCCATTGAACCGGCTTTTGTTCGTCAGCAGCTAGATACGCTTTTTGATGACGTTCGAATTGATGCGGTCAAGATTGGTATGCTTGACAACGCGAAGTTGATTAAGACTGTGGCAGAGGTTCTCAAAGAACGTAAGCCCACTTTTGTCGTGCTCGATCCTGTGATGGTTGCTAAGAGTGGCGATCGCCTTCTGCAGGAAGAAGCCGTTTCAGCTCTGATTGAACATCTTTTCCCGCTCGCAACGGTTCTGACGCCCAATCTACCCGAAGCTCTTGCACTATTAGGCCGAGAAGATAAGATTGATGAAGAGGATTTTCCAGCGGTTGCCGTCGAACTCTGGCGTATGATGAAAAATCGCGACGCTTGGGTGTTCTTGAAGGGAGGTCACTTAGAAAGCGAATACGCTTACGACCTTTTGGTTAATGGCGTCCTTCGCGTTCCCTATTCGGCCGGACGCATTCAGACGAAAAATACCCACGGGACGGGTTGCACGCTTTCCTCTGCCATTGCTGCACAGTTGCCGCAGACTCCCGATGTGCCAGAAGCCTGCCGGCGTGCCAAGGAATACCTGACAGGGGCTATTGCCGCAGCTGATAAACTCAATGTCGGATCGGGACACGGACCGACACATCACTTTTGGAAAATGTGGTCAAATTCCCAAATGTAAAAAAATGTAAATAACCATTGACGGGGAAAACTAAATAGCCCATAATTCCAATCCTCAACGGCGCATTAGCTCAGTCGGTTAGAGCAGAGGAATCATAATCCTTGTGTCCGCGGTTCGAATCCGTGATGCGCCACCAGAATTCAAAAGCCCCGTCTTTCCCAAGGAAGCCGGGGCTTTTTTTGATCTATGCCCCTGTCAGGCGAGTCCCTCCATTAACATCGTCACCGGATCTAAACCGTGCAAGCGAAAAAACTTTATCTGCGTAGCTTTGGCTGCCAAATGAACGATTACGATAGCAATCGTATCGTAGACCTCCTTCGTAACGAAATGGGTTACGAAAAGACCGACAACCTTGAAGAAGCCGACTTGGTAGTGGTTAACACCTGTGCTATTCGTGAAAAGGCTCATGAAAAGACCTATTCCGATCTTGGCCGTATTCGCGAAGTGAAGAAGCTCCGCCCGTCCATGCGTATTGCAGTAGGCGGTTGTGTGGCTAGTCTCGAAGGCGAAAATGTTCTGAAGCGTGCGCCGTTCGTCGATGTGGTTTTCGGCCCGCAGACTTACCATCGTCTTCCCGATATGTTGCGTCTGCGTGAAGAAACCGGACGTTCTCAGCTAGACGTGACTTTCCCGGAAATCGAAAAGTTCGATCATCTCCCGGCTCCGAAGATCGAAGGCGCTTGTGCCTTTGTTTCCATCATGGAGGGCTGTTCCAAATATTGCTCCTATTGTGTCGTTCCCTATACCCGCGGTGAGGAAATATCTCGTCCGATGGTTGACGTCTTGATGGAAGTGGCTCAGTTAGCCGATCAAGGTGTCAAGGAAGTGACGCTTCTCGGGCAAAACGTCAACGCCTACCAAGGTGCCATGCCTGACGGCAATCTCGCTGATTTTGCGCTTTTGCTCGACTATGTCGCCGAAATCGATGGTATCGAACGCATCCGCTATACAACGAGTCATCCGCGTGAATTTTCCCAGCGAATCATCGACTGCTATGCCCGCATTCCGAAGCTCGTTAATCATGTGCATCTTCCGGTTCAGTCGGGTTCCGACAGCGTGTTGACGGCGATGAAGCGTGGCTACACGGCTGACGAATACCGTTCGATCTGCAAGCGTCTTCGCGAAGTCCGTCCGGATATCTCAATTGCGACCGACATCATCGTGGGCTTTCCCGGCGAAACGGAAGAAGACTTCGAAGAAACGATGCAACTTATCCGCGACGTACATTTTGATGCGAGCTTCTCCTTTATCTTCAGCCCTCGCCCGGGAACACCCGCTGCCCGCATGCCGGATACGACACCGCACCGTGTAAAGCTCGCCCGTTTGCAGAAACTTCAGGCTTTGATCGACTCCTATGCGGACGAAATAAGCCGTACTATGCTAGGTACAGAACAGCGCGTTCTCGTTCTTGGACATGCCCGCAGAGGCGAAGGTATGCTGATGGCGAGAACGGACAACAACCGTATTGTGAACTTTGCGGGTCCCGATTCCCTCATTGACACGATGGTGCGTGTTAAAGTGACAGAAGTCTTCCCGCACTCACTTGGCGGAGAACTTCTCTAACGACATAGACATGACTCAAGAAAGCACAATCAAAGACGTTCCTTTGCAGGAAACCCTGCGTCTCTCGGCCGATGCTGGCAATGCCGAACTCGCGGCCGTCTGTGGCCCGCTCGACGAAAACCTTCGTCAAATCGAAACCATCGTTGGTGTGCGTATTCAACGCCGCGGCGACATGTTCAGCGTTACCGGAGAGAAAGAAGCCGCTCAGCGCACGATCACGGCGCTCTCGGCTCTTCTTACTCGTGTGAAGACTTCAGGCGAAACCTTGAGCGTTGACGATATTCAGTGGCATTTCGTGGGGCATGACGACGAATACCGAAGCGGTCGCCGTTCCGACGGCGACGTTTCGGATGTTGAATTGAAGACGCGTCGTCGCGATCTTCAGGGGCGTACGCCTAATCAGCGCGTATACCTCAAAGCTATCATGGGGCACGACATCAGCTTCGGTGTGGGGCCAGCAGGTACTGGTAAGACCTTTCTCGCTGTGGCCGCGGCTGTCGACGCCTTCGAGCGTGGTACGGTCGAACGCATCGTGCTGACGCGTCCTGCGGTCGAAGCTGGGGAACGTCTCGGTTTTTTGCCAGGTGACCTCACGCAAAAGGTTGATCCGTATCTGCGTCCGCTGTACGATGCGCTCTTCGATTTAATGGGCTTTGAAAAGTCCCAGCGCCTGATGGAACGTCAGTCGATCGAAGTGGCACCGCTCGCTTATATGCGCGGTCGCACTCTCAACAACGCTTTTGTTATCCTCGACGAAGCTCAGAACACGACGCCCGAACAGATGAAAATGTTCCTGACCCGTATCGGTTTTGGCTCCAAGGCCGTTGTCACGGGGGACGTCACTCAGATCGACTTGCCAAAAGGCGTGCCGAGCGGTTTGAAGCATGCTGTCAAGATTTTGGAAGGCGTGCGCGGAATCGCAATTACGCGATTCAATTCGAAGGACGTTGTTCGCCATCCGCTCGTAGCCCGTATTGTCGATGCTTATGAAGCTGCGGCCGCCCGCGATGAGCAGACGCGTGTTTCGCCCCATCAGGAGTAATTGCAATGTCCGAACTTTTCCTCTGCACGCAGAATATGTGCAAATTTCCTCAACTTCCCGCTAAGCGCACGATGGAGCGCTGGATGAAGAAGGCCATCGAAAAGGACACCGAAATCACAGTTCGTTTTGTTGACGAAGAGGAGGGGCGTGAGCTTAATAACACCTATCGTCACAAGGACTATGCGACGAACGTTCTGACTTTCGATTACACGAAGGATCCAATTGTCACGGCTGATGTTGTGATTTGTGTTCCCGTTCTCGAACGTCAGGCGAAGGAACAGAACAAGGAATTTAAGCACCATTTGGCGCATCTCCTCATTCACTCCGTCCTTCATGCTCACGGTTACGACCATTTGAATGAAGAAGAAGCCGAAGTGATGGAAGCACGCGAAACGGAAATCATGCTGAGCCTTAAGTTCCCGAATCCCTACAGTGATCGTATCGGCATGGTTCACGATTGATTTATCATTAAATAATCACTTGCCGTTTTTTAGGGACTTATGACTAGTTCTGCTGAACCCCCGAGTTCGACCAAAACTCGAAATTTTTTCGATCGACTTACCGCCGTCTTCCATGATGAAGAGGTTACTGATCGCGCCGCTCTACTTGAAACCATTCGTGAAGCGCGTGTAGCCAATGTGCTTGATGACGAAACCCTTTCGATGATTGAAGGGGCTCTCGAAGTTTCCGAAATCCGAGCCGACGACCTAATGGTGCCCCGTGCCCAGGTACATGCCGTCGACTTGTCCGAACCCCGAGAAGTCTGGATGCAAGCTTTGATTGCCTCTGGTCACTCGCGCTTTCCTGCTGTTGAGGGCGACCTCGACAACGTACTCGGCATTCTTCATGCCAAGGATCTTTTACAGATTCTGATGAATCCCGACGTGAATCCACGCGATCTGATTCGTCCCGCCCGCTACATCCCCGAAACACAGCCCATCAACGTGCTTCTTCGCGACTTCAAGTCGACCCGAAGCCACATGGCGCTCGTGATTGACGAATTCGGTAGCATCTCCGGGCTTATCACCATTGAAGACGTACTCGAACAGATCGTTGGTGACATCGCTGATGAATTCGACCATGATGAAAACGTCAACAACATCATTGCCGATGCACCGGGTAAGTGGCGTGTTAAAGCGATTACGCCTATCGAGCAGTTCAACGAATTCTTCTCCTGCAAATTGGAAGATATCTATTGCGATACGATCGGTGGTCTTGTGACAGATCGATTCGAACATGTGCCGCATCAAGGGGAAACGATCGTTGAAAAGAATTTCCGCTTTCGCATCATCAAGGCCGACGAGCGACAAGTGCGCTTGCTCGGCGTAGAGAAAATCGAATAAAGGGTCTCGCAGGATGAGAAAAAGACCGAATCTGAAGAAGGTGGCTGTCCTCGGAATCTTCCCTATTCTCTTGGGGGTTTCGTTTGCATCGGGTTTTGCGCCTTTTTCCTATTCCTGGGCGGCTTTGGCCGCTTTGGTCGTTTTCATCCTTTCTCTTTGGGTCACAGAAAAGGTGGAGAGAGCAACCGTCTTCGCCTTTTTTTTCGGTCTTGGATGGTTCTCAACCGGGCTCTCATGGACGATGAATTCCATGGCAGTTCATGGCCGACTGCCTTGGTCAGTGGCGTTTGCGGGGCTCATACTCCTGTCGGCGCTTCTTTCTCTTTTGCCTGCAGTAGCCGCTGGGATAGCTAAAAAGATTGCTGGCAAAGATCCGGAGTTTCCTTTTCTTTTCACGGGATTATTCCTTCTCGCGGAATGGCTTCGCGGCGATTGGCTACTTAATTTCGGTTGGCTTACGCCCGCTTATGCGGCGATGGAGACGCCCTATGCTGCGTGGGCGACTTTGGCGGGTGTTCACGGTGTGAATTTGGCTCTTCTTTTGTCGGCAGCGCTTCTCGCATCTTTCTGTAAGCGTTTCTCTCGTGATCGTCGCGGGGTGTCCGAACTTTTCGCTTTGATCCTGATTGCAGCCGTGGGTTTTCTGGTACGCGACGTGATGTGGTCGATGCCCGGACCCAGACTCGACGTTCGTCTCATCCAGCCCAATCTCCCAGTTGTTGATGCGTGGACGCGAGTGAACCCTGCCGAACGCATTCGTATGCTTTTGCCTTTGGCCGAAGGTGAATGGACGGGTGACGAACCTCGGCTGGCCGTCACACCTGAGGGCGTTGTCAATTCTTTAATCGATCGACTTGACTC
>JAHHRG010000010.1 GCA_020025965.1 Sutterella sp.
TTAGAGGCGGGTCAAATCCTGTCGTTTAGTGGGATATTAATCTGTCGCGTAACAGCCTTAATAAAGGCAGATGAAGCAATTATCGACGCTCGTAAGGTAATAGATCAATTTGATGAAATCCTTAGGGGGACCGTTTTTGGACAAATTCCAGAGGTCGGGCAGGTGGTTGATCTGACAGCAAAGCATCTCGGATGCTCATGACGGGATCTGGAATCGAGGACGTTCATACGATTGAATCGTTTGAGGATGTCCAGTGGTGAGTTTGATCGGGATTATCTCGATTGCGATTGCCACTCTATTGTATTTGGCTTTCGTAGCGCCGAACGATGTTATGCATCGAATTTGGTTCATTTTCGCCGCTTGGGTTGGGGCAATTGGTTTTGTGTATTGGGAAGAGGAAGATGGCAAAGATTGAATTCAATGACGAGTACCAAGACGGATACAACGTTGGACGAGAAGGCGAAGCACTCGGAAAGTTTGGAAAGTTTTCCGTTCGACTCACGGCGATGAATGCCAAAAGGGTTCACGAGTTTAAGCGCGGTTTTCTTGATGGACGAAAGAACCGGCAAAAGGAGGAGGCAAAAAAATGAAGACGATGGACGAAATGTTTGAAGGCTCTTTGTGTGTGGGGGGCGAAGGCTTCCTGATCGTGGATTCTCAGAACAAACGTAAGGGCAGCGTTGCCTTATCCATCTGAAAGACGGTGCCGCTGTCGAAAGTAACACTGTGCCGAATGGCTCCCGTTTTTTTGGTTATCGATGCGATTTGGACAGGTTCTATGCGCCCTTATATAAGGAAAAATTTCTCTCTAATGAATGTGGATTGATCGAAGGCTGTCGAGGGCTCTGTTTTCTGGAACGGAGAAGACTGTTTGGGCGCAGAGGCGATGGGCGAAATTGGGTAGGAGAGCGTATGACAGCATTGTTGAGAGGGAGGTTAGAAGATCGATTCTATTTTTGAGCGGAGAGTCATCCAGTGGGCGAGAGCAAACCGTGATAACAAGTGCCATACGAAAGGGGCGACAGAGGTGTTGGCCTACTTTTACGGCGAAACAGACCCATGCTTGACGAGAATGAGGCGGAGATTCCCATCGCTCCGAAGGAGAAGCGTCCTGAACGGATAGCCATTGATCACGCTGACGTAGCTCTATTTGATCGCACTTATCGAGATCGACGTCTGGCCGATCTTGCAAAACAAATCGTTCGCCTTCGGTACATTCAGGGGTTATTATCGGTCATTGCGATAGAAAACAGGCTACATATGCCACGAAAGTCATTCAAGGCAAATCTCTAGATCGCTATGGAAGCGTTTCAAATAGTCGTGGAAAGTATAGAGAGAGGATGTCAACGTGAGAAAAAAACGGATAGGACGACTGTTATTGATAAAGCCGTTGGCTTTCCGTGTTGACGTGCGCTCCCTCCTGGGGAGTTTTGCCATGTCCGGAAGATGTGCAAAATCCCGTAGTTGTGAAGCTGCGTTTTTTTATTACTCGTTAATACTTAGTTTAAAATTTTCTAAACGATATGTTTTCCTTGAATGTCGAAATAGTTCATCAGTTAAGGCTTGAATCTGCTCGGCCTTGATAACGATTCCGATGTTAGAACTGTTAACAGATTTGATTTCTGGATTGTTTGTGTCTGAGCAATAAGCAAAGTGAGCACAATAAATGCCAACTAGATAGACTCTTGGCTGACTTGAAATAATTACACTTACGCCACCATTGCTATCTCTATTTTTCGAACCTATTGCGTCATAGAGAAAGACTGGTGCACCCGATGAACCAGAAATTCCGTCGACATCAATAAGGAATTTTTTTTCTCCTCTATAATCCATATAAAGAGGAGTTGCAGTTATTCCTTTTCTCGCGATTGGAAAACTATTTATTTGATCTAGATATAAACTTCCCATTGGGAAGCCGGGGATAATTATTTCTTCAATGGAGTCAAAAAGTTTATTTTTGGGAGGTATCCATAAGGATGAAAATGGTACGTACAGCATTGGTCTGCCGATTTTATCGAGATAATCCATAGCAGGTATCAAGAGGATCATGCAAAGATCAACTTGCTTATCGGGATGACGAACAATGGCGCTTTGAGGATATTCAAACGTAACCGTTTCAAAGTCAGTTGGGGATATCGAGGAATCTTCTTTATGTTTCTTTATATGAAGATTCATGGATATTTTAAGTTTTTCAGGATAATAAGGAACAACATGGTTATTAGTAATTAAAACGGGAATGACATTGCCGTTTTTCATTGCTTCATAAACAAAACTAGTTCCTTCAAAAGTCACTGTCTCTTTATTATCATCTTCAAATTCAATTGAAATAAAGATGGTAGACAAAAACATTTGATCTGCGTACGTCAAAGTGTATCTCCCAAACTTTCGGTTTACTTTTTACTCTTCCGAGTAATGGCACTATCCAAAACGATGCCATCGCCAAATCTTCTGGTGGAAGTGTTTGTGTCGGAATAACGTCCAGTAGGCTGATAACGACTGGGCTTTTTCGTTGATTCGGTTTCGTTTGGTGATGGTGTTTTGGCTGAGTTGGATTGGTTGGATGATGTCATAAGAAAGTTAGCGTATAAAGAATAATCGAAGCAATTGCCCAATAAATGGAATGGCTGATTTCATTGGCCATGCTTCTCAGAAGAGTTCCTCTTCGGTTTGCTTGATCCATTGCGTCAATCAAGTTATTGTTCAGGCTTTTTAGAGTATCTCTTGGAATCTCATAAAAATCTTGAGGTTCGAAATCGTAAGATTCTAAAGTTTCAAATTTGTCATTTACAGTTTCAAAGGTCTCTTGAAAGGTGGTGCCTGTAGACGCTTTTATCGCATGGAGTAAAACCTCTATGGAAATCCACATGGCTTTGATCAGAAATAAGGGAGTAAGCAAATAAAAGAGGCTTCCCTGTTCGTCAATCACATAATTGCGAAGCATTTGACCTAAGCCAAAAGCATCGAATAGAGCTACGTATCCAGAGATTGTTATGAACGAAAGCCACATGTAGTTTCTGGCAATCGTTAACTGAGAATTGTATCGATCGACTGAATAGCGTTTGAGAGCACTTTCGGTCAGTGTGAGATACTGGCCGAGAAGCTTATGAGCTTCGGCAGGGATGGAGTTATCAGAGTTTGGCATTATTGGTCTCCTGGCCGATTTTCAATGATTAAGTACTATTTTAGAGAACATAAATTGAAGCGCTCAAAAGATCGCTTTTTTATGCCTGGAGGCAACCGTGAGCGTTTGAAAAAACGATTCTCACCAAATTGTAGGGCATCCAACGTTGTACACAGCTGGGTTGGTCGAGAGGATTTAATCCTGCAAGGGGGCAATTCTTTTGGCGTGAGGTCTTGGTGAACGCCTCCAGCGGGGTTCCTTCATTTATCGGGTCGAGAGTTCACACCAAAGGGAAAGGAGACAGCGATGGCAGTTAACTTAGATGATTACGAAAGAGACTTGCGTAATCGGGATTTGATGTAAGCCCGTTTGGTAAACCTGAGTTTGGAAAGAGGTATCGATTTTATCGAACGTGAGATCGAAAGAGCAACGCATAAACCAGATTGGCTTGATTATCTCTCTAGCTTTTGGTGAGGATGTATTTGAGTTTTGGCTGTTGCCTTGCAGTTAACTCACTTCGTTATAGGTAAGCCTTGATCAGCTCTGCGATAAGGGTGACAAAAATGGCAACGGGTATCGATACCTTATAGGTAGTTCGAATTGTTTCTTGATGTCGCCGTTCCTCACTGAGATCGGCTTCTTTAGCTTGCTGGATGTTCTGTTTGTTTAGCTCTCGAAGCGTGTTGCAGATGTCGATGCTCATGTTGTGGGCCGACTTATCTACGGCGTTATCGATTGACTTCATAAGTTGTGCTGGTGTGTCTAGAGGCCAAGGGTTGGACAGAGACAACGCGATGCGAATACGTTCGGCAGCGTAATCAATCAGTTCTTTTTCGTGTTCAGAAATTGCCATACGGAATATATCGATGAGAGTTGCTGAAATGGTTTTAGTGAAATTATGCGCTTACCTGCGAATGCAGACGACCTGTCACGGTGGGTGAGAGATTCTGTTCTTTGCATAAAGAATCTGGTGAAAAGAGAAAGACCAAACTAAAGGCAGACTTCGAGAAGCGGAAATACAAGAGCAAAGGTAGTGCAGCTAAACGCAGTTACAGATCATGTTGGCAAACTGTTCGTACCGCTTATTCTGTAGTTCATTTTTTTCGGGCGGGGCAATGCCGTGAGCAAGTCTTCTTTTGCTTTTGCATGAAGCTGGTGTGCTTCAGCGAGGGACGTGACCGGAAATTGACCGTAGTTGACCGTGCCTCTTCGCCCAGATCGACCACCCATCCAGAAATCACAACAGAATGGAATTGTGCCGTGAGGAGTGACGCGGATGTAAAGACCGTCCCGATCTGTTATCTTTTTTTCCGTATCGGTTTTGGGATGCCTTCGAAGTGCTTGCAACTTAGTCTCAGTGAGCATTTTGCAGTTTCCTGTATCGGTGAATGAGTATGGAAAAGGCTCAAAAAAGAGTGTCGCCAAATAAGTCTTGCATAAGCTTGTCCCACAGGGAAGTTTCAGGAAATTCACCGATACGGAGCCGAAAAAGCGTATCGGTGTTTTCTATTTAGCCTCATCATACCTTCCTTTCTCACCGATACAAACACCGATACCAAAGTACTTCTTGACAGTTCTTTTTAGTTCCGCTTAAATCATCGTAACAAAAAGAAAACCCCGAAAACTCAACGGTTTACGGGGCTACGAGTTCCGCTTAAATCAGCTTAGAACAACTCGGGAGGTCATTCCCATTCGATCGTGGCAGGCGGCTTACCGGACACGTCATAAACGACACGGTTGATACCGCGGACTTCGTTAATGATGCGGTTGGAAACCTTGCCCAAGAGGTCGTACGGAAGCTGGCTCCATACGGCCGTCATGAAGTCGGAGGTTTCGACGCAGCGCAGGCTCACAACCCATTCGTAGGTGCGGCCGTCGCCCATCACGCCGACGGACTTCACCGGGAGGAACACGACGAAGGCCTGGCTCACCTTGTTGTAAAGACCGGCAGCACGGAGTTCGTCGATAAAGATCGCATCGGCTTCGCGGAGAAGGTCGGCGTATTCGCGCTTGACTTCACCGAGGATGCGAACGCCGAGGCCCGGACCCGGGAACGGGTGACGGAAGACCATTTCGGCAGGAAGACCGAGCTCGAGACCGAGTTCGCGGACTTCGTCCTTAAAGAGGGAGCGTAGCGGTTCGAGGAGCTTCAGGTGAAGCGTGTCGGGGAGACCGCCCACATTGTGGTGGGACTTGATGGTCTTGGCCTTCTTCGTCTTGGCACCGGCGGATTCGATCACGTCGGGGTAGATCGTACCCTGAGCGAGCCACTTGGCGGACGTGAGCTTTTCGGCTTCTTCCTGGAAGATTTCCACGAAGTCGCGGCCGATAATCTTGCGCTTCTTTTCCGGGTCGGTTTCGCCGGCCAAGTCTGTCATGAAGCGGTCGATGGCGTCGACGACGATGAGCTTCAAGCCCATGTTCTTTTCGAACGTTTCGCGAACCTGTTCGCGTTCGTTCTTGCGAAGAAGACCGTTGTCAACGAAAACGCAGGTGAGCTGATCGCCGATGGCACGGTGAATCAAAGCAGCGGCAACGGAGCTGTCCACACCGCCGGAGAGGCCGAGAATGACTTCTTCGTCACCCACCTGTTTGCGGATCTTCTGAACGGCTTCGGCGATGTAGTCACCCATGACCCAGTCGGCGGAGCATTCGCAGATGTCGAGAACAAAGCGGCGGAGCATGTCCGTACCCTTGACCGTGTGGGTCACTTCCGGATGGAACTGAAGGGCGTAGAAACGCTTTTCTTCGTTGTACATGCCGGCGATCGGGCAAGAGGGCGTGGAGCACATGACTTTGAAGCCAGGCGGGAGGATAGAAACCTTGTCGCCGTGGCTCATCCAAACCTTGAGCAGGGGCTTGCCGTCGGCCGTCTTGCCGTCTTCCAAACCGTCGAGAAGCTTCGTGCCTTCGGTGGGGAGGACTTCGGCGTAGCCGAATTCGCGCTTCGTGCCGCTTTCGACCTTACCGCCCAACTGCTGAGCCATGGTCTGCATGCCGTAGCAGATACCGAGAACCGGTACGCCGGCTTCAAAGACGGCGGGAGAGGCCTGGTCGTTGCTTTCTTCGTAGGCGCTCATGTGAGAGCCGGAAAGGATGATGCCCTTCGGGTTGAATTCACGGATGAATTCGGCGGAGACATCGTTCGGATGGACTTCGCAGTAAACGTGGGCTTCACGCACGCGACGTGCGATAAGCTGCGTTACCTGGCTGCCGAAGTCAAGAATAAGAATGCGATCGTGGGACATTTGCTACCCGTATCGTAAAAGACAAAAAAAGAATATCGAAGGAATTTTAGTGCAAATACGAGAAAGGCGCGGCAGTTTTCCGCCGCGCCTTCTAATCATTTGGCTTTAAAGCCGCAGATTAGTGTTCCTGACGATAGTTCGGAGCTTCCTTCGTGATACGAACGTCATGGACGTGGGATTCACGGAGACCGCCGGACGTGATCTGAACGAACTGAGCACGGGTGCGCATTTCGTCGATCGTGGCGCAACCGCAGTAGCCCATGGAGGAGCGGAGACCGCCGATGAGCTGATAGATGATCGAGGCGACCGGGCCCTTGTACGGAACCATACCTTCGATACCTTCCGGAACGAACTTGTCGAGGTTGCCCTGGTTGTTGTCCTGGAAGTAACGGTCGGCGGAACCCTTGCCCATAGCGCCCAAGGAGCCCATACCGCGGTAGGACTTGAAGGAGCGGCCCTGGGAGAGGATGATTTCGCCTGGAGCTTCGTCCGTACCGGCGAACATACCGCCCATCATGACGGCGTTGGCACCGGCAGCGATAGCCTTGGCAACGTCACCGGAGAAGCGGATACCGCCGTCGGCGATGCAGGGAACGCCCGTGTCGCGGAGAGCTTCGGCAACGTTGGAAATGGCGGAGACCTGGGGAACACCGACACCGGCAACGATACGCGTCGTGCAGATGGAGCCCGGGCCGATACCGACCTTCACGCAGTCAGCGCCGGCATCGACGAGAGCGAGAGCGGCGGCAGCCGTAGCGATGTTGCCACCGACAACCTGAAGGTTGGGGTAGTGTTCCTTGACCCACTTGACGCGCTGGAGCACGCCGGCGGAGTGGCCGTGAGCGGTGTCGACGACGATGACGTCAACGCCGGCATCAACCAACTTTTCAACACGTTCTTCCGTACCGGCACCGACGGACACACCGGCACCGACGAGGAGCTTGCCCTGGGAATCCTTGGCAGCGAACGGATGGTCGCTGGCCTTCGTGATGTCCTTAACGGTCATCAGGCCGCAGAGGTCGAAGTTGTCGTTAACGACGAGGACGCGTTCGAGGCGATGCTTATGCATGAGAGCCTTGGCTTCTTCGAGGGAAGCGCCTTCCTTCACCGTGACCAGGCGTTCGCGCGGGGTCATGACTTCGGAAACGGGGACGGACATGCGGGTTTCAAAGCGAAGGTCGCGGTTCGTGACCATGCCGAGGACATGCTTGCCGTCGACAACGGGGAGACCGGAAATATGGTTGCGGCGAGCAAGAGCGATCACATCGCCGACCAACATGTCGGGACCGATGGTGATCGGTTCGGCAACGACGCCGGCTTCGTGACGCTTGACCTTAAGAACTTCGGCGGCCTGCTGGTCGGCGGACATGTTCTTATGGATGAAGCCGATACCGCCTTCCTGAGCCATCGCGATGGCGAGACGGGCTTCCGTCACCGTGTCCATCACGGCAGAGCACATCGGGATATTGATACGGATATTGCGCGTCAACTGCGTGGCGAGCTGGGTATCGCGGGGAAGAACTTCGGAATACGCGGGAACGAGCAGAACGTCGTCGAAGGTGAGAGCCTTCTGAAGGAGTCGCATAACAACCTCTAAGCACAAAAAAAAATTATCTGTCCTCGCTCTCAGGGACTGGAGACGAGGATAGGAGTTCTGAAACTTGATACGCCCGTACGATCAACGGAGCGGAGCCGTCGGAGTCGCACACTTTAGCTCACAAAGCGTCGGTAACGCTCGGAGCAAATGGGAGATTGATTTGCGGACAGAGTCTAACGCTTTTTTGCGAAAAAGTGTGAACTCTTTATAAAAAAAGTCCTCCGAAAACGAAAAAAAATGACCCAAAGGCCATTCTCCGAAGGACAAAATCGTCAAAAAGCCCGTCCGAGCGATGTGTCGGACGGGCCTGAAAGAAAGAATTCGAGACGATTTATCGACTCTTAACGAGCGTTTTGATGCCCGGCATAAAGCGATTCAATCAGATCCAAATGGGCGGCCATGATCTGCGGTCGACGCAGTTTCATGGTGGGCGTCAAGAGACCGTTTTCAACCGTCCAGGGCGTCAGCGTAATGCCGACCGCACGCGGAATACCGTATTGCGGGAAATTGCGGCAGGTCTGACGGATACGCTTGATGATCAAACGGTGCATATCGCGGGCGTGAATCGTCTGCGGATCGTCAAAGGGAAGCTGCATCTCGTCGCAAAGTTCGCGCCAGAGTTTTTCGTTCACGACGGCCAGGGCGGTCACGAAGGGACGGTTGTCGCCGAGCACCATGACCTGTTCGAAGAGACGATCGTCCTGAATGGCGAATTCGATGTCGACGGGGGCAATCTTTTCACCGGTGGAGGTGACGACGATTTCCTTGAGGCGTCCCTTAATACGGATGCGACCGCCGTCGGACAGATCCGCCTGGTCTCCCGTTCTGAACCAGCCGTCGATAAACGCGGCGGCGGTTTCGCGAGTTTTTCCCCAGTAGCCTTTCATGACCTGAGGTCCGCGAACGAGAAGTTCGTCGTTTTCTCCCAATTTCACGTCACAGTCGGGCACGGGAAAGCCCACACAGGACGGATGATTGCCGATCGGACGGGTAAAAGAGACGATGGGCGACGTTTCCGTGAGGCCGTAAACCTGCAGAATATTGATTCCCATCGCACAGAAGACTTTCGCAACCGCCGTATTGAGGCTCGCACCGCCTGCAAAAGTGGCGCGAAGACGTCCGCCGAAGCGATCGCGGATCTTCGACGCAATATCGGTGTCAAGCGTGGGCCAGACGGTCTCGTCCAGGTTTTCGCGCTGCGAATGCTCAACGGGCAAATCGTTCGCCTGACAGAAGCGTCGCCAGCCCACTTCCTTTGCCCAGTCGGTGAGATGACGCTTTTCTTCCGTTGAATCTGCCAATTCATGCATTAGCGCCTGATATATGCGTTCGTAGACGCGAGGCACCGAACACATGAGGGTGGGTTTGACAACGAGAAGATCCTGCTCGATTGAGCCGGCACTCTTGGCAAAGGCCATGGCAGAGCCGTTGGCGAGCGAATTGTAGTGAGCCACCGTTCTCTCGAAAGTGTGAGAGAAGGGCAGATAGCTCAAGAAGACGTCTTCTTCGGAAAAGTCAAAGCAACGGTTGATCTGCTTAACGTTTTCGACGATGTTGCGATGCGTGAGCATGACCCCCTTGGGGCGGCCGGTGGTGCCCGACGTATAAATAAAGCCCGCGAGATCGTCGGGTTCGGGCGAGGCGGGGAGAGTCTCGTCAGGAACGTGATTGCCGGTAGAGAGCCATTCTTCAACGCCTAAAAGCGTGACGGGATGACCGTCAACGTCCTGAGGCGAACCTTCGGTGACGATTTCATTGGTAAAGACGACGAGGTTAAGGTCGGGCAAACCGTCCACTTCGGCTTCGGCAGCTTTCGCGATCGCATTCCAACGGGCACGCGAGGTGGTGACCAAAAAGCGTGCGCCCGAATCGCGAAGAATATAGGCGGACGATCCCGCCGTATCGATCGCGTGCAGAGGCACGGGCACGAGGCCGTTGGCCAGGGCCGCTTCGTCAAAGGTGACGGCATCGATCGAATTCGTCAGAAGCATCGCCACGCGATCCCCTTTTTTGAGGTCCATCGCAGTGAAGGTGCGACGCCAACGAACGACTTTTTCATTGAAAGCTCGCCAGGTTAAAGACAACCAGGCATTTTCCGCATAGTCGAATTGACGAAACGCTTCACGATCGGGCCAGGTAGCGACGGTGTGTCGCAACATGTCGGGGATTGAGCGAAAGTCGTTGATAAAGGTACGGTCGGAGTCAGTCACGGATGTCATCATCAGGGATTATATGAGAATGCGTCTAGATCTCATCAAATCGGCTGTGTTAAAGCCTTTTTGAGATATGCCGCCGTATTTTAGTAAAAAAATAAGGCAAAAAAAGACCGTCCGACGGCAAAATCGAACGGTCTTGTAAAAAATGGCAACGAGGCCTGTCTGCCGGCTTATCGCTTACCCGCGAGAGCATCGTACATGGCTTCGATTTCAGCCTTGTACTGAGCAACGATCACGCGACGCTTCATCTTCAGGGTGGGCGTCAGCATGCCGTTGTCGATCGTCCAGGGTTCAGACAAAAGCGTTACCTGACGCGGCACGCCGTAATTGGGGAAGCCGGCGGTGGCGGCCTTGATGCGGCGAAGCGCGAGTTTCTTGGCCTTGGGATCGGTCAGAGAAGCGGGATCCGTCGGATCGATCTTGAGTTCGTTACAGACGGTCTTCCACTCTTCAGGGTTCACGACCACGAGGGCGGAAATGAAGGGACGGTCGTCCCCCATCACCATGCTCTGGCTGAAGAGTCGATCGGTTTCGATCGCGGCTTCGAGATCGGCGGGCGGTATCTTTTCGCCGGTCGAGGTCACGATGATTTCCTTAATGCGCCCCGTAATACGGATATTGCCGTCGGGGTAGATGGAACAGACGTCGCCCGTCTTCAACCAACCGCCTTCTTCAAAGATTTCACGGGTAGCATCTTCGCGATGCCAGTAACCCTGCATGACGGAAGGACCGCGAACCTGCAGTTCGTCGCCTTCGCCCAAGCGGACTTCAAGGTTCGGAAGAGCCGGACCCACGGTGTTGGGGTGGTTGTAGCCGGGCTTATTCACCGAAATGATCGGGGATGTTTCGGTCATGCCGTAGCCCTGAATGATCTCAACGCCGAGGGCGAGGAAGGTCTTGGCCACGTTCGGGGACAAAGCGGCACCGCCCGAAATGAAGAGGTGAATGTTGTCGCCGAAAACGGAGCGCAGCTGCTTGCCGACCTTTTTATCAAGGAAAGCGACCACGAGCGGATCGAGGAAAGCGCGGGCGGAGGGTTCGACGGGCAAGCCGTTCTGACGGCAGAAACGACGCCAGCCGACTTCAACTGCCCAGTCAAAGAGGTACTGCACGAGCTTGCCCTTCTTGGCGAGACCGTCCTGCAGCTTGTTGTAGATCATTTCGTAGACGCGCGGAACCGACATCAGGATGGACGGGCGAATCTGACGGAAGTCTTCCTGAAGGGTGGCGATCGAACGGTTAAAGGCGGTCGTAAAGCCGAGACCCAAAGCAAGGTAGTAAGAGGTCGTGCGTTCGAAGGTGTGAGAGAGTGGCAGGAAGGAAAGCAACGTTTCCTTTTCGTGCGGCATCACCTGCTGCAGAACGCCGCGGATATTCGAGAGAATATTGCGGTGCGTGAGCATGACCCCCTTGGGGTTCCCGGTCGTTCCCGACGTATAAACGAGAGCGGCAAGGTCGGTGGGCTTCGGGCCTTCGGCGGGTAGCTTCGACTGGAGGCCTTCCTTAATAAAGGTGGCGAGCGACATCACGGGGATGGCGGCTTCAAGGTCGTCACAGTCCTTGTCGTCGGTAATGACCACGAGTTCAAGCGCCGGCAACTCGGCCGCGTCGCGGATCTGCTTCCACTTCAGGAGCTTGTTCGTGACGAGAACCTTTGCGCCGGAGTCATTCAGAATGAAGGCGGAGGATTTCGGCGTATCGATGGCGTGCAGGGGTACCGGCACCAAGGCGTTCGAAAGGGCAGCCAAGTCGAAATAAACGGCTTCGGGGCAGTTCGTCATCAGCATGGCGACGCGATCGCCGCGAACCAAGGACGTACGGGCGGCAAAAGCGTGACGCCAGTCGTGAACTTCGTCGTAGACATTCTTGACAGTGAGGTCTTTCCAGGCCTTATCGGCATTGCTGTAGACCTTATAGATCACATCGTCGGGACGAACGGCGAGATGATGCGTCAAGAGTTCGGGGATCGTGGTAAGAAGGTCGAGCTCCTTCACGCGTTCCTTGCCTGAACGGATGGTCTGATTGGTATCGTTCACTCTGAATGTCCTGCACTTATAAAAAGGGTTGTTTGAGATGAGCTCTTAGGCGACGGCGCTGTTTTAAAACACATCAAAGCGCACCGACAGTCGGCATCGAGCCAAGAATATGCGGTCATTGTAGGCAAAAGCCATCGGTTTGCCGTTTAACTTTAGACCTGTCGGCGACTCCCTACCCTCCTTTATGGGACGGGTATCATCCGTTCGGTTGAATTTTACAGAACCAACGAAGCGCGGACTTCGTCTAAGTGGACTACGTAGAAATAACTAATTTTTGAGAAGCGTCAGTGCAACGTGAAGAATGTTCTGACAAAAGGCGGAGCGGAGAAAGCTGAATTCGACTTGACAAAACTAAGGTGGCGAGTAGTAAAAAAGCCTCTTTTCGGTCGTTTGCATGAAAACAAAAAGTGGACTACCTTATCTCTCAAGCAATTCATGGAAGGCAAAGCGGTCGGTTAGCTCCTCAAGCCGGTTGCAGCGGAACGTGCCAAGACGTCCGCATTGAGAGGCTTCGGAATTGCATGGTCACATCAGAGCTGGCGAAGAGTGGTCTTCTCGCCGGCTCTTTTGTTTTTGGAGAACCCGCTCGCTAAGGGCAGCTCCGAGTCCTTGAGCGTTGAGAGGCGGATCCTCAAAGAAAGCTTCTGTCATCGGCTCTTACCGAGAGCGTTCAGAGATGCCTCAGAGGAATGTCAAGAGGGGCGTAGGAAGGGCTTCTGGCTCGTCCGTTACCGGCATTACTCGACAGCCGTGCAAAAAGGGCTTGGCCGGTTGCCCAAACAGGAAGGTAAATTCCATACGGGGAAGGTCGTCGAGATCGCCGGTTTGAAGGCCTTCGATCACGCATTGTAAAGAGTCGACTGCCGGGGTCGCTCAATAACCGGTCAAGGGGCGATTGCCCTAAAACGGGAAAAAAGAAAATTAAAATCCGATCGGTCGGTTCCCGAAAGTCGTAAAGAAGAGAGAATTCTTGATTTGCGTCAAATGAACGGATTTTCGTAAACGGGAATGATTCTCAGATGAAAGTGCTTCTCTCCCTACGGCAAGTCCTCTTCTAGGTAGCTTGTCTTATGCGTAGTTATACGTAAAGTCGTGCGACTTTGTTCCAAGACAAGAAAGACCTTTATTCTGACTTCTGAATAAAACAGAATGAAAAAGATTGTCGACTGAAGTCTTAAAAATCCGTATTCAAAAGACCGTGAAAAATAGCCGTGGTCTAAAAAATGAAAAAAAAGCCTGCCTTCCGTAAGAGAAGGCAGGCTAAAAAAAGCAATCAACGGACACATGCCGACCTTACGTCGGGTCAACATCCTTCTGGAGAGTGATTGAGAAGAACGGACCGGCAACGCTCGAGCGACCCCTCGGACCTGTTGACCGGTTGACGGACTGTGAAAATCCAACGCACGGACTCTCGGTTCGTCAACGAAGCATATTCTAACGAGCCCCCTCCCGCTCGGATAGGAGTGTTAACACCTAGATTTTCGAAAGAGACAACTAGGGAAATCCCCTGTCCTTTCTGCGCAGAAGATTTTAAGGAAACTAATCCCTTGATATTGAGGCGTTAAGGAGCGGAAAAATGCTTCAAGAAGTCATGAAAACCCGCAGGCAAAACCCCTCTCTATTTGATATATTGATGAGACCGAGAAGGTGACGTAACACCATGAATGGTGTCGAAAATTTTCTCTAATGCTAAATATGGGGTTTTAAGTGTTTCTGACACTGGATGTGCCAACGTCTGCACGAAGGACTTCGAACCCCCGAGGCGAAACGTGTTTAAAGGTTGGGAGGAGAGCCAAAAATGACGACAAAAGAATTGCTCGACGGGATGCATGTTTTAAAGCGAGACGGAAGCGTCAAGCCTTTTGACATGGAAAAGATCGTGCGTGCCGTAACGAGCGCCGGTAAAGCGACCGGTGAATTCGGCGAAGCGCGTGCCCGTGAAATTGTTGAAAACGGCGTGTTGCCCAATTTCACCAGTTTCGGCAAGAAGACCGTGCATATTGAAGAAATTCAGGATGCTGTCGAGCATGCGCTTTTCGATGCCGGGTGCTTCCCCACTTTGCGTGCCTATATCGTTTATCGAGAAAGCCGCAAGAAGGTCCGCGATGCCAAAAAGAGCTGGGTCAACGTCGAATCTTCGATCAACGAATACCTCGATCAGCTCGACTGGCGCGTGAATGCCAATGCCAACCAGGGCTATTCCTTGGGCGGGCTGATTTTGAACGTTTCCGGCAAGGTGGTGGCCAACTATTGGCTCAATTACATCTATCCCGAAGAAGTGGGACGTGCGCACCGGGAAGCCGACATTCATATTCATGACCTGGACATGCTCTCGGGCTACTGCGCAGGCTGGAGTCTTCGAACGCTTTTAACGGAAGGCTTGAACGGTGTGGCGGGTAAGGTCGAAGCCAATGCGCCGAAGCATCTTTCGTCCGCTACGGGCCAGATTGTGAACTTCTTGGGAACCATGCAAAACGAATGGGCGGGTGCACAGGCTTTCTCGTCCTTCGATACTTATCTCGCTCCCTATATCCGTAAGGACAATCTGCCTTACGAAGAAGTGCTTCAGTGCATTCAGGAATTGATATATAACCTCAACGTCCCGAGTCGCTGGGGAACGCAGACACCGTTTACGAATCTCACCTTTGACTGGACCTGCCCGGAAGACTTGAAGGAGCAGCATCCTGTCATCGGCGGCGAAACGATGGACTTTACCTACGGGGAACTGCAGGCGGAAATGGACATGATCAATCGCGCTTACATCGAAGTGATGTTAAAGGGCGATGCGAAGGGGCGAGTTTTCACGTTCCCGATTCCGACCTACAACGTGACGCCCGACTTCGACTGGGATTCGCCGAACGCCATGCGCCTTTTTGACATGACGGCGCGTTACGGTTTGCCCTACTTCCAGAATTTTGTGAATTCGGAATTGAAGCCCAACATGATCCGATCGATGTGCTGTCGACTGCAGCTGGACCTTCGGGAACTTCTGAAGCGCGGCAACGGCCTTTTCGGCTCGGCGGAACAGACGGGATCTCTGGGTGTTGTGACGGTCAACTGTGCCCGACTCGGTTTCCTCTTTAAGGGAGATGAAGAGGGGTTGATGAAGCGTCTCGACTACCTGCTCGAATTGGCGAAGACGAGCTTGGAAATCAAGCGTAAGGTCATTCAGCGTCATATCGATCAGGGGTTGTTCCCGTATACGAAGCGCTACCTCGGGACCTTGAGAAATCACTTCTCGACAATCGGCGTGAACGGTATCAATGAAATGATCCGCAACTTCACGGACGATACCGACGACATCACGACGGATAAAGGTCACGCGATGGCCTTGCGATTCCTCGATCACGTTCGCGATCGTCTGGTGAGCTTCCAGGAAGAGACGGATCATATGTATAACCTCGAAGCCACGCCGGCCGAAGGGACCACGTATCGATTCGCCAAAGAAGACTGCAAGCGTTATCCGGGTATCCTGCAGGCAGGGACGCAGTCGCATCCCTACTATACGAATTCTTCGCAATTGCCCGTCAACTATACTGACGATCCTTTCGAAGCGCTCGAAAGGCAGGACGACTTGCAGCGCAAATACACGGGCGGGACGGTGCTTCATCTTTATATGAACGAGGCGGTGTCTTCTCCCGAAGCTTGTCGAGATCTCGTTCGCCGGACGTTGACGAACTTCCGCTTACCCTATATCACGATCACGCCGACCTTCTCGATTTGCCCGAAGCACGGCTATATCTCGGGTCGACACGATTACTGCCCGCTTTGTGATGCGGAATTGCTCGCCAAAAAGCGAGCCAAACTTGCGAAAGAGAACGCTGAATAAAAGCAGCTCGAAAAATCGCTGTCGGCGTATCAAAATGGTTTAATCTGGAGGGAACGGAAGGCCTAGATACATGAAGTGCCTTCCGTCCCTAAAACGAAACGGAAGCCTACCGTTTCAAGGAGTGTCATCATGACTGAAGAAAAGAAACTGGAAGACGTGAAGTTGACCGACGAAGAACGTCAGCCCTGTGAAGTCTGGACCCGTGTCATGGGTTATCACCGTCCGGTACAGTCCTTCAATACGGGGAAGAAGGGCGAATTCGAAGAACGCGTCTGCTTTACCGAAAAGGCTGTGGCCGAACACGGATCCTGCTGTTGCTCGAAGTAAGCCTGAAGCATGATTTGTGAAGACGAAGCGGCGAGTCTGCTTCTCGAGAACAAAGACGACATCCCGACGACAGCCTTGCGCATCGCCGGGATCACTCGTTTTACGACCATCGATTTTCCTGGCAAACTCGCGGCGGTGGCTTTTTTGCAGGGCTGTCCCTGGCACTGTGTCTATTGTCAGAATCCCTGGATGCAGTCGCGGGCTTTTGACGAGAGCCTGGCGCATTCCTCCTGGGAAGAACTTGAAGCTTTGCTCAAGAAACGCCAGGGGCTCTTGGACGGGGTTGTTTTTTCCGGGGGCGAACCCTGTACGGATCCGGCTCTGCCTTCGGCCGTTAAAGTCGTGAAAGCGATGGCCTTTAAGGTGGCGCTTCACACCGGGGGCGCGTATCCGAAGCGCTTGAAAGCGATTGTCGGCGACCTTGATTGGGTCGGCTTGGATGTCAAAGCGCCTCCGAGAATGCCGGAGTCCTGGGACAAAATCATTCGCGTGAAGAAAGCCCGTGAGGCTTGGGAAGAGTCCTTTGAGATTCTCAAGACTTCGGGGGTGCCGTATGAGTGCAGGACGACTGCGCATCCCGACTTTCTTCCCGAGCCCGATTTGATCGACCTGGCCGAGAGTTTGGCCGAGCGAGGCGTGAAAACCTGGGCTTTACAAATTTATCGCCGACCGCCGGGACAGATGTTGGCACCGTTTCCGGCTGTTGGGGCGGATTATCCGTCGACGAAGACGATAGAATACTTTAAAACGCTTTTCCCGAACTTTATCTTTAGACCGGCTCAGTAGGAGACTCGGAAGAAAGGATCCGTAGCGGACGGCAGGAGAGAAGAAAACCGAGAGCCAACCGCCAAATGACTGCTTGAGTATTGAAAAAGAAGGCCGATTTCCGGAAGGAGGTCGGCCTTTGATTTTGGAGAGAGATAAAGGTGGAATGGCGACGATCAACGCTCGGATCGCGGAATCAGTCGTTCGACCAACATTTTGCTCGTCTTGTCCTCTTTCACCATTTGATCCGCCCGACGTCTTTCACGAGGAGGCAGCATCATGACGAGTGACGGCAGGGTAGCCAAGGCACTCGCGTCGCCAAGATCGGCGGCGGCTTTAAGGAGTGCATAGGCATAGGGGCGATTGAGCGGCAGAGCATTGCCTGTTAAAAGAAAGCCCGATAGCGTGGTCATCGCGAGCGTACTGCCGTTTTCGGCGGCGCGGCACATCCAGCGAACGGCTTCACGCAAATCGACCCGACCGCCGCGGCCGGACCAGAAGAAAACGCCCAGACGATACTGGGCATCAACGACGCCGGAAATGGCGGCTTCTTTCATCCAGCGACGCGATTCGTCGGGATCGTGAGCCTCCCAGTTTCTCTGAAGGTGAAGACGGGCGAGGGCATATTGTGACTCCGGATCGCCCGCTTTGGCGGCTTGCGTGAGCCATTTGGCTGCTTGATCGGGATCGACTGCGGTGCCGATTCCGTCTCGATAGGCAATTCCCGCATTGCGCTGACCGGTGACCTTTCCTTGAGCACCGGCAATGCGCCACCAATAAAGCGCAGTTTCGGGCGAAGCGGGCAAGCCGTAGCCCAATTGTGCGGCTTTGGCGAAGTCAAGCGCTGCGTCGGGAATGCCGGCCAAGGCGGCTTCTTTTAAGAGCTTCGCACCTTCAACATGATCGGCTTTGACGCCCTGGCCTCGCATCATCAGGAGTCCGAGGAGATGTTTGGCTTGCGGAAGTCCGGCTTTTACCGCATTTTTTAACAGAATAAGACTGCGGCGGTTTTTTCTGAAGTCGGGCGCATCGGTGAGGAGATAGCGGGCAAATTCCGTTTGGGCTTCAGGGTTGCCCGCGATTGCATCGCTCTCTAGCTTTTGAAGCGCACGAAGGGCTTCTTCGCCCGAGAGCGGACGATGCCTG
The DNA here is from genome assembly GCA_020025965.1 of Sutterella sp. GTDB lineage: Bacteria > Pseudomonadota > Gammaproteobacteria > Burkholderiales > Burkholderiaceae_F > Sutterella. Next base: position 18,286 of record JAHHRG010000010.1, read on the forward strand.
ACCACACCTCCCAATAGGTCAAGCACGTGACTGCCGGCGGTTTCCGGTGCACGGATGACGAAAGTGGAATCGGGACGGCGAGGCATTGGGAATCGTCGTAATGAATGGAACTAAGGCTTATCGGTTGCGGCCGGCTGAATAGATTCCGGCAAGGGGCGAAGCGGTTCGACAATCGCCTTGTCGCTTCCTTCCGGGACGCGGATCGTTACGCCTTCGGACGATGCGGCTGTAGCCGAAACCGGCGGCTCGTAACCGAAAAGTACCAGAGCCATACCGAAGGTAACGGCAACCATGGAATAAATCACCCAACCGCCTGCTCCGATCAGAATCGGGCGACCGATTTTGGCTTTCGGGTAATCGTTACCGTAAAGCTTTTTGACATAAGTAATCTGGCGGTAGCCGCAGGTCACCATCCAGCAAGCCCAGGTGACCGTCAGAAAATAGATGCCGCCGAAACGCATAAGAGGTTCGTTCTGGAAGACGGCCTGCATGAGAATAAAGACCAAAAGCAGCCAGAAACAGGCGCGAACCCAGAAACGGGAGGCACGGACCTGGCCTTCTTCACCCAAGCGAGCCCAGTTGAGTGCCTGGAGCTGAGCGCCGAAAATCGGCGTGAAGAGAATGGCGAAAAGAGCGACGAGTTTGGGATCGTAGAGTTCGGGACGAGCGGATTGGGAAGACTGTCGGGACATGGTCGATGAGACGCGGTGATGTTCTGATAAAAAAAGAATGGAGAACATTCTACTGAGATTTGATTGGAGAAACGAGAGGATAAGGATGATTTATCCGCGATCCTTAGAGAACGACGATTGCGCTGAGAGAGTGAAACGGCAGAGGATGAGAACTGCGTTTTTTACTACACGAAGATGCGACACGAGGGGAAGTATCGGGAAAAAGAGGGGAGGTTCGGAGGTTCAAGCTCGGAATGTTGGAAAAAAGAGGCTTGGTGAGCGTGTAGGAAGTGCACCTGAAGAGAGGTGAGAAAGTGCAGAAAACGGTTGTCATCTGGTGAATTTGAGGGTTATGAGTATAAACCCTATACCACGACGGTGGTATTTATCCCTAGTAAATATGCTAGGGGAAAATACTAAGAAAAAACGTAATTTTTGCTCTTGTTTTTTTGTTTGCTTTGAGTACAAAGAACAAGTGTTCAGTTGAAAAAGCTTATCCTGCAGTTGATTGTGTGTTTTCTTTTTTTAGCGTCGAGACTGTCTTTTGGTGACTCCACTAAGTTTTTCCTTTGCTCTCTGCGATAAGCGATTCGATGTTCTTCGGGTTTCTCCTAGCAGTCAGAGGGGGTTCTCCTATTAGAATGCTTTTTGAGTGATCTCGAAACGACTTTTTTCCGATCAATCCTTACTCTCCCTTTGGGAACGAAAGACTGACGAAATAAGACAACGCCGAGATACGAACCCTCATTTGTTCCAATCGTTGCAGATGTGAGCAGTAGCGATTTTTTATTTTAGAAAGGAGTGCTCATCCATGAATCGTCTTGAACTCGTTGATAAGGTTGCCGAACGCAATGGTATCTCTAAGGCCGAAGCCGATCGTATCGTCGTTTCCGTCTTTGAAGAAATCATGACCGCCGTGACGGCCGGCGAATCCGTCACGATGATTGGTTTCGGTACGTTTAAGGCTGTTGACAGTGCCCCGCGTACGGGGCGCAACCCGTCCACCGGCGACGCCATCAAGATTCCCGCCATGCGTAAGCCCAAGTTCATCGCGGGTACGTATTTCAAGGGAATCGTGGACGCTAAGCGTACCAAGTAAGTTAGCCTTGACGGATCGGAGATAACTCTCGATCTGAATCCTCGCAAGCCCATGTTCGAATGCTTTCGGTCATGGGTTTTTTCATAAGATGGTGTGTGTCAGAGGGAAACCTCTCTGTCACCGTATTGGGCGAAGTCTGCTAATCTAGAGAAATCAGATACAGAAAACAATGTAGAGGGTTTATCCATGTTGGGTTGGCAAAAAACAGGGGCTGGATTGGCTGTCTTGGGTCTCATACTGACGTCGCTCGGATGCACGACCGGAGAAACGCCGCGACACTACGAGAGTGCCTATCAGTATCTCAGCTCACTTTGTCTCGTGCCTGCGGAAGATCATTCGGATTCGCTCGACTTGATGGTGATGCAGACGTTGCGCGATCGTGGTTTTGAGCCGATTCTGGTAGAGCCTGACGACGCTGAAGCACTGTCGGAATGTCGATCTCGTGTTGTTTTCTCTGTTGATGAAAAGACGTCAACGGAAACCATGTCTCTTACCTTTACCGACAGGTACACGGGGGAAAATTACCACGTCAAAATCGGTAACAAAGAGGCCGGTTTGCGCGAATTCGGTTCCGGCAGTCCTCTGACGGAACGCGCCTTGATGATCCGCCGTTTGGTAGACAGGCTCTTTCCCGAGAGTCCCCTTCAGAGGGAATGATCTTCTGAAAGCAAAAAGAGAACATTGAAGGTGTAGCGGGAAGCGGTCCGTTGAAATCGGGTAAGTTTTCTTTCTTGCCTTCTCGGAGAAGCTTTTTAGAAAATGAACCGGAAAAAGGCGAAAAAAAATCGCCTCAGGCAAAAAGTCTGTCTTTTTTCCGATAAAATACGCCCCGTTACGACTTATCTTGATAAGCCGTCTTCATTTGCAGGATGATTGAGAGCAGGGTTGTATTGAATGTTCATATCCGCAGAGAGAGGATGGTAAAGACCGGATGGATACATTCATTTATGTTGTGCTGGGGCTTCTGTGTTGCCTCGCAATCATCGACCTTTTCGTGGGCGTCAGTAACGACGCCGTGAACTTTCTTAATTCCGCTGTCGGCAGTCGGTCCGCTCCTTTCTGGATCATTCTGACGGTGGCGAGTCTGGGGGTTCTTCTCGGAGCGACGTTCTCATCGGGGATGATGGACGTTGCGAAAACCGGGGTGTTGGTACCGGAGCACTTTACGTTCAACGAGGTCATCATCGTCTTTACCGCCGTGATGGTCTGCGATGTCCTGCTTCTCAATACATTCAATTCGTTAGGTCTACCCACATCGACCACCGTGTCGATCGTTTTCGAACTTCTGGGCGGCGCAACGGCCTTGGCCTGTTATAAGGTTTGGTCGACAGGCGCTCCGCTCACCGATCTCGGGCTTTATCTCAATTCCGCCAAAGCCCTTGCGATGATCATGGCCATTCTGATGTCGGTCGTGATTGCTTTCTTTGCGGGTCTCATTGTTCAGTATCTTCTGCGTCTCGTTTTCTCTTTCCATTACGAACGCATCTACCGCTGGGTAGGCGGCATCTTCGGCGGCGTGTCGATTACCGCCATCTTCTACTTCCTGGTCATTAAGGGGGCCAAGGGTGCTTCCTTTATGCGTCCCGAATGGATCGACTGGATTACGCAGAACACCTGGCCTCTCTTGAGCGGCTGCTTCCTTATTTGCGCTGTCGTTTTCCAGCTTCTGATTTTTCTTTGCAATTTCAACGTTTTCCGTATCGTCATTCTCGCGGGTACCTTCGCTCTGGCCTTTGCCTTTGCCGGTAACGACTTGGTGAACTTCGTGGGCGTGCCTCTCGCTGCACTTGAATCCTCGCAGTATTTCGCTGCGGCACCGGGGGCGGATGCCGCAACCTTTACGATGGAACAACTTCGAAGCGGTGCGAAAACGCCGACCATCTTCCTGCTTCTTTCCGGCATCGTGATGGTTATCACGCTCTGGTTCTCGAAGAAAGCCCGTCGTGTGATTCAGACGTCCATTAATCTTGCTTCGTCCTCTCGCGGCGGTAAGGAACAGTTCGGTTCTTCTCTGCCCGCTCGTATGGCCGTGCGCTTCTCTCTGCGTCTCAATAACGTCGTTCATCAGGTGATTCCGAAGACGGTTTCGGACGCTCTGGCTACGCGATTCATCAAGAAGGAACTCAAAAAGGGTGAAGTGGCTCTGCCCTTTGACGAAGTTCGTGCCAGTGTGAATCTTGTTCTGGCGGCTGCGCTCATTGCGACCGCTACGAGCTTGAAGCTTCCGCTCTCGACCACCTACGTGACCTTTATGGTCGCGATGGGTTCTTCCTTGGCTGACGGGGCTTGGGACCGCGAATCCGCCGTTTATCGTATTTCCGGTGTGATCACCGTAATTTCCGGCTGGTTCTTTACGGCTTTTTCCGCCTTTACGGCTTGTGCCATCGTTTGCACTTGTTTCATCCTCTGGGGCAAAGCCTTTATGCTTTTCATGATGGCTTTGGCTCTGACGGTCGTGATCAAGACCAACTTCTTTGAAAAGAAAAAAGAAGACGAAGCCATTGAAGAAGAAAAGCTCGAAAAGGGCGACAAGGAAAGCGTGCGAGAACTTCTCTCGACCTCTGTTACCGAAAACCTCAACGCCACGCTGACGCTCTTCGCTTCGGGCCTTGAAGCTTTCTTGAAAGAAGATACGCATCGCCTTCGTGAATTGAAGGGTGATGCAGCCCAGCTCTTTGACACCATTTCGGTTCGCCGCGGCGAGTACTACAACATGGCGCTCGAAGGGGGCGGCAGCAAGGTTGACCGCGATGCACGAAGCTTCTATTACCGTGCTTTCACGAGCATGAAGGAAGTTTCTCACGGTCTTCGTGACCAGATGGGCGTGGCGGAAAACTATGTGGCGAACTGTCACTCTCCCTTCACCGGTCTGATGAGTGAAAACATTCATCGCTTGTCGGTCGACCTGATTGACATTCGTGACAACTTCTATCCGGATCGTTGCACGAAGACTTTGGGACTTATCGAAGACGCTCAGCGCGACTTTATGGTTCAAATCGGCGAAGAGCAAATTTCTCTTCGTAAGAGCGAACTCTATTTGGGCTATCTGCTCTTTGCTCGAGAAATCATCAACCGCTACATGATGGTGCGTCTCCTTCAGGCAGAACTAGAAGCGAATCAGCTCTCGCAGCCGAAGACAGATAAGATCGAACCGAAAGCCAATCCTGCGGCTTAATACAAAAGTCTTTTAGAGAAAACCGCCGACAGCTATAATGTCGGCGGTTTTCGTTTTTTCGGGGAATCTGAATGCCTGAACAGGGCATGGCGCTTCTGGACATCTAAGCGCAATGTCTTAGATGACGGAGGGTTGAATCATATAAACGCCTTTTTTCGCCAAACTTTTCACAAAAAGGGCAGAATACAATTCAACTGAAGACGACCTTGCTGAGATCGGCTTTGGAGATCTGATTATTCTCGAACCTTTCGGATTGACCCGGTGCAGAAACCTTCACGGATTATCGCTCTGGCGGCGTTAGCAAGCTTTGCTTACCTCTCTCTGCCGCTTGCTTATGCTGACGACGGTGTTGCGGCTGACGGCACGTATACGAGTGCGGCTGAAGGTAGAAACGGTGCACTGGAGGTAAAGGTCTCGATTAAGGAAGGGCTCATTGCCACCATCACCGTGTGGCGTCATCATGAGACACCGGTGATCACAAGAGAGGCGATAGAGGACTATCCCAGGCGAATGGTGGAGAAGGGCAATATCGGGGTAGAAGCCGTAGCAGGGGCAACCGAAACCTGTGATGCGATCCGTTCGGCAGTGGTTGACTGCGTGAAGCAGGCGGGAGGCGATCCGAAGTTTTACGGATACCTCGAGCCGGAACAACCCTAACCGTAAAGAAGGGATACTGTTTGTTGGAGAAAGAGCCGTCCAATGCGTTATGTAAGGGGAACGCGGACGGCTCTTTTTTCTATTGCCGAACGCGGATACGCTTTTTGTGGGACAGATCTATAAAAAATGGAAAAAAAATTCCAAATTGTGCCTCGAATTGTTAAGATGTAGACTAAACCTGTACTGATAGGGAAAGCTAGAAAATGAGCGACATCATGGATTTCAATGTTAGGTTAAAAAGAATACAAATTGAACATTTGAAAAATGTTTCTTTTGGTGAAATATCATTTTTTGATGAAAAAAATAAAAGAAAATCAAATGTTATCGGCATTTATGGGCAGAATGGTTCGGGTAAGACGACCCTAATTAATGCTCTTGCTATATTTCAGTCGGTAGCAAGACGCTCTAGAATTCCTGATTTCTTTGCAAACCAGATTCAGAGCGGTGAAGAATTTAGTAAAATTAATTATGAGTTTTCTCTGAGTAACGATGAAGAGGATTATTCTATTTTCTACGAGATAGTTATTTCAAAGGAAGAAAGTATCTCGGATGAAAATAAGAAAATATCACATATAGTCATTGCGGAAGAGAGGTTGTCTTATTCTCTCAGATCAAAAGAAAGAACTAAGATAAAGACTGTTTTTATAGATACAACTATACCTTCTGGTGATGATATAAGTCCTTTTACGCCTAAGATAAGATTTAAGAATTTAACTGGGGGTAAAAATAAGATAGCCACAAAGCTTAATATCGAGAAGGGAGCGACTCAGAAAAACGCGAAGTCCTTTGTTTTTTCTAATGTTTTGTTTGATATTATTTCAAAACAACATGAACAAAAAGCAAATGAAGATACTGAAGTAGGTTTGTTAATTCTTGAAAGACTTTTCACATACGCTGCATGTGAACTCTTTGTCATCACTACAAGATTAAGCAATATTATTGCATTAAATGCATTGTTTCTTGGTTTTAGAATCAAAAATGATTCTGCAGTTAGGGTTGGTCAGGTGCCCTTATCTCTGGAAGGTGGAAAAATTCCGGAAGATATGGTGACGACTATAGAAGAAATTTGGACGAATATTAATATTGTATTAAAAGAGATTGTCCCAGGGCTTACTGTAAAAATGAGAAAGCTAGGAGAGTCTTTGTTAGATGATAATACTACAGCTGTATCTGTACAGTTAACTTGTTCTAGAGAAGGAATTGAGATTCCACTTAGCCAGGAGTCTGATGGGGTTAAGAAAATAATATCGATATTAAGCTTGTTAATTGCTGTCTATAATGAGAGAACAATAACAGTAGCTGTGGATGAATTAGATTCGGGGATTTTTGAATACTTGCTTGGTGAATTATTAAAAATTCTTTCTGAAAAAGGTAGAGGTCAGTTCATTTTCACATCTCACAACTTGCGCCCATTGGAAACCATTGATCCCATGTCTATAGTTTTCACAACAACAAATCCTAGAGCTCGATATCGGAGATTTTCTTCAATTAAGAATACAAATAATTTAAGGAGTCTATATTATCGTGAAATTATTTTAGGTGAAGATGAGTTTTATAAGAGAACCAGAAATACAGAAATAAGTTTGGCTTTCTTGAAGGCGTGGGGAAATCGTAATGGCAAAGAAAAAGAAAAAGAAGATCTTGTTGGTCTTAGTTGAGGGACCTTCTGAAGAAACAGCCTTGGGACATTTTTTTGTTAAGTTTTTTGAACAAAAAAATCTTGAAAGCCGAGTTCATGTTCTTCATATGGATATCACAACAGAAGATGGAGTTTCTCCTTCTAATATAAGATCAATGTTGTTAGAAAAAATTGATGATTATCTTGGTAGATATTATTTAGAAAGGTCGGATGTAGAAAATATCATTCAAATTGTTGATACTGATGGTGCTTATATTTCAGATAGTAAAATTGTAGAGGACAGCGCTTGTGAGCATTTTTACTACACGGAAAATGAAATAAGATCATTTAACCCTAAAATGGTCGTAAATAGAAATAAACGTAAACGAATGAATTTAAATGCGTTGTGCAAACTCAGAGAGGTTGGGAGGATGAGTTACCGAGTTTACTATATGTCTTGTAATTTAGATCATGTTCTTTATAATCTTTTGAATATTTCAGATGAGAAAAAGAGAATTAGTGCTAATGATTTCTTGATCAGGTATCAAGACGATTTGCAAGGTTTTATTGATTTGACAACGAAGTCATCTTTTAGTGTTATGAAAGATTATAAGGATTCGTGGGAATATATAAAAAATCATGAATCATTGAAGCGGCATAGTAATATTGGATTGGTTTTTTATAGATGTTGTAATTGAAATATAAAAAATATAAAAATATAAAAAATATAAAAGAACCCCTTATATCAATTATCTTTGTTTTTTTAGTGATTATAAATTATTTAATCCACTCTTTGATGAGAATAAATGCCTTTTTTACTGAAATTGGTATTAGTTCATCGAGATGCCTTTCGTAAGGGTTTCTTTCAATAATATCCCCAAGAAAAGAAGAATAATTTGATTTCTTCTTTTCTAACCGATGTTTGAGATCCTGTGGCGAGATATCTTTAAAATGCCGACGTTGCGCTTTGAGGTTCTTATCAGTGGGATTACTCAAGGGACTGCAAGCTACCAAGGCATCGATCAATTCGGCGCGGATGTCGAGCTGATTGACTAGTTCGCCTTCAATAGCAAGACCGGGAGAAAGGAAGAAAACGTCGCTCTGATTCTGACGATGGTCGTATCTGGCTTTCTGTTCCATCTCGGCCAATTGTTTTCTCACCACATGTTCGGCATCGCCGTCATTGTCGCTTACTACGCAGAAGGGCTTGTGGAAACTCATTGCCAAGAGGAAGAACGGCGCATAACTCTTTCCGTCAACGCCGACGATCGTGATGCCGAAAGCGCTCGGATCATCGCCGAAATAGGCATGGAACATCCCTCTGATCAGTTGCTCTTCCGTTACCCCTTCCACAAACATCAGCCCGCGGGCAAAGAGCACTTCTCCGCGCAGTCTCATGATCATGCGACTCAAGGTTCGCAAATCACTCGCTGACATCTTCTTAGGTAGCCAGCGAACGTCAATTTTTTCACCTTGTCTGGCCATCGATCGCAAGGCGGTCGGCGTGACGACTGAGGCTACAAACGGTGAATGGGTGGTGACGAGAAGCTGGTGCGAGAGTTTCATCAACTGCCGCATAAGCGTTCTTTGCGCATTGGGGTGCAGATGTGCTTCGGGTTCGTCTGCGGCAATCAGGATAAAAAGCGGCCAATCATGCGCTTCTGCCTGACGAGCGAGACCTTCAAGCAGCGTAATCGTAGAGAGGATCAGCAGGGTTTTGCGACTGCCTCGACCGAGACGCACCGATAGTCTTTCATCAGCTTCGTCTGATTGCAACCAATCGAAGAATCTTCCGATGGTTGCGGGACTTAATACCAATCCGTCAGGAAGACCGCTTCCGGGACCTTCGAGCGCTTCGGAAACGCGGTCAAGTGTTGCGCGTAAATCCTCAAAAGGCTGATGAGCATACTGAGGATGCGCGAGGATTTCTTCTTTAAGGCTTTCATAGGTGCGGCGCACAAAAGAGTTGGGACGGTTTATGGCACTGAGGAGATCGTCATCCGCGTCAAGAAGCACCATTTTGATGGCAGGGAGCAATGCTTTGAGCGTTTCACCTGACACCTCGTTTTCCCAATCCGTGAGTAGCGTTCGCTTCAAAGTGGCAGTGTCGTTTTCTGCATTCCAGATAACGCGAGTTCTGAACGCAAAGTAGGCTTTTTGATGGCGATTGGTTGCGAGGCCGAAGCTTAAAATTTTTGTCCAACTCTCGTCGAACTGAGAAAGTCGGCGGCCTTTTCTGTCGACAGGAACAAAACGGACGTCAACAATGATTTCATTGGTCATACCTATGCTTTCAGCCGTATGGAAATCGTGCTGGGTGATTTCCAGTTCGTCCGTTAAAGCCAGCTGCAGGGCTTTCAATACAGTCGACTTGCCGCAGTTGTTGGAGCCGATCAAAACAGTCGGACGTTCGAGCGGCATTTCGAGACTGCGGATACTTCTGAAACCGCGAATTCGAATTTTGTCCAAGACGATCATAAGAACTCTCACCTTCTTTGAATCTACTTCAATTCTAGGCTCAAAAAGCGAAGCGCTACAATGAAGGAAAGCCTAAGGGAGTTTACTTATGTCCGACTATCGCGAAATTGACACCGTTACCCAGTTGCTTGGATTGATTACCGAACCCGGCGAGATTGAGAATCATGTTTTCCAGAACATTGACTTCACCGATCTGGCCGACTTGGCCTGTGAGTGTACGTACAAGAACTGTCTCTTTTTAGGGTGTGAATTGCCGGACAAGTTCCGACAGGGGCTGGACAAATCGAATCTTATTTTCCCGAGATTGGATGCGCCTTACGATATTTACCGCAGTTACCTCTATTCGGCCAATTCTCTTTATGAGGGTTTTGATCCGCGTGACGAAGAAACGATAAAAGAGGCTTTCGATTACAAGGTCTATCAGCATTATCTGAAGACGGGGCTAACGTCGAAAAACGTGCGGGAAACCCTTTGCCGGTATTTGCACGATCATTCCATCAGCAGTGCGATCAAAGACTTTCTTGAGCCCTATCACGAACGGCAGATTGTCGGGATCATGGGCGGGCACGATTTACTTCGTACCGACCCCGTGTATCGAAAGATCGTTTATCTGAGTAAACGACTGACAGAATTGGGCTTCATTATGGTGAGCGGAGGCGGTGCCGGGGCGATGGAGGCAACGCATTTGGGAGCCTGGATGGCCGAGCGTACCGAAGCCGAAGTGGAAGATGCGCTGGCGCTCTTGAGTGCCTCACCCGGTTGGCAGGATAAGGGCTGGCTGTCATCGGCTTTTCATGTCCGATTCCGCTATCCGCAGACCCATTTCGTGAGCCTCGGGATTCCGACGTGGCTTTACGGGCACGAACCCGCCACGCCGTTGGCTACGCATATCGCGAAGTTCTTCGATAACAGCATTCGTGAAGACACAATATTGAAGATCACGCGCGGCGGTCTGATTTACACGCCTGGGAGCGCCGGGACTATTCAGGAAATCTTTCAGGCAGCGGTTCCCAATCACTACCAGACTTACGGCTACGCAACCCTCATGGTCTTTTTAGGCGTGGACTTTTGGCGCAAAGAAATGCCCGTGTACGAACTCCTCGAGTATCTTGTCAAAGAAGGAAAATACGACGGGCTGAGAATTTCCGTGACCGACAGCATTGAAAAAGTAGTCGATACGGTGAAGAACTTTAAGCCTGGCAAAAAAGCGGATTAATTGGTCAGACGCGGCCAAGGTGTATCTATCCAAACCTTGGCGAGAAGCCATTGAAGGAGCTCTTCAATGGGTTGGATCTGTTGGAGAGCACGGATTTCGCCGTCGTTTAAACTTTCAAAGACTTGTGCCGTGAGGAGTGCACGTGCAAAAGCGTTCCAGGATGGATAACGCGTTATTGCTTCAACTGTGACCCGGCGAGCGTAAGGCTCTGCTTCTTCCTTCGTGACCATCTCCATAAAGACCGCATAGTCGATCAGGGATGCAGCGTGTGCAAGCTCAATGGCGCGAAGTTGCGTCCAGTCAAAATCCTGACGGAAATAGTCAACGAACATGCGACGGTTGCGAATCAAGCGCTTTTCCGTCTCGCTGGCACTGACAACATCAAATCCCTGCCAGCCGAGTGCGCGGCTGTCTTTAAAAAGGCGCGTAATATCGGGCGTTTCAGCTATGCGACGATAGCGACTCGTCACAGAGGCACGGTTCAGCATCACAGCAAACCTATCGCCAAGATCCGAGGGACTCATGATCTCGTAATCGGTACTCAGGCGATGGTTAATGTCGTTTTGCACTTCAGAGTCATCGCGAGGAATCATTCCTTGGTCGTATCCGTCCATCCAAATTGAAAAACGGGCAATTCCCGAAGAAATGTCCATCACGGGAATGTTTTCCCAGACGCGTGACGTTGTCTTGGTTGGGGTATTGCCAAGACGCGTCAGAGCTGAACGTAAGCCGGCGAGCACCGGCAAGAGTGCCGCAGAGGGTGTCAGCAATTCAAAGGTTTCGTCGACAGGAGTGCTGGACATGTGGGGATAAAAAGGTCTGAATGATCAGAATATTTTAGTCGAACCACGAAAGGGGTGAGAAAGCGGTTCGACGAGCAGACTGAAAATAGCTGAAAGAGAAATATGCAGAGAAAGTGTTCGTTGCTCTCTCATTGAGATGAGGGGAGAACGATCAAGTTATACCCCATCGGATTAATGACGCGGACCGACGGCGGCGACTGACGTGTAGTTCCCTTCAGGTAGGTTCAGATCTCGGATACGAACCTGGACGTCAAAGAGATCCGTCAGGTTATCTTCCGTCATGATGACTTCCGTATCGCCGTAGAGCGGCGAACCGCTTCTCGGAACGAGCAGAGTCTTGCGAGAAATCTCCAGTGCATGCGTCGGAAAGTGCGTATTGATGATTGCGCCGAGTCCTTGCGATGCGAGACGCTTGATGACGTTCAGCACTACCATCTGATTTTTGAAATCAAGGTTCGATTCCGGTTCATCTAGAACGAGTAACTGAGGTTCGGCAGCCAACGCTCGCGCAATCATGGCAAGTTGAAGCTGACCGCCCGAGACTTCACTGCACAGTCGCGTCGATAAATGAGAAATCCCCACCTCTTCGAGTACTCGATCAACGATTGCCCAGTCTTTGCGACCCGGCAGGGCGAATGCTCCGATACGGGTACTGCGCCCCAGCACAACCATGTCGGCAATTGACATGGCGGCGAAGCCAGGCATCTTGGCTTGAGGAACATAACCCACCATGCGCCAGAAGTCGCGCGGTTTCCACTCATGAACGCGTTTCTCGTTTAAGAGTGACTCGCCGCTGGTAAAAGGTATAAGTCCCAGCATCGCACGCAAGAGTGTCGTTTTACCGGCCCCGTTGGGGCCGAGAATACTCATGACACCTATGCCGTCAAAGGAAAAGTTGACGTCGGTGAGAACGGGACTGAAGCCCGGATAAGAAAAACCGCCGTGACGGACTTCGATTTGCATGGCTTACCCCGCAATACCGCCCGTGCGGCGAAGAAGATAAATGAAGAAGGGAGCCCCCACTACGGCCGTGAGGATCGAGACCGGGATTTCAGTCTGAAGAGCCGTACGGGCAATGGTGTCGATGACAAGCATAAAGAGTGCGCCCATCACCATCGAAGCCGGCAAGACAAAACGGTTGTTGGCTCCGAAGACCATGCGGGCAGCATGAGGAACGAGCAATCCGACCCAGCCGATCAGACCGCACATTGAGACGGCAGAAGCTGTGATCATGGTGGCGAAAATAATAACCGCGGCACGAATGCGTTTGACGGGGATGCCGAGACTGGCGGCTTCGTCAGCCGGCAGGGTTGTGACATTCAAACGCCAGCGAAGAAGCCAGAGACCGATAAGTCCCAAGATGATCATCGGAGTGCCGGCAAGGACGGAAGCTTTTGTAGCGCCGGTCATTGCACCCATCATCCAAAAAGTAATGGAAGGAAGGACGTCCTGCGGGTCAGCTGCGAATTTCACCAAAGAGACGAGGGCGGAAAAAAGGGCTCCCACGACCATACCCGAGAGAATGATCATGAGGATGCTGTTCGTTTCACGAATACGGCTGATGGTAATGACGAGTGCTACAGCGACCAAACCGGTCCCGAGACTCATCACCTGAATCATCATGCCGGGCATACCGAAGAGAATCCCCAAGACAGCACCGAAAGAAGCCCCAGTGGCCACGCCCAAGGTATCGGGTGCGGCCAGCGGGTTGGCAAACAAAGCTTGAAAAGCAGCTCCCGACACCGCGAGTCCTGCTCCCGCCAAAATGGCGAGGACGACTCGCGGCAGTCTGACGTTCGCGACCACGTTTTCCATGATGCGCGTCGGTTCCATCCCGTCAAATTCTCCCGGTAACAGGACCGAGAGAACCTGAGCGAAAGTCAACTCATAGCGACCGAGGCAAAGCGCGGTGAGGGCCGTAGCCAAAAGCACAGCCGTCATAACGAGCATCACGGTTCTGAAGTGTCGCTGTACCAATCTGTCGTGGACGGCACTTCGCGTCTGAACGTCAGTGTCGGGCATTCGAGCTAATCCTTACTTGGCGCGGGTTTCGGAGCGGGCACCGACGCTGGATTCGGCAGTCGGGTTGTACATGCGTTCGATATCGGCATCCGTCAGGTCGACCTTGAAGACTTCCTTGTAGTAAGCCTTCACTTCTTTATTGAGGTCGATGTCGGCGAAGGTATCGGGATACATCTTCTTAGCCATCCAGAGTAGCGTGAGCGGCGTGTCGGCGGAAGGCGTGTAGCTGCGGTAGATACCGAGCGGCAACTTGTGAACGCGCTTATCCTTCACGGCTTTCACTTCGGACCAGTCGTGCTGGGCAATGCCGTTTTTGTAAAGATCGGCAGGCATAGCCTTCGTGAAGTTGGTGATGAAGATGACGTCAGGATTCCAAGCGTAGACCTGTTCCATCGAGATCACGGCATTGGCGTTGTCGGCTTCGATCGTTTCGGCCACGTTCTTGGCTCCCGAGGCTTCGCACCAGTACTGACCGAAGAAGTTCTTCCCCGAGGTTACCATCTGATGGTCGTCGTAACGGAAGAGGAAGAGGGCGCGAGTACGATCCTTGTCGGCAATCTTGGCGGTACGTTCGGCGATCATCTTCGTGATGGCGCGGGACTTTTCGTCAATAAGCTTACCCTTGCCTTCCTGATCGGGCCAGAGTTCGGTCAGGCTCTTCATCCATTCGTTATGGGTACGAATGATGTCGTAATGCCACTTGGAAGGACTGATACCGAAAGCGGGGAGTCCCGCGTTGCGAACCGTTTCAAGCGTCTTCTTGTCAGGTGCGTTAACGAGCACAACGTCGGGCTTCAAAGCCATCAGAGCTTCAACGTTGAGGTTGGCACCCTGCATGAAACCGTGGTCGGCCTTCAACACTTCAGGGTAGAGCTTTCCGAGCAGACCGGTCTTGGCTGCGGAATAAGAAGCCGGATGCATGCCGACCACTTTCGTGCCGTCGTTGGTAAAGACCGTCACGGCGGAAGCGAGCGGCAAAATGTTCGTAACCACCACACGGTTGATCTGATCGGGGACTTCAACGGTATCGCCGTTGTCGTCAACCACCGGTCGTGCCATGAGAGAAGAACTCAGGGCGGCGCAGATCATCGCGGTCAGAAGTTTGGTTGAGGTTTTCATGATGACGAAATCTCCTAAAGAGAAAATCAAAATTGACTGATCGGTCCGTTGAGGTTTTGTTGGAATTGACGGAAAGCGTCGACATTGAGGATGTCGACAACGTCTTTCGAGTACCAACGACCGGAACAGGCTTCATGAGGGAAACTGACAGTATGAAGACAGCGAGCTTCATTGGCAATAATATTGAAAAGCGGATCGGCGGCAAGTGTGCTTGAGTCTTTCAATGTTTCGCGAAGCGTATCTTCGGATAAGTCGGTGGTAAGGATCGATGCATCGGCTCCAAGGCTCGGCAAGACGGAGAGCGCATGGGTGGAGGCAGGGATCACAAGATTGTTGGCAGCTGCCGTGCAGGCGGCCTGAATCGGTTCGCCCACAATAGCAATCGACGAACCGCCCGCATCCTTACCCAGAAAATCCTTTAGGGGAACGGAGCGATGTTTTTCCATAGCAAAACGAATTGCTTTTTCCCAACGGGGCGCAAGATCGCCGATGGGGAGACCGACCACATAAGGCATGCCGTAACGGGCTTCGTAATATTGTGCGAGCGGCAAGCCGGAGGCAGAAACAACGACATTGACGCGAGCGGCGAGTGTTCCGGCCAGATCTTCCAGTGTGCTTCGCATGGCCCAGTCGGCTTTAACGGTAAAGCCCGCCTTTTTTGCGGCGCTATAGAGCGAATCGAGCATCGCTCCCATTGAAAAGTCGAGCGGAGTGACACCCATGAAATTGATGTCGTGCGTTTTGTCGACTATCGACTCGTCCGTAAAGCGGCGGGCGATTTCAATCCAGCTCATGGCAACGCCGACGGAATAGGGACGCATGGAGTTCGTTGCAACGGCAAAAGCAGGCGTACCGGTCCGTTTTTCGACGAGATTGGCTATTCCTTTTAAATCGCTCCCGGTCATCGTCGGAATGGGCGTGCCGGCAATGGCAACAAAAGCGGGGGTTACCTCACGGACGGCTTCTACGATGTCGTTGACGACTTTTTCTTCGTTACCCATGACCGCATCCATTTCGACGAGAGCGGAAATGTAGACGGCCGAAGGCATCGTCGTCCAACGCGGTTCATCGTGTGTAGCATAAGTCGAATTGCACCCCGAGGCGTCGTGAATGACGGTCATACCGCCCAATTCATAAAGTGCCGAAGCAACGCCCGAACAATCGGCCGTATAAGTCGACATCGAACTTTGTGTGTAATCTAGCAGCATCCGTTGCACCCGTATCCTTTCACGCTGATTATCCGATCAACGTCGACCGGATTCTTGGCGGCCTCTTCAAGCGCTTCGGCCATTTGACGCATGCCGACATGTCCCCACCAGGGACCGCCTTCAATCATATTGACCATGCGGGTGGCTCCCGTGAACCAAGCGGCCTTTTGACCGATGGCGACGATGTCATCACGTTTCTTTGAGGGACTCGCAAACCGCATCACAGGCGTAATCGTCGGGTGGACGGCGATGTCAGGAGCAAGTTTCTGAAGAAGGGCAAAATCTTCCTTTTCGTAAGGCATAAAGCCGTCACAGAAAAGATCGCTCACTCGAATGCCGGCACCGAGAAGCCGCAGAGTAAGCGCAATCGGGCGTGTCGTAGCCGTTTGACATATAGCCACAGGAGTATCCCCGAGCGCGGCTTTGGCACGGGCAAGCGCTTCGCGAGCGGCAAGCTTGTCGGGTGTCGTATCCCAGACGGGGATTTCCATCAGATCGCAGAGCTCTTTAATTGAAGCGTCAATGCGGTCTTCGTTATAGTCGAGCAACAGCGTCTTCCAGGCCATTTGATGATGAGCCGAGAGCATTTCGCCCGCCTGTTTGCCGGCCGGGTTGATAGTGACCACTTGCTTTGCGTGCGCCATTGACGGATAGTCGGCGTATTGGGTCAGGGCCGCAATTTCGTATAGAGGAACACCGGCCAATTTGGCGGCACGGGCGAATTCCGAATCGGGACCGAAGACTTCCAGTGTGGCTGCAAGCAGAAGTCCGCCTTTCTTGTGTGCGGGATCAACAGGCTTGAGCCCGTGATAGAGCTGACGCCGCATTTTGTTGTCTGGCGGCATTTCGCTCTTACGCAAAGTAGGCGTCATATAAGCGTCGGTAAAAACGACGTCGGGGAACATTTCCGTGAGTTTGTTAAAGCACCAGGAAAGATCCGCTCCCGAAAAATGATGCAGGCAACTCGAATAAATGAGCACCGCTGGCGGCATTTTCGGCAGTTGACGAAGGATGTGAGCGGTCCCTTCGATAATGGTCGACTCGAGTTCACCGTCTCGAAGGTGTTTTTCCGAAACGGTTATTGTCGAGAAACGATGCTGCAGACCCATTTCGGCGGCGGATAACACTACGCCGCGAAGACAACCCTGGGCACAGACAAAAATCTCGTGACATTCGGGAACGAGCATACCGACGTGAACGATGGTCCACGGACCGCGTGCCGGCGGCGAATACTCAAGTCCGGGTTTAAACGGAACGGACCAATGAGCATCAGCCAAGCGAACCGAAGGCATGCTTACGCTGTCGAGCGGCGTATGCGAAAGTTTCGTGAGCATACGGACTCTCCCTAAAAGGTAAAACCGCCGCAGTCGGATTCGTCATCATTTCCGCACACAGGAGTAGAAGTGAGCACTTGCTTTTCTACCTTTGTCGGTTTGGCGGCCGCGAGAAGCTTCTTGGCGAGTTCCCGATAATGATCGGCCATCGGGCTTTCCGGTGCGGATTCGATCACGGTGGTGCCGCGTTCGTCAGCAAGCTGAACATCCTTCGAACGAGGCAGTTGATCGATGATGACGGTATGTAGGTCAGCGGCGAGTTCTTCAACTTTTTCTCGTTCGCGCGGTACTTCACGGGAGTTGAGAATAATCCCGCCGAGTCGCGCGTAACCGCGTTCAGAAAAAGTTTCAACGGCCGTTGCAATATTGGCGGCCGCGTGAATGGCCATGTTTTCGCCGGAGGTGACAATGAAAATGTTTTGTGCCCACCCGTCTCGAATCGGCATGGCAAATCCGCCGCAGACAACATCGCCCAATACGTCATAGATCACCACGTCGGGCTGATAGACGTCAAAGGCATGTTGGGCTTTCAGTGCTTCAAAAGCTGCAATAATTCCGCGACCTGCACAGCCGAGTCCGGGACGGGGACCGCCGGCTTCTACGCAAAGTACGCCCTGACGACCGCGTTTCACCATATCCTCAAGCTTCAGTTCGCTTTTGTGTTTTTGGCGAAGAAGGTTGAGGACCGTTTCAACGGGTTCGTCACGAAGAAGAGAGGTTGAGTCCGCTTTCGGGTCGCAACCGATCAACATCACGGTCTTTCCCGATTCGGCCAGAGCTGCGGCTACGTTGGCGGCTGTCGTGGATTTGCCGATCCCGCCTTTGCCGTAGAAAGCAAAGCGCGTCATCGGACGTTCGGAGAGCGTCGGTTTGTCGAATTCAAAAAATTTGGCTTCGAAGGCAGTGGTTTGAGAGGGAGACATAAAATTCCTCAAAGGCCTTCGGTATCGCGGCTTACTGTTGCGGACTGAAACGAGTAAGCCCGATGCCGAGAATTAGTGGTGGGGCGACGCTTGGAGTGAGGACCGAAGGGATCAGTCGAAACGCTGATGTCCCTGACTGTCCTTTTTCATAAGACGTTCCTGTTCGCGCTTCCACTCTTTCTTGCTTTCTTCCGCGCGCTTTTCATACTCGCGCTTACCGCAGGCGAGTGCCAGCGTGAGCTTAACGCGGCCGCGCGTGAAGTGCAGATCCAAGGGAACCAAGGTGTAGCCGGCACGTTCGGATTTGCCGATCAACTTCATGATTTCCTTTTTGTGCATCAGGAGCTTGCGTGTACGGTTCGTTTCCAGCGTGACATGTGTACAAGCCTGATCCGCAGGCGTCATGTGAGCATTGCAGAGATAAAGTTCGCCGTCGCGAATGTAGATGTGAGCGAGGTTGAGCTGAGCACGGGAAGCGCGAACGCTCTTGACTTCCCAACCTTGCAATACAATACCCGCTTCGAATCGTTCTTCGATCGTGTAATCGTGACGGGCTCGTTTGTTTTGAATGAGTGCCATATTGTTGTTTTTGTAAGAGTCAGATGAATATAGACGACCAAAATTGTCGGAATATTTATTTTAGGCTGTTTTCCTCTCGGAGGGTGAAGTGAGAATCGAATTGGTACGAATTGAGAAGGCGGGTGTCGTCAAAACGGAAGAAAACGTTACGGACGGAGCAACGGTTGCGTCGGCATTGAAGGAATTGGGCATTGACGTACTGCCTGAGACCGGCTTTGCAATCTTTGCCCGACGTGTCACCGCAGAGGCGATCTTAAAAGAAGGGGATCGACTTGAAGTGGCGAATCCTCTCATTTGCGATATTAAAAAGGTGCGCTCCGAGCGAGCCCTGAAGCAGGGTGACATTCGTGTGGTGACCTGCGGTCGTCACGGCGGTCGTCGCCGGGTCGTTGCCAAAGACTGAGCAAGCGACAATTTTCTTCGTCTCCTGTCAGTCCGAAGAATCCGAAAAAACGGAAAGAGACGCGAAGAAAAGCATAAAAAATCGAATAACGCAGATTGACTTTTGCTAAAATTCGGGGTTTCCCTTAGACAAGGGAGAGAATGCGCAGATTGATGCACCGGACTCGACTCCCATGTGTCCGTCGATGCTCTCCGTTTTCTCCCGACTAAACACAAAAAAGGATCCCTCCCTAATGGAATGGCTTTATCAATTGGTTGGCACGGTAAACGACTTCCTCTGGTCGTATGTGCTGATCGCCGTGTTGCTAATGAAATGGCTTGATCAATTGGTCGGCACGTTGAATGACTACCTCTGGTCGTATGTGCTGATCGCCATGTTACTCGGACTCGGTTGCTGGTTTACTCTCAAGACCCGTGTCGTGCAAATCCGTCTCTTCCCCGAAATGTGTCGTCTCGTTTGTGAAGGTGCAGGCGCGAAGCCCCGTAAAGGCCATATTTCTACTTTCCAAGCTTTCTGTGTCTCGACCGCTTCTCGCGTAGGTGTCGGCAATATTGCCGGTATCGCCATTGCCGTTGTGACGGGGGGGCCGGGTGCTGTGTTCTGGATGTGGATTATTGCCACGATCGGCGCAGCTTCCGGTTTCGTTGAGTCGACCTTGGCGCAGATATACAAGGCTCCGCGAAAGGGCGGCGGCTTTGTGGGCGGTCCAGCGTACTACATTGGCAACGTGCTCGGTTCCGCATTCTTTGCAACCGTCTTTGCCGTGCTAATTTCGGTGACTTACGGTCTTATCTTCAATTCCGTTCAGGCCAATACGATTTCGCTTTCGATGCGCGCCACTTTCGGGCTCGATCCGTATGTGACGGGTACCGGTGTGGCCTTTCTGACAGCTCTCGTTATCATGGGCGGCCTTAACCGCATCGCCAAGATTGTGGGATGCCTTGTTCCTTTTATGGCCGGTGCCTATCTTCTCCTGGCTCTGGTGGTGACGGTGATGAATATCACGGCCGTGCCCGATGTACTGATGCTGATCGTGAAGTCTGCTTTTGACTTCGATTCCGTCATGGGGGTTGGTATCGGTATGGCCATGATGACGGGGATTAAACGCGGTCTTTTCTCTAACGAAGCCGGTATGGGCGCAGTGGCGAATGCTGCTGCTACGGCCGACGCTTCTCACCCGGTGAAGCAGGGCCTTGTGCAGGCTTTGGGTGTGTATTTCGATACGCTCGTTGTCTGTACTGCCTCCGCCATGCTTGTTCTCTTGACGCCGGGCTGGGCCGAATCGGGTCTTATCGGGATTGAACTCGTTCAGCACAATTTGACGGGAATCTTCGGGACCTGGGTGAATCTCTTTATTACCGTGGTGATTCTCTTCTTTGCTTTCTCGTCAATCGTGGGAAATTACTTCTACGGCGAAATCAATATGGATTTCATCTGCCGTCATCCGGTTTCGATCTGGATCTTCCGCGTTTTTGTCGTGATGATGGTGTTCCTCGGTAGCGTGGCTTCTCTTTCTTTTGTGTGGAACCTCGCCGACCTCTTTATGGCTTTGATGGCAATGGTCAACCTCGTGGCTATCGGTCTTTTGGGACGTTTTGCCTTTATCGCTTTGAACGATTATGTTGACCAGAAACGTCGCGGTATTGCTAATCCGGAATTTGACCCGAAGGTGCTCGGTTCCGACAAGGGCATTCTCTCCTGGCCGCGTCATAAGGAAGATGAGCTCGATCAGGACTAAAGAATCGTTCTGATAGCGGTCTTTTTCTTGACAGCCCGTCTGCCGACAGTCATAGCACTGTCGGTTGACGGGCTTTTTGTTGTCTAATGGACTGGAGTAATTTGTTTCATTTGTTCTAAGAGAAAGCTTTTGACGAATCTTTTCGGGAGATTGATACAACTTCTTTTCCACATTTTCAGTCAAGTTTCGTTGCACTTTCCTGTACTCGTGAGGTGCAATCGATTGTTGCAGATAGCACTCTTATTATCTCTGTACGTCAATATCGCTTATGAACGTCCTTTTTCTGAAAAGAGAGCTTTTCATGAGAGACATTCGGCGTTACACTGACATCCTCCGAACCAATTCAATAACCCAAAGAAAGATATTCACCCAACAAAGAAACAAAAGTTTAAGAAGTCAATGAAAAATAACGTATCCGGAAAGATGACCTGCTTGCAGCTCACGATGGTCGTGATGCTCAATATGCTCGGGGCCTCCATTATCCTTATGCCGACGAAGTTGGCCGATATCGGGAGTCAGTCGATTCTCTCGTGGATCGTGACGATTGCCGGTGCGTCAACGATTGCCTATGTGTTTGCAAAGTGCGGAATGTTCAGTCGCCGAACGGGCGGTATGGGCGGTTACGCCTCTTATGCCTTCGGAAAGTCGGGGAGTTTTCTGGCGAACTTCAGCTACGGTGTCTCCCTTGTGATTGCCAATCTCACCATTGCCATTTCGATCGTCGGATATCTCATTGAACTTTTTAACTGGACGCTTACTCCGCTTGAAATGGGCATGATGAGCATTCTCGTCATTTGGATTTGCAGTCTGCCCACGTTGCGAGGCGCTCGTTTTATCGGAGCTATGTCTCACTATTCGAGCTATGGGATTCTGTTACCCGTTCTCTTTCTGATGGTGGTCGGTTGGTCGTGGTTTGAGCCCACACAGTTCCTGAATGCATGGAATCCGCACGGACTGTCTCTTTTTAATGGGGTGAGTGCCGGCATTTCGATGACGCTCTGGGGATTTCTGGGGTTGGAAACGGCGTGTGCCAATGCGGAAGCCGTGGAATGTCCGGAAAAATCGATTCCGAAGGCCATGGTAATGGCAACCTTGGGGGCCGGCATCGTCTATGTAGGCTCAGTCAATATCTGTTTTGGCATTGTGGATCCTGCTTTGCTTGCACAGTCGACGGCGCCTTTCGGTCTGGTCTTCGCCACGATGTTTTCGCCTGAAGTCGGCAAAGCCGTCATGGCGTTGATGGCTTTTGCTTGTGCCGGTTGCTTGGCGAGTTGGCAGTTTACTATTGCGGAAGTTTTTCGTGTCTCGGCACGAGAAGGTTATTTCCCCTGCATTTTCGGTCGTGTTTCACCACGATTGTCCGTGCCTTGGATCGGCATCGCGATCGTCCTTGTGATGCAGTCCTTGGCGGCTTTGCTGACGATTGATCCTCGTTTGGAACATCAGTTCTACATCCTGAAAGATCTGGCTGTCGTGACGAATTTAGTGCCTTATCTCTTGACCTTTGCGGCGGTCAATGTCCTCATTCACCGAGAGGGCGTCGATCTAAAGATCGGAACTCGCATTACGTTTTTTGCTTCCATTGCGTCCGTCTATTCGCTTTATGCACTTTATGCCTGCGGAGAAGTGGCGATGATGTGGGGCGCGCTTGTGACGTTTGCCGGGTTCTGGCTTTATGGCTACGCTGCGCGAGTACTCGAAAGAAAAGGCGCTTTGCGAGGGTGCGAATAGATCAGTGAAAGCAGAGTTATATATCGAAGCAGGGAATGGGGTGTGATAAAATTTACAAATTAACTCCGCACAATTCCTAATTGCTTACGAGGCTTCGCTTCGCAGACAATGGCATTTAAAAAAACGCGACCGTGCCTTCGGTTTGGGTTACTTGAGATGGAGCGTAAAAGCGCTTCTAACCGATTATGGGTATCGTGAAGCAAGTCACCTTATTTGGAAATAAAGAAAGGATTCCGACATGGACGAATTTTCCGGCAAAACTTTGATGATTACCGGTGGTACCGGTTCTTTTGGTCATACGGTCTTAAAGCACTTCTTGAAGACGAATATCGGCCAGATTCGTATCTTTTCGCGCGACGAAAAGAAACAGGACGATATGCGCCATGAATTGCAGGCGAAGCATCCAGAATTTGCTAAGAAGGTTAAGTTCTACATTGGTGACGTGCGTAATCCTGACAGCATTCGTGATGCAATGCCTGGGGTCGATTACATTTTCCACGCGGCGGCTCTGAAACAGGTACCGTCGTGTGAGTTCTTCCCGATGCAGGCTGTACAGACGAATATTATTGGTACGGACAATATGCTTCGTGCTGCTATTGAAAACAAGGTCAAGCGTGTCGTCTGTTTGTCAACTGATAAGGCTGCATACCCCATCAATGCAATGGGTATTTCCAAAGCTATGATGGAACACGTCATTTACGCCAACGCCCGCGTGGCGGCTGAACGGGGTGATACGGTTATTTGCTGTACGCGTTACGGCAACGTGATGTGTAGTCGAGGATCCGTGATTCCGCTTTTCATTGATCAGATTCGTTCGGGGAAGCCCATTACGATCACGAATCCTGACATGACTCGTTTTCTGATGAATCTTGATGAAGCCGTCGATTTGGTGAAGTTTGCGTTCAATCATGCGCAGCCTGGTGATCTCTTTATTCAGAAGGCCGATGCGTCAACGATCGGTGATCTAGCCAAGGCTGTTCAGCAACTTTTCGGTGATACAGGGACGAATATTATCGGTACTCGCCACGGTGAAAAGCTTTATGAAACGTTAATGACGCGTGAAGAACGTCTCCGTAGCGAAGATATGGGCAATTACTATCGAGTAGCTGCTGATAGTCGCGATCTGAACTACGATAAGTTTGTAGTGAAAGGACAGGTCCATACGCAGGCTGAGGAGGCATATACCAGCCACAATACCGTTCGATTGAATGTTGAAGAAACTGTCAAAAAGTTGCTCACGACAGATTACGTCAAAAATTGTTTGACTGAAGGCAAATGATATGAAGTTTCTCATATTGGGTGTGTCCGGTATGGCCGGACATATTATTGCTACATATCTAAAAGAAAGAAAACATGAGGTCGTAGGGTACAGTCGAAGAAAAGTGCTCGCGATTAAATGTATTCAAGGTGATGCAAGAGATCTCCTTAAATTAGAGAAGGTCATTGTGAATGGCAATTTCGATGTGGTAGTTAATGCAATCGGTGTGTTAAATCAATTTGCCGAGACGGATAAAGAAAACGCGGTCTTTGTGAATGCCTATCTTCCGCATT
The DNA here is from genome assembly GCA_020025965.1 of Sutterella sp. Taxonomy (GTDB): domain Bacteria; phylum Pseudomonadota; class Gammaproteobacteria; order Burkholderiales; family Burkholderiaceae_F; genus Sutterella. Next base: position 42,611 of record JAHHRG010000010.1, read on the forward strand.
ATCTGGCGAAAGTAACGAAGAAAATTAAAACTCGTGTGATTCACATGAGCACTGATTGTGTGTTTTCTGGTAAAACAGGCCCCTATAAAGAAGATGCTTATCCCGACGGTGAAAGTTTTTACGACCGTTCCAAAGCTTTGGGGGAACTCCGTGACGAAAAAAATCTAACTCTACGAAACAGTATTGTTGGTCCGGACATCAATGTCGGCGGAATCGGCTTGTTGAATTGGTTCATGAAACAAAGCGGTACCATCAACGGATATAAGACTGCAATGTGGACTGGGCTGACCACTCTGGAGTTGGCTAAAGTCATTGAATATGCTGCAATGCATAATGCACATGGTTTAGTCAATATGGTGAATGATCATAATATCAGTAAATACGATTTGTTGAAATTATTCAATCATTATCTCCGTGATGATGAAGTGAATATTCAACCTTCAAATGCAGTTTCTTTGGATAAAACATTAGTCCGAACGAATTGGGATTTGAACTACACCGTTCCCTCTTATGAGGTTATGGTTCAAGAAATGGCAGCCTGGATTCATAGCCATTCTGATCTTTATCCGCATTACAAATTGAGAAACAAGTAAGGAAGACGTGATGAAAAAACTTAAATTGATGACTGTTTTGGGAACGCGACCTGAAATCATCAAGATGTCCGAAATCATTAAGAAAAGTGACTTGTATTTTGATCATGTACTTGTTCATACGGGGCAGAATTATGACTATGAATTGAATAAAGTTTTCTTCGACGATTTAGAGCTTCGTGAACCTGATTATTACTTAAACGTAGTTGGCGACAATCTTGGTCAAACCATGGGCAATGTCATTTCAAAAGCCTATGAACTGATGGCTGAAGTCAAGCCGGATGCGGTGATTGTTTTGGGTGATACGAATTCTTGTCTCTGTGTGATTGCCGCCAAGCGTTTGAAGATTCCCGTTTTTCATATGGAAGCCGGAAATCGGTGTAAGGACGAAAACTTGCCGGAAGAAGTGATTCGACGTATTGTCGACGTAACGAGCGACGTGAATCTTTGTTATTCCGAACACGCTCGTCGTTATATCCTTGAATCGGGAGTGAAGCCGGAGTATACCTTTGTGGTCGGATCGCCAATG
>JAHHRG010000096.1 GCA_020025965.1 Sutterella sp.
CCTCCAGCCGCAATAAGGCTCACACGTTTTCGGCCTCTGCAAAACGCGTTGACACTGATGTTCTGCGTGTTTGAATGAAGATAACGGCCTCTCCGGCAACTGTCGGGGAGGCCGTTTTTCTCTCTTTTCCCGTCAAATTCGACGAGTCCCTGCGACTCTTTCGTAAACGTCTTTTGCCGTCTTTGTGAAATGTCTCGTTTTGGCTAGAATAGCCGCTCCCAATTCCAATCCGAGTGAAGAGTATGACTTTTGATTCCTCTTTCTGGCTTCAGCTTCTCGTCGTCTTTGCCGCCGTGGCGGTAGGCGGCCGTTTGGGCGGCGTCGGCCTTGGTGCCGCCGGGGGCTTCGGCGTAGCCGTTCTCGTCTTTGTCTTCGGTCTTGAGCCGTCGGGCATACCGGTGAACGTGATGCTCATAATTGCGGCCGTGATTGCCGCGACGTCCTTACTTGAAGCGGCGGGCGGTCTGGATTTGTTCGTCCGCTGGGCCGAAAAGCTTCTGAGAAAGAAACCCTCCGCCATTACCTTTGCGGGGCCGTTGGTCTGCTCCTTCTTTACGATTCTGGTCGGCACTTCTTACGTCGCCTTTGCTCTTTATCCGGTCGTTGCCGAAATTGCAGCTTCGGCCCGCGTTCGTCCCGAAAGGGCGGTCGCGGCTTCGGTCGTCTGTGCGGGCACTGCGCTTTACGCTTCGCCCATGTCGGCTTCAATGGCTGCGATGGTTGCCGTCATGTGCACGTTGGACGTCGCTTTCTGGCAGATTTTGTCGGTCACGATTCCGTCCTTCTTCTTTGCGACCTTCTGCACTTCGCTTTTTCTTTACCGAAAGGGTGCGGAATTGGCCGACGATCCGGAATTCCAGCGCCGTGTGGCGTCGGGCGAATATCAAGACCTCGGAGAAGTGCATGCCAAAACCCGTGTCCAGGCTTCTCCCATGGCGCTTCGTGCCGTTTGCATTTTCTTTGCGGGCATTCTCTTTACGATTCTCGTCGGTTCGGTTCCGGGCTGGCGTCCTTCCTGGGAAGTGGCGGGAAAGACCGTCAACCTGGCCGTGCCTCAGCTGATTGAAATGATGATGTTGGCGACGGGGCTTCTCCTGATTGTCTTTTGCCGCATTCCGTCCGACAAATTCGCCTCGGGCGCCATTTTCCGTTCCGGCCTGATCGGCGTCGTCGGGATCTTCGGGATCGCCTGGTGTACGGGGACATTCTTGAACGCCCATACGACTTTGCTGGCCGACTCGGTCGCACACATCGTTCGCGATGCGCCGTATCTTTTCTGCTTTGCGGCGTTCTTAGTGTCGTCCATCGTCTTTTCGTCGACGGTCGCCACTACCATCATGCTTCCCCTGGGGCTTAAATTCGGTCTTTCCCCCGAGTTCATGGTCGGCACCTGGGCCTGCTGCTTCGGGAACTTCTCAATCCCGGGCGCCGCTCAGATTGCCTGCACGGCTTTGGACCGTACGGGTACGACGAAACTCGGCAGCTGGGTGTTGAACCACTCCTACATGCTTCCGGGCCTCGTATGGATTCTCACGGCGACGGCCTCGGGCTACGCGTTGGCGAAGGTTTTCATCTGAGTTCCGGTCATTAAAAAAGAACAAAAAAAGGGCGGTTCCTGTCGGAGCCGCCTTTTTTTCGTTCGCGAAAACGCTTCTCGCCGATTCGTTTTGCTTTACTTTTCGTGTCTTCTTGTGAAAGAATGTGTCGACAGGGGATGCCCGGCTTCGGCTGTTTTGATGAGAAAGACTCCCAAAAAGGGGCCAAACGCCTCATCCCTTCGGAAGACATCGCTTTCGGTTCTTGATTTTACTTTTTAGAATCATTCTCATTTGGTAAAGTTAACCCTATTACGCCCATTTTCTGTCTCGATCGATTCTTGAGGAAACCCATGTCGACAACACTCTGTTCGCGTGATTTGACCGCTCTTCGAAAGATCCGCACATTGCCGGAGCTTCTCACGCAACATCTGGCCCGAGCCCCCGAGCGTGTGCTCTATCGCGTCTACGATGCCCTCGAAAGAGACTGGCAGCCGTTGACGGCGGCCGACGTGGCCCGGGCTGTCGCAGCCTGGCGTCGTGCTTTTGCGGCCGTGGGTGATTTGCATCGCGGCGACCGCATGGCGATGCTCCTTCCCAATTCCATTGAAGCGGTTTATTTCGACCAGTCGGTATTGGCCAACGCCATGATCCCGGTGCCTTTGCATGCCGTGGATACGCCGAATTCGTCGGCCTTCATTCTGAAGGACGCGGGGGCAAAAGTGCTCGTGACGAATAAGCTCCTCAAGTGGAAGCAGATTCGCGAAGTCGCCGACTTTCCCGATCTGAAGCTCGTTGTCATTACGGACGACGCCAACTGTGACGATCTGACGGCCGATATTCCCGTGATGACGCTCGAGAGTTTCCTCGCTCGAGGCGAAGGCCGTCTGTTGCCGGCCGATCAACCGATGTCGGAAGATTTGGCCGCTATCGTTTACACCTCGGGGACGACCGGGAATCCGAAGGGCGTGATGCTCACGCATGTCAACGTTCTGGCGAATGTGCGCGCCATTATTGAGAGCGTCCCTTTCGGCGACGACGAAACCTGGCTCTCTTTCCTGCCGTTTTCTCATACGCTCGAGAGAACGACCTCTTATTACATTTCCCTCGCCTTGGGGCACACCACCGCTTTCAATCGTTCGATCGCGACGCTCGCCGAGGATATCCGCACCGTGCGTCCCACCTGTCTCATGGCCGTGCCGCGCGTCTATGAAATGATCCATCAGAAATTCAAGGATCAGGTCGCGAAAAAGGGCGAAGTTGCCGAACATCTCTTTAACTGGGTCGAAGAAACCGGCTGGCGCCGCTTTGCCCGGGAAAACGGTCTTTCGGTTGAAGAAAAGCCGCGCGCCATGGCCAAGAATCTCGTTGCCGATCTTGTGGACGACAGGATCGTTCGCGACTTCCGTGCGCTCTTTGGCGATCGAACGCATATCTTATTTTCGGGCGGCGCACCGCTCAACCCGTCCGTTTCGAAAACCTTTGCGGCTTTCGGCATGCCTATTCTGCAGGGTTACGGTCTCACCGAAACGTCGCCCGCCATCTCCGTGGGGCGTGTCGGCGCCAACGATCCGACCTCTGTCGGCAAAGTACTGCCTTCTTTTGAAGTCCGATTGGGCGACGGAGGCGAACTGCAGGTTCGCGGTCCTTCCGTCATGGTCGGCTATTGGCATCGCGAAGAAGCGACCGCCGAAGTTCTCTCCGCCGACGGTTGGTTTAAAACGGGCGACGTTGCTGAGATTGACGAGCGAGGTCTCGTTCGCATTACGGGTCGCATTAAAGAAATCATTGTCACGTCCACGGGCGAAAAAGTGCCGCCCGCCGACCTTGAAGCCGCGATCGAATCGGATCGTCTTTTCTCCCAGAGCCTCGTTTTGGGGGACAACCGTCCTTTTATTGCCGCGCTGGCTGTCGTCAATCCCGATGCTTGGGGCGATTTCTGCACTGAGCTTGATTTGGATCCGAAGGATCCGGCTTCTCTCTCCGATCCGCGCGCCGTCAAGGCCGCGCTTCGCCGCATTCGTATGGCAACGGCCGATTTCCCGAATTACGGCATTCCCCGTCAGGTCGCCCTGGTGTCGGAACCCTGGACCGTCGATAACGGGCTGTTGACGCCGACCATGAAGAAGAAACGCCGCTTGATTACCGAGAAACACTCGGCTCAAATCGATCTTATGTATGAGGCGCTTTCTTCGAAGAAGACCTCTGAGAGTGGAGAGAAGGGGATTTCAAAGCTAAAAGAGCGTGTACGCGCCGCTGTACGTAAGAAAGAATCGCGTTTTTGCCGGGTAAATTAGAGTACTGCATACGCTAAAATACAGGGAAGCCTTTCGGGGCTTCCCTTGTTGATTTTGTTTTCACTACAGGATTTTTCAGAGTGACTTCTGAACAGCAGACCGTTCGTGACTCGAAGGACCGTTTAAAGGAGCTTGCGCCTTTAAAGACGATTCCCGAACTTTTGACGCATCATCTCTCGACGCGTCCCGACGAAATCATTTACAAGGCCTACGACAATCGTGCAAAAATCTGGCGCGATCTTTCCGTGAAAAGCGTTGATGAAACGGTGACTGCCTGGCGTCATGCCTTCGCGGCTCACGCAACGCTCGTCCCGGGCGACCGTGTGGCGATGCTCCTGCCCAACTGCATCGAAGCCGTCTACTTTGACTTGTCCGCCCTGTCGAATGCCTTGGTGCCTGTGCCTTTGCATGCCGTTGACACGCCGAAATCCTCGGCCTTCATTCTGAAGGATTCGGGCGCGAAGGTTCTCGTTACCAACAAATTCCTCAAGTGGAAGCAGATCCGAGACGTCGCCGAACTGCCGGACCTTGAGTTTGTCGTTGTGACCGACGATCCGCACGGCGACGAATTGGACGCAGACGTTCCCGTGATGACGGTTAAAACCTTCCTCGCCCGCGGCCAAGGTTCTGCGCTTCCGGCTAAAGGCCCCGACGCCGAAGATCTCGCCGCACTCGTCTATACGTCGGGCACGACCGGCAATCCCAAGGGCGTGATGCTGACGCACAGCAATGTGCTCGCCAACGTCCGCGGCATGGCCGCAGTCCTGCCGTTTTACGAGAAGGAAACGCTTCTCTCTTATCTGCCGCTCTCTCACACCTTTGAGCGCACGACTTCTTACTACATGTCGCTCGGCCTCGGCTTTACCGTCGCCTTCAATCGTTCGATCCCGAATCTGATGGAAGACTTCCGCATGATTCGTCCGTCCGTTTTGATGAGCGTGCCGCGCGTCTTTGAAATGGTCTACAACAAGCTTCACGACGGCTTGGCGAAGAAGGGCAAGCTCGCTCAGTTCCTCTTTGACTGGGCGGTTGAAGTGGGCTGGCGTCGTTTCTGCCGTGAAAATCATCTGCCGGTCG
>JAHHRG010000097.1 GCA_020025965.1 Sutterella sp.
GCCTGTCGTGATTGTCGGTGCGTGAGTTATCTTTGCACTTGCAACGTCGGCGTTCTTTGACCCGGGATGTGACAGACGAAGAAACGGGCTTACTTTTTTTATGATTATTTGTCTCCTTCGGGCACCCGCCCGTCCGCAGACATTACAACCTAAATATGATCCGTACAAAATGAAGGTAGGAAAAATTATTGCTCTGGCCTTGACCGCTTTCGGGGCTCTCCCCGTAATGGCACAGACAGAAAAAGATACATTGCATACCGACTCACATTTCTTCTATCATGAACTCAACCGTCTGGAGAATATGTATGAAGATACAGAGAACCCTGTCGCCCTCAGTTACAACCGTGTACAAAACATAGCCGATGCGCAGGTCGGTGCATACCTGAACAATGGCGGCCTCCATGCCATCGACGAAGGACGCAAAGGACAGACCTATGCCGCATCGATCAACGGACTCCAGCGTTTCGGCAAACTTTCTGTATCGGGATTCTTCGAATATCGCAATGCCAAGGACTACGATGTCAAATGGAACTCCACACTTTTTGTTACCCCGACCAATCCCTTTATCTTAGGTGACCACGTGGAAAGCACGGCGAATTCTGAAATCTTCCGTATGTCGGCTGCAGCTTCCTATCAGTTCAACCGTCATCTGACCGCTGCCCTCTCTCTCCGTTACAAGACCGGCAGCCGTTCCGACCAGACCGACCCCCGTCCCAAAACCGATGCGATGCACTTCGTGGTCAATCCCGGTGTGGAATACCGCATCAATCCGGTTCACAGCCTCGGTGCCGCGTTCACCGCAGACCTCTTCCGCTCTGATATGAATCATACCGTAATAAACTCCAACAACAACCACGTTTATTACGTCATGAAAGGTATGGGTGACTACATGACCCGTACATCGAGCGACATGGCGAGTCTGCCCCGTGACTACAAAGGCAACCGTTTCGCAGGAAGTCTGCAATGGCTCATTACTCCCGCTTCGGGCAAGGTTCGCAACCGCATCGAAGCCGTTTACAGCCACAACAAGGAAGTAGCCGAGGACGGCGGATACGCGTTCACATTCAAGGCGGGCGACTATTACCGCACCGACATCACCGTGAGCGACCGTCTGAGTCTGCGTCACAGCGACCGTTTCGAGCAGAATTTCACCGTCAGCGTGAACTATGCGAGCGACAGCGGCGACTGGTACGATCAGAAGAAGATCGTGGATACCCAGCACGGCAACCTCGCTTACTATCAGATCCTCAATAAATCCACCATACGCGAGAGCAAATACCTCACCGCACGTTTCGGCTATCAGGCGGACCTGCTCCGTGAAGGTATGCCCGCTTACACCTTCAATGCCGGGGTACAGTTCGACCGCGCCGACATGACGCAGTACTACACCCGCGCTTTCAAACAGAATTACAACACCCTCACCGTAGATCTTTCCGCCACCGGCAACTGGAAGGCAGGCAAAGTCCGTCTCAGCGGTAAGGCAGGCGGTTACTACAAAGCCCTCTTGGGCGACGCCACCTATGACTGCCCCCGTCCCGACATGAGCGAGAACTACGCTGCCCCGGTCTTCGAATACGCCACCGCCTCACAGGCCGGATTCCAGGCACAGGCAGCCGCTTTCCTCCCCGTCACCATCTACAAGTACCACACTTGGATGGGCCTGACCGTGAGAGCCGCTTCCTCATTCTATATGGGTGACAACAAATATTCAGCTGTTTACGATTCCGTTTCACGCACCTTTGTCGATGCGGCGTTCACCGTCCGTTTCTAACCGCGTGCGAAGCCAATCCTATCGTACATGAGAAAATTACTCTCTACACTCCTCATCCTGATGAGTCTTTGCGGTGAGCTGCAGGCGCGCCGCACCCCGTGGAGCTTTGCAATCGTCATCGATTCCGTGAGCTATGCCCAGACGCGGAGCGAAGTGCAGGACTATGTCCGTGCCATTGAGGAAACCAATCACTTCAAGGTGCATACCCTCATCGACTGTTGGGGCGTTCCCGACTCAATCCGTCACGCCCTCCACACCCTTTACCGCTCCTCCGAGGCTCCCCTTTGCGGAGCGGTCTTCATCGGCGACATTCCCGTCCCGATGGTGCGTGACGCCCAGCATCTGACCAGCGCGTTCAAGATGGACCAGCGCATCGACCGCCGGGAGTCCTCCGTAGCTTCCGACCGTTTTTACGACGACTTCGATCTCCGTTTCGACACCCTCGGTCACGACGCCGGCACTCCTTATTATTACTATACCCTCCGTGCCGACAGTCCGCAACGCCTTGCCAGCGACATCTTCACCGGGCGCATCCGTCCGACCGATACCACACAGGGCAACCGTTACGACAAACTCCGCCGCTATCTGCGTAAGGCGGTACTTGCCAAACGCCAGCCCCGTCCGCTCGACCAGCTTTTCTATTTCACCGGAAACGGCACGCTCAACGAGTCCAAGGTCGCCTCGATCGACGAGAAACTCAGCTGGTACGAACATTTCCCGTGGTTTGCAGGTGGTGGCGAACACATTACTTACATGGACTACGCCGATGCCGACACGATCAAATTCAGGATGATGAGCGAACTCATGCGTCCCGATCTTGACTTCGCTGTCCTGCATCATCACGGCGAATACGATACCCAGTATCTCAGCAGTCCCGCTCCCGCCCACACGATGGACGAAGCCCGCCTGCAACTTCTCCGCATGATTCGCCAACGCCTCGACCGACAGACTCGACGCACCGCCAACCGTGACAGTGTCGTTCAGGCGTTCTGCACGAAGAACCGCATCCCTGTGGAGTGGGTGAACGAAGCCTACGCTCCCGAGCGTCAGCTTCAGGACTCTTTGGCGGAAACCCGGCTCAACCTCACGTTGGACGACTTTACCGCTTACGGCTATGCCCCCAACTGCCGCATGGTCGTGTTCGATGCCTGTTTCAACGGCGCGTTCCATGAGTCCGACTGCATCGCCAACGCCTACATCTTCGCCCCCGGCGAAACCCTTGTGGCTATCGGCGGAACGGTCAATCTCATTCAGGACAAATGGTACGACCGCATGGCAGGACTCCTCGGTTCAGGACTCTGTGCCGGCTATTTCAACCTCTTTCAGAACTATCTCGAAAGCCACCTCATCGGTGATCCCACTTTCGCCTTCGCTCCCTCGTCCGAAGTCAAGGCACTGAACGAAACCGTTGCCTCCGTGGTCAGCGGTGGTGCCCGCAAGTTCCGTCTCAACGGAGCAGAGACTGCCGATCTTCAGGTACTCCGCATGGAACTCCTCGCGCGCACTGGGCAGATCTCTTCCGCCGAACTTCTTGACGCTGTGAAGCATTCCCCTTACGGACAGGTCCGTATGCAGGGTTTGCAGCTGCTGGCTAAAAGAGGAGGGGAGGACTTCGTCCAAGCCATTGCCGCCGCAACTTCCGACCCCGTCGAAATGGTACAGCGTCTCGCTGTCAATTACATCCGTAAGAACGGCGACCCCCGGTTGGCTGCTCCGTTGATCCGCCTCTACCTGCGCAACTCCGCTTCCGCCCGAGTGGCGTTCAATGCCCAAAGCGCGTTGATGTTCTTCCCCCGTGAAGTCCTCCTGCCCGAGTTCAACCGTCAGGCAGCCACGCTGAAAATGATGCGCCGTGACGAATATGTGGCGCAGAAATGCGCGACCGTCGTACGTACCGCCAACTACTGGTCCAAGGAAATCGACGAACTGTCCGATCCGAAACTCCGTGAGAGCCAGTTCGACCTTGTCGCCGCCGCCATGCGTCTGTATTGTCCGCACGATCAGGTGGAACGCCTCTTCCGCTATATTGAAACTTGCGACCGTCCCGACCGTCAGATCCGTCTGCTCGAAGCCCTCGGTTGGATGGAATACTCCTATCGTGCGCCCTTCATGGCACAGGAAGCCCTCCGACTGAGTCAGGACAGCCGTCTTGCCCCTGAGGTCCGCAACGAAGCCCTCAAGACTTTCCGCCGTCTGAGCCCCGACAAGCCCTGACGGACTACGGACAAAACCTAATCCTTTACTTTTTTAGCCCATTATTCTCATGAGAAAAATCTTAATGACCTTTATCCTCTTGTTGCTCACAGCTCCGGTAGCCGTTGCCCAACGTGGTTTTGCCATTGTGATTGATGAAATCAGCAGCCGCAAAGCCGCCGACGAAGTCAAGGCGTATGCCGATGCCATTGAGAAGACCCAGGGACTCCAAGTCTACACCATCGTAGACCGTTGGGGAGTGCCCGATTCTATCCGCAAGGAACTCTACCGTCTCTATACCCAGAAGAAAAACCCGATCGAGGGTGCGGTCTTCATCGGCGATGTGCCCATTGCGATGGTGAGAGACGCCCAGTTCATGACCAGTGCGTTCAAAATGGACCAGAAGCGTTATGACCGCCGTGAGTCCTCCATTCCTTCCGACCGCTTCTACGACGATTTCGATCTCCGTTTCAAGCCCCTCGGCCGTGACTCCGTCGCTCCGTATTTCTACTATTCGCTCACCGCAGAGTCTCCGCAGAAGCTCCACGCCGACATCTACACCGGACGCATCCGTCCGACCGATGTGGACGGCACTTCACGTTACGACAAACTCCGTGCTTATCTGCGCAAAGTCGTAGCCGACAAACAGCAGAAGCACGTGCTCGATCAGGTGCTTTACTTCGGCGGACACGGCTTCATTTCCGAATCCATGACTGCCCGCATCGACGAGAAACAGGGGCTTTACGAACATTTCCCCTGGCTCCGCCGTCAGCAGAACGGTATCGGTTTCATCGACCATTCGCAGGCCAAGGAAGTCAAGATGACGCTCATGAACGAAATGAT
>JAHHRG010000098.1 GCA_020025965.1 Sutterella sp.
ACAGTGAGTTTCGCATGGCTGTGTTGATGCCCCATGCCCTTGACGCAGCCGTGCGAAGGCGTGAGTTTGTCGCCCACCAAAAAAGGCGTGCCCGATCCAACGACGGCCTCAAAGGACTCTTCAAAGAGACGACCGGTTTGGGGCTCTAAAGTGCCGCCGTAGGTAACGAGGTCAAGCGTTGTGCCGACGAGAACCGAGTCGCCGATATGGTCGCCCAAAGCTATCGGTGCCGCCCATGAAATACCCGGATCTTTGTCGAGCGTTGTGAGCAACGCGGTTGGCACGAGACTTAACGGTTCGTCTTTGAGAAAGACGGTTCCGAGAAGTAAGGAAACCTGACTCCCTTTAACGCCTGCCAACAAATCGAATCGGTCGGCTGCGACGGCTGTCGAATCTTTCAGCATGCGCTCCGTTATGCCGGTCGTTACGGTGAGTGACAAGGAGAGGGCGAGAAGAAGCGCCATGCCGAGAAGAATTTTTGCGGATCGGCGAATCTCGTTTTTGACTATCAAGGCAACGCTCATTCTTGTTCCTCACGAAGAAGACTCAAATGCCCGCCCTTCAATTCATACTGAAGGGGAAGCTTATGGAGAAGATGCTGGTCATGCGTGACGACGATCAACGTCGCCGAAATATAACGCGCGGCCTCTATCAGCGCATCGCCGACGCGTTCGGCATTCTCTGGATCAAGACTTGCTGTCGGTTCGTCTGCCAGAATGACGGAGGGATTCTGTAACAGCACACGAACCAAGGCAACCCGTTGCATTTCTCCTCGCGAGAGAAGTTCGATGGGCGTATCGGGAAAGAGCCCGTATTGAAGCAGCATGGCGCGGGCTCGATCGACAGTAAGCTGCGTCAGTTTGTGTCGGAAGGTGAAAGGAAGCACAGCATTTTGTTCGGCTGTGAGCCCGTCAAAAAGTCTGAAATCCTGAAATAAGAACCCAATATGCCGACCGCGCCATCGATCGCGTTCGGCTGCCGTTTTAGACGAAATGCAATAGTCCCCCCAGACAATGTCACCGACAGTCGGAACGAGAATTCCAGAGATCAGTTTTAGAAAGGTGCTTTTTCCGGAGCCTGACGTGCCGCAGATTCCGACCAAGCTTGACTTAGGAATGTAAAAATCCTCGGCTTCAAAGATGACGCGAGTATTGTTTCCGTCTTTCACGTCGAATTCGACGCACGACATTCGTAATGAACCGACCGACATCAGAGCACCTCAAATGTGGCTTCGCTTAATCGAACGAGACTCACAAAACCGGTTTCAGGATCGGTACGGGAGCCGAGACTCAGGCGTCCCGTCACTCGAATCGGTTTGTTGGCCTGGACGAAGTCGTCTTTTTTGATGAGTTCGACGACAACGATATTGGCGGGCCAGTCCTGATCGGAATTGCAAAACGGGCAGAGGCTCACGGGTTGATCGGTGAGGACGAAAAAGGATGCGTTGGCTTTGAGCGGCGGTGCCATGAAGCCGTCGATCGAAACCGTTTTATCGTCAGCGGCTTGGAGTTTTTCGGAAAACGTGAGCCCGAGAATGGCGTTCCCCTCATACATCTCGTCAAAGGATAAACGGACGGCAGCATAGGCACGGGAGAGGGGAAGCGTTCCTATGAAAGCCAGTGCCGAGCAACGAATGAAATCTCTTCTTTTCATTTCAATAGATAAGAAAAAGCCCTTTGAGAAACCAGTCCTCAAAGAGCCGAAGTGAGACAAATCAGTGACCGAGGGCCAGTGCTTCAGCCATGACGCGGAAGATTTCCGTGGAATTCATGAAGCCTTTGATTTCCCTTGCGTTCGGGCCTTGCGCCGTCACGATCAGATCGTCGACCGTATGAACGCCCTGACTTTCGTTTCGGGGCAGATTGCCAGCGACAAAGTGAGCGCCGGGAACCGATTGATTTTGCTCGTCGGCAACGTATTCCCCCTTTTCATTTTTGACGGTCGGGTTGAAGGTCGCGTCAGGATTCGTGCCGTAGGTCTCGTAGTAGTCGGGATGCGCACCGAAGAAGACGGCGAGGCGCTTCGACGGGAGGAAGTTGTCAGGGAACCCGTCCTTATCCTGATCTTCATAGTTGGGATAGCCAGCATCGGCATAGACACCGACCTCTTCGCGGGTATCGTCTCTGGGCAATTCCGTGTCGACTGTGCCGGCAACGGAGATCGAGTGGGTATGGTCGCCTGTTACGATCAAGAGCGTATCGGGATGAGTGCGGCAGTATTCCTTCGCATGCTCGACAACCTTATCGAGCGCAATGGTTTCGCCGACCGAGCGCGTCCAATCTAGCGGATGAGAGAACTTGTCAATGAGGCCGGCCTCAAGCATCAGGAAGAAGCCGTCTTTGTTCTTAGAAAGAACTTTCACAGCTGCGTCAAAGGATTCCGTCAGATCGGGCTGATCGGGGAATTTTTCTACCGTGTTGCCTTTCCATTGATGACGGTCGATCCAGCCGTCCATGTTGCCGGAGTGAAAGAGTCCGAGAAGCTTGTCAGGGGTAGCCCCGTTAACAGCCGCCTTCATGTCCGTGCGGTTGGTGACGAGCTTGTAGCCCGCATCGCCGAACTTCCGGATGTAATTGAGATCGTCTTTACGCTTAGAGCCCGGAGTGCTTTGCGGGAGAAAATATGCGGAACCGCCGCCCATGATCACGTCGGGTTGCACGGCGTAGAACATACCGACGATATCGGCTTTATCGGCACGGCGACGAGTGTGAGCCACAGCGGCAGCAGGCGTTGCATCTTCAATTTCAGCGTCGGTGACGATGCCGATCGACTTCTTGGTTTTGCGCCGAAGAAGCTCCGAAAGGGTTTCCTGTCGGGGATCGTCCTGCGACGCTTTGGTGCGATCGGCATAAACGCCGAGAGCATTGACGCTCGATTTGTGGCCGGTGAAGTAGGCCGAGGCGGTGTTCGCCGAGTCGGCGGCAATTGTGTCGACCGAAGACGTCCCTAGAAGGGCCATGTGCGGCATGTCGTCCATTGCGAGCGGCGCATTGTACATGCCGTTATGAACGCCTTTTGACATAATGCGGGCGGCCGTTCGGTGCCCCACTGAGAGACCGTCGCCGATCAAGAGAATGACGTTCTTGGCCACAGCTTTCCGGGGCGTTGTGTAGAGATTCCACCGAGCAGTCATTTCTCCTTCGGGACTGCGGACCGTCACTTTGTAGTCGCCGGGCTTTTTGATTTCAACATTGCGCAGAATCAGCGCGGAGCCTTCGGCATCTATTTCCCGGGGAATCCAGATTTCAGTGCCGTTCAAAGTTTTCTTATAGTCCTGACCGTTGATTTCAACAACGAGATCCTTGCGCTCAATCTTTTGATCAAGTTCGATCTTGAAGTCAAATCGCGCATTCGTCATAAAGCGGGCCTGATCGACCGGGTAGATCTGAGAGGCATAAGACTCGGCGGCAAAGAGCGAGAGGAGGGCGGCAGAAATCGCGGCCGCATTTTTTCGTAGTTTCACGTTGAGATTCCTTCTTACGTATTGAGTGTCGAAGGCGGCGTGCTTGCGCTTTCGACAACGGGAGTCTAGGAATCGGAAATGACCGTCCTGTTTCAGCCGGATGAATTTTTAATGACAACGCCCGTTGCGTAGGGAAATCGGAGACACACGACTGTCACAAAAATGTCATAAAACTGTCAAAGCCCTGTCATCTTCGTTTTTCATACTTTCACTCGTAGAAGGAAACGATCTTTCCTTTCTACAAATGAATTAATGCAAATAGGATGATTTGGAAAATGCAAACCAAGTTTCTTTCGTCGAAAGTAGCCATGGCGCTCGGCGGTGTTTTCAGTGTGATGATGGCCGGTCAGGCGTTGGCCGGCAACGTTGATGTCAACGGTTCGACGACGGTCCTGCCGATCATGCAGCAGGTGACGGAAGCTTTTATGAAGGCTAACCCGACGATTGAGGTGACGATCTCGGGTACAGGGTCCGGTAACGGGATCAAAGCGCTTCGCGACAATATGACCGATGTGGCGATGTCGAGCCGCGACTTCAAGGAGAAGGAAGTCAAGGACTTTGAAGCGCACGGGATGACGCCGGTGAAATTCGTGATTGCACACGACGCGATTATCCCGGTCGTCAGTCCGAAGAATCCGGTCGCCGGTCTGACGCTCGAAGAGCTTCAGCAGATCTTTGAAGGGAAGATCACCAACTGGAAGGAAGTGGGCGGGGAGGATGCCCGCATTGTCGTGGTCGGTCGCGATACGTCGTCGGGCACTTTTGAAAGCTGGCAGGAACTCGTGATGAAGAAGGCTCGTGTGTCTCCTCGTGCCCTTCTTCAGAGTTCGAGCGGCGGCGTGGTTCAAGCCGTGAGCCATAACCCCAATGCAATCGGTTATATCGGCGTGGGTTATCTCGACAGCCAAATCAAGGGTATTGCCGTCAATGACGTGAAGCCCGATATCGAAAGCGCGAAGAACGGCTCCTGGCCGATTTCCCGCGAACTCTACCTCTTTACATCCAAGACGCCCGAAGGCGAAACGAAGCAGTTGATCGACTACGCGATGAGTGCCGAAGGTCAGCATTTTGTCGAAACGTCGGGCTTCGTGCCTGTTGAACACTAAGGGCGCATTTCCGGAAAGGGCGGGACTTCGGGAGGGCAAGTCCCGCCTTTTTCGGAACCGATCGCATATGACAATAAATACTC
>JAHHRG010000099.1 GCA_020025965.1 Sutterella sp.
TAAGCTCGGCTCGCTATCCATCCCCACCCAATGCATAGCATTGGATGGGGAATTCTGCGAGAACTGTTAAGGAACATCGACCGACCGCAATTCCGAAGTCGGCCGCCCTCTTTAACGACACTATAAGAAAGGAATCGCAATGTCCGACACCGCTGCCGTTCGTTACCTCAAAGAAGAAAATCCTCCCTTTAAAACCATGGAATACCTGAAAGACGGTCCCGTCGCTGCCGTTGACGTAGCCGCCTATTTCGGTTTCGGGGATTCGACCGAACGTCTTTTCAAGACGCTCGTCACGTCGGATCACAAAGGCGGCTATTACGTCTTTGCCGTGCCCGCTCCGAAGCGTCTGGATCTCAAAAAGTGCGCAAAGCTCGTTGGCGTCAAGAACCTACAGATGCTCAAACTAGACGTCTTTGAAGACTTGACGGGCTAT
The DNA here is from genome assembly GCA_020025965.1 of Sutterella sp. Classification (GTDB taxonomy): domain Bacteria; phylum Pseudomonadota; class Gammaproteobacteria; order Burkholderiales; family Burkholderiaceae_F; genus Sutterella. The sequence goes on from JAHHRG010000099.1 coordinate 434, forward strand.
ACGCACGGCGGTTGTTCGCCCTTCGGGATGAGAACGAAGCTCCCGACCTTCGTTGACGCCTCGGCGCTTAACAGGGACACGATTTACTTGTCGGGCGGACGTATCGGTCTTTTGATCGACGTGGCGCCAGGCCTTCTTAAAGACAAACTCGACGCCCGCTTCGAAGATCTCTGCAAGGCCGACTAATCGGTCAATTATTATCAAGTGACTTACATCATGCGCTTTGACACTATTGAAGTCCTGAATGCGACTCAAAATAACCTCAAGAACGTTTCCTTGGAAATCCCCAAGCACCAAATCACAGTCGTAACCGGCGTGTCGGGTTCGGGGAAAAGTTCTTTGGTACTCGATACGATCGCCGCGCAATCGCGCTGTGAATTGAACGATACGTTTCCCGCATTCGCCCAGCGCTTTCTTCCCTCTTACGGTCGTCCGCACGTGGGTGAAATCCGTCATCTGCCGACGGCGATCGTGATTGACCAGAAGAAACCCTCGGGGCAGGTTCGCTCAACGGTCGGAACCTATACGGATACGTATTCGCTCTTGCGCCTTCTCTTTTCGCGCGTAGGCGAACCCTTTGTGGGCTATTCGGATTCGTTTTCGTTTAACCATCCGCAAGGCCGCTGCCCGCGATGCGACGGTCTGGGCGAGATCACGGAATTGGATGTCCATAAGCTCGTCGACTTCGATAAGTGTCTCAACGACCCCGGTGTGATTCGCTATGTTGCTTACGAACCCGGCCAATGGCGCTGGCTCTACTACGGCGCCTGCGGACTCTACGATCCGAATAAGAAGATTCGCGACTTTACCGAAGAAGAGCTTCGCCTCTTTCTCTGGCAGGAACCGATCACGCTTAAAAATCCGCCTCCCGAGTACTATAAGAACGGGAAGTACGAAGGGTTGATGGTGCGCATGAACCGCATGCTAAAGCGTGACGATGCGCGCGTGCATTGGAAGAAGTTGGAACCCCTGGTCACACAAGGCGTCTGCCCGGACTGCCACGGCACACGTTTGAACGCCAAGATTTTGACCTGCAAAATCGGCGGGAAGAATATTGCCGAGGTGACATCAATGCCGATGCATGAGATTCTTTCGTGGCTCGCCGCCATTGAGAATCCCATTGCCCGCGATATTAAGGAAGCCCTGTCCGCTCGTATTCAGCCGATGATCGACATCGGACTTGACTATCTGACGCTCGACCGCGCGATGGGCTCATTGTCGGGCGGAGAAGCACAGCGCTGCAAGATTGCGAAATACAACAATTCGTCGTTAAGCGACCTGCTTTATGTTCTGGACGAACCGAGCGTCGGTCTGCACTCGCACGACATCCATCGACTGTCGGAAGCCATTGTGGCGCTCCGCGATCGCGGCAATACGGTCCTCATGGTCGAACACCACAAGGAAATGATGGAGATCGCGGACCATATCATCGATATGGGACCGGGGGCTGGGAATGCAGGCGGAGAAGTGCTTTTTGAAGGAACTTATCCCGAACTCGTCGCGGGCAATACGCTGACAGGTCGTCTTTTGCGTGAAAATAATGCCATTAAAGACTCCGTTCGCACACCCAAATCATGGATTAAGCTCGAGCACCTCAAGCTTCACAATCTCAAGGATGTCAGCGTGAAGCTGCCGCGCGGGGTGTTCACCGTGATTGCCGGGGTTGCCGGATCCGGGAAAAGCTCGCTTATGCAGGCCTTCGCCGACCAAGCTGAGGAAGACATCATTTTGATCAGCCAGAAGCCCATCGGCACGAGCCTGCGATCCACGCCCGCCACCTATTTGGGTGTAGCCGACGACATCCGAAAGCGCTTTGCCAAAGCTTCGGGCGAAAAAGTCGGACTCTTTTCCTTTAACGGTGCGGGGGCCTGCCCCGTTTGTCAGGGTAAAGGGATCGTCGTCTCTGAAATGGCCTTTATGGACTCGATCGAAACCGAATGCGAGGCCTGCGGAGGGCTTCGCTATTCCAAAGAAGCGCTCGCGCACAAAGTCGACGGTCTCAACATTGCCGAGACGCTTGATCTTACGATCGGCGAAGCCTTAAAGCGTTTTGAAGGAACGGAGATCGCAAGGAAACTCCAACCGATGGCGGACGTGGGACTCTTTTATCTCCATCTCAACCAGGCTTTGTCGACCCTCTCAGGCGGCGAATTGCAGCGCATGAAATTGGCCTCTCATCTCGGAGACAAGGGGCGGATTTTGGTCCTGGACGAGCCGACGGACGGTTTGCACCTGCAGGATATCCGACACATCATCAATGTCTTTGACACGCTGGTTGAAAAGGGAAACACGCTTTATCTGATCGAACACAATCTCGAAGTTCTGAAAGTTGCGGACTACGTCATCGAAGTCGGTCCCGGCGGCGGTGAGGACGGCGGTCGGATCATCTTTACCGGGACGCCTGCCGATATGCTCAACAGCATGGATTCCGTCACGGCCCCCTATTTGGAAAAATCCCTCGAAAAGCACCATTCATGAAAATCGCTAAAACCAATGCCATGCGCATGCTCGACAAGGCGAAAGTCAACTACGAGCTGCGGGAATATCCTTTGAAAGGGCTCGACGCCGCAGTGGACGTCCCGACACTGTTGGGCATTACGCGCTCTCAACTTTTCAAGACTCTCGTCACGACCGACACGGCCCACAACTACTTTGTTTTTGTGATTCCGAGCGCGGAAGAACTGGATCTCAAAAAAGCTGCCAGAGTGGCCGGTGTGAAACGCATCGAAATGCTCCCGCAACGAGATCTCTTTAAATTAACCGGCTACATTCACGGCGGATGTTCGCCCGTCGGCATGAAAAAACTCTTTCCGACCTTTATGGACGCTCAACTTGATCGCTGGGAATGGGTCGTCATGTCGGCTGGTAAAGTTGGGATGCTTATGCAGGTTGATCCTCGCGACATCGTTCGAGTAGTCAACGCGACTGTGGCGGACCTCGTAAAGGCTCAGCCATAACTGAGTGCCACCCCCGCTTGCCAACGGAGCGCTTTCTGCTAAAATATTCTCCCTCATCGCCCGTATCAAAGAAGAAAGACAAACGGGCCCGGTTTTGCGAGCAAACGGTTGCGGACGGTTGCTCGCATTTTTTTATCTCTAAAAAGAAAAGGCCTTCTTCTTTGAACTATCCACACTTTGTGAGACAGTTTTAACAACGGCGGATTAGACGCCACCACGCGATATCGCTTCCTTAAATTCTTTAGGGGAGCGATATTTCAATCTGGCCTGTATTCGATCATTGTTCCAATAATCGATGTAGGCCAGAATCTCCTTCATCGCCTGTTCGGGCGAAATCAGCTTTTTATCATGTCTCAGCTTCGGGTGGCAATACCACTCGGTCTTCAGCATCCCGTTCCAGTTCTCCATTACGGCTTTATCCCAACAATTCCCTTTACGAGAGTAGCTCAGCGTCATTCCAAGCGCCTTTGCATGCGCACGGAAGGCCGTGTTGGTATACAGGTATCCTTACACTAACGAGCCCTTAACGGCCTTGTGGAGCCCGTCAATGGTCTTAAAGGCCAAAGACATGTCCTGACTCATCGACCTTTCACAAGCGACGATCTCCCTCGTACAAAGATCTATAACCGGCGAGACATAAAGCCACCCCTTAGTGGTTGAGGGCCTGTAACTTTCCTTTACCGCATCTGCCTTTTGGCAGGACCGGAAGGCCGTATTTCGCGACGTTTAGCACGTAACGTCGTTCCGTCGAAGCATTCATACCACTCAGTTGACGGGCGACGGCAGAATAGGATTTAAGTTCAGTGTACAGGCTGACAGCAGTCAAAGCTATTGCTTCGGAATTTTTTCGCCATTCTCGTTAGAAATTGCCTTTGCCATAATCGAGTAGGAGGCGTGGAATTATTTTCCACGCCGTCCTCTCACACCACCCACCGTACCGTTCGGTAGTGGGCGGTTTCTAAAGTTTTATTTCCATTCCACTGGCTTAGCCGAAAGGCTAAGCCAGTACCATTTATGGCTTGCGAGGAATCTCGGGCCTAAGGCTGTCTTGACTACCGTCGAATTAGCTGAACGCCAATAGCCCTTTCGAGTGTTGGCTTGTCTCCATGCGTCGTCTGATCCATTCGTCCATTCGAGCGCGCCAAGATTTATCAGGAGCAA
>JAHHRG010000100.1 GCA_020025965.1 Sutterella sp.
TCCTGCGCTCGGGACTTTCACCCGTTAGAACGCGCCCATGCTGGGCGCACCAAAATATCCCCAGAAAGGTATCTCACTTTCTGGGGATATTTCACTTCGGAAGGCCTTTTCTTATTTTCACATCCCGCGTTTAGAAATCGATCTTCACCATTTTCACGTAGCCGAAAGTATCCGACAACCTCATCGTGAATCTGGTGCTTCATTTCATGCCGCGGTGACAGACGCCCTGGTAGAAAGGCGTTTCGGTAATCTTGGCGGCGCCGATGGTCCGACGCAATTTTTCCGTATCCGACTTTAAACAGAATGTCACCGACACATCATCGTGGCCAGCACGCTTCATATAGTACCCGATTAAACATCAACCGATCGCGGTGACGGCGTCGAAAACGGAGGTTGTGACACCGTAGTCTTTTAACATGCCGCAGAGTTCGCGCATCTCGTCAGGCGTAAGGAAATAAGAGAGCCCCCCCGCCAGAACCAGAACGGGAGACGTAGGGAAGCGTTTTCTCACAGAGCGGATCCAAACGTCGTGTCGGGCATCGCCCGCGAGACTGATATCGCGGGCTTCCTTTCCGAGCCATTCCCGGCGAATATCCAGCACCTCGGCGGAATCAACCTCCGCCCAGGTAGCCCGACCGTTAAGACCGGTGTCCTCGGCACGCCAAAAACCCGTATCGAGTCCCGCCCCCAATTCGACAACAATCCCGTCGGGATGCCGCTTCAAAAAGGCGTCGACCTCCTTGTCGAGCTTCGCAGCGCGCACGGCGCAGGCGAGGAGCGTGTATTCGTTATGCCGATTTTTACAGATGAGATGATGCGGGACGGCCCCTTGGAGTGTCATCACTTTCTTGTCGGTCAACACGTCGGGAAAGAGGTTCGTTGCGAATATTCGCCCTTCGAGCGGCACAAAAACCGTGGACTCGATAGGCGAAAGCGTCCGATCTTGGGACATAAGTTATTCCTCATCGACTGTCACTCAGTCCATTGCAGGAACTCTAGCCGCATAACTCAATCGGTCGAAAAACCACCCCAGTGGTAGCTCGCCGTTATCCGCCTTCGAATGCCTTTTGGCACATGCGGATACAAAATCGTTGTCAGCTGTCAAAAACACTCTATTGACAAGCTTTCCGAGCCTCGTTAGTTTTAGAAGATACTTCGAAACGAAGTCGGAGCCTCAGTCCGACGGAGAACAATCAATGACGACACATTCTTTACTCAAGCATTCCCGCCTTGCCCTCTTTGTGGCTGCCGCGCTCATGAGCGTCGGCCAAGCCGCTTCTGCCCATCAGTTCGAATGGTACGACGGGCGCTGGGCGCAGGAGAAAAGCGACATTGCCCCGCATCCAGGCGTCACCTACGGCAAATTGGAAAACGGCCTCCGCTGGGCCGTGATTCCGAACAATAACCCCAAGGGACGCGTGGCACTCAGACTGGCGGTGGAAGCCGGTTCTCTGATGGAAGAACCGCACGAACTCGGCATTGCCCACTACCTTGAACACATGGCCTTTAACGGAAGCGACAATTTCCCGGCCGGCACTCTCGTGCCCATCTTTCAGAAAAACGGCATGAATTTCGGGGGCGATACGAACGCCTATACGACCTTGGGCGAAACCGTTTATCAGCTCAATCTCGCCAAAAACGATTCGACATCTTTAACGGAAGGGCTACGCATCCTTCGCGACATGGCCGACCGTCTGACCCTCGCTAAGAACGAAGTCGACGAAGAACGCGGCATCATTTTGTCCGAAAAGCGTGCGAGCGAAAGTGAAAGCACCTTAGCCAACCGCGCCTGGCGCGATTTTCTCTATGAAGGCTCCCGCTACACGAACCGTACGATCGGAACGGACGAAACCTTGGCCGCGATTGACGACAAGATGATCCGTCACTTCTATGAAAAGTGGTACGTTCCGGGCCGTATGACGGTGGTCCTGTCGGGCGACGTGAAGCCTGCCGAAGTGAAAACCCTCGTCAAAACCTACTTCGGCTCAATGAAAAAGAGCGCCTTACCGGCGATTCCCGAAATCGGCCAGGCCAATCGCGAAGGCATCAAATTCATGGTGCAGGAACGCCCGATTTCAGGAACGAACGTGACGATCGAAATCATGTATCCCGAGCTACCCGTTGTTGATAACGAAGCTCGTGCGAAGGATCTCGTGATGTCGCAGATTGCCCAGACGGCCGTCAATCGCCGATTGGCCTTGAGAAGCGAAGTCCGAACGGCTCCATGGTCTCGCGCTTTCTTCGGCGACGGCCGCCTTGAACCTTATTCACCGAGCGTCCTTTTTGTGGCTATGACCGCTTCCGAAAACTGGCAAGCCCCCCTGAAAGCACTTCAGGAAGAACTGATACGCGCCAAACGCTACGGGATGACGAAGGACGAATTTGAGTCGATCAAGACCGAATTGATCGACACCTTCGAGCGCGCCGTTAAGCAGCAGTCCTCGTGGACGAACGACAATTACGCCGATCAATTCGTCGACGTGATGTTGTCGGGCGGTGTCTTTACGTCCGCCGAGCAGGATCTCGAACGCCTGAAAAAGATCCTTTCCACGCTCACACTCGATGAGACGAATGCTTATCTCAAGAGTGCCTTTGCCGAAGAAAACCGCCGCATCCGCGTGAGCGGCAAGGTTAAGACAACGGAAGCCGAGGTTGAAAAGTTCTGGAAGACGATTGAATCGCTCGACGTTAAGGCGCCTAGCGAATCCGAAGTTGCACCCTTCCCCTATTTGCCGATCCCGAGCGAAGTGAAAGTGCCCGCGACGACCGAGGTGAAGATCCCGACCGCGGCGACCGATGACATGAAGCTTGTCACCGCCACCCTGGCCAACGGCACCCGTGTCGTTTTAGAGCCCTTGACCTTCCAAAAAGGAACCGTCTCCGCGTCGCTTGCCTTTGGCGACGGCGTGATGGGCTTTGACGATAAAGATGCCCTTTTGCCACGTCAGGCACTCTCCGTTCTCAATTATCAGGGGGTGGGCCGATACACCGGGCTTGAAGCTTCGAAGCTCTTTGCCGGTCGAGGTCTCGTCGTGACGGAATCCATGGGGAACCGTACTAACACCATCATGGGATCGGCCCAGACGGATGACGTGGGGCTTCTCCTTCAGGCGATTTGGACACAGTTTAACGATCCGACCGTGACTGAAATCAACCGCGACCGAGCCCTGCAAGCTCTGGAAGAATCCGCCTACTGGCGCCACAACGACGTTGAAGGGGTACTTCGCAGCGAACGCATGCAGTTCCTCACGGGAAGCCGTCTTCATACCAAGACCTTGGATGCCAAAGATGTCAAAAATTTCACGGTTGACGACATGCAGAAGTATCTGAAGGACGTTCGTTTGCGCGGACCGCGTACGCTTGTGATTTCGGGCGACTTCGATCAAAAGACCGCGCTCGCTTGGACAGCGCGTCTTTTCGGAACCGATCAGACGAAACTCGAGCCCAAACGCGACCTGGGCTTGCCTCCCGAATTCCCGACTGTGGGTGAAAAGGTCGTTACGGTAGACGAAGATACGACCGGCAAGGCCGTCCTCGTCGTCGCATTTGAAGCGGAAAAGGACGTGAAGGATCGTAAACGCGCCGCCGCGCGTCAGTTGGCCGGCATTCTCTTAGACGAACGACTTCGTCAGATTCTTCGAGAAAAGCTTGCCGCTTCCTACAGTCCCTTTGCTTTCTATCATGAACAGATCGAACAGGACGGCTACGGCTTCCTGATGATGCAGATCGAAACGAAGATCCCGCGTTTGGAAGAGGTGAAGACGGCCGTGAACGACATCGTTCGTGATCTTCTCCAAAACAAAGTCTCGCAGGAAGAGTTGGATCGACTCAAAAAGCCTATGAAGACCGATTGGAACACCTCTCGAAAGACCAACAGCCTCTGGGAAGCACTCGTCTTTAATCAGGAGACTTCCGGGATGCCCTACCTTGAATGGAATGAGGCCAAGGGCGCCTATATCGATGAGGTCACGCCTGAAGATGTCGAACGCGAATTGAAGAGTTTCTTCAATGCCCGTCGAGCCGACTTGATTGTAAAGTCTGGCAAATAATCTTTGGGGCTCAAGCGCTTTAAAACCCATACCCGGTGAGCTGATCCTCACCGGGTATTTTTTTGGTTCATCTCGGAATTCCGGGGAACGCAGACTTGACTTTTAAATAAAAGCGTTGTCGAACCTCCCAACGAAAAAAAGTAGCGCTCATTCCAAAAATAAGACAAATTCTATTTGTCAAAAAAATTGCATTATGGAGTGAGCGCTATGACTAGCAGTGTAGAGCAACTTTTTGAGTCCTTGGATCCTTGGCCCGCTCTTCACATTACCGCCTTCCAAATTCGAAAATCGCCTATAGATGGCAAAAAGACATTATTGCTACGCCTAG
>JAHHRG010000101.1 GCA_020025965.1 Sutterella sp.
GGGGGACTACGACACGCTTGATTTGGGCGTGAAGTGGACGCCCAACCGTTGGATCCAAGTGAATGCCGGCGTGACCAATCTTCTCGACGAAGAATACGGTCAGTACGCCGCTGAAACCACCTTCTCCCCTGGCCCCGAACGCGCTTACTACCTTAACGTAAAGGCCACCTACTAATCAACTGATCTGACAATAGGGAGTCTCTTACAGACTCCCTATTGTCGTGTTTGAAAACAGAAAAAATGAAGCTTCTAGAACTCTTTATCACTGGCGGATTCATGATGTATCCGCTCCTTCTCGCTTCCTTCATTGTCATCGCCATTGCTATCGAACGCATGCGTCTTTATAAGCGCGCCCAATCCGACATGGATTTGTTGAAAGCAAACCTTCCCCGTCTCCTCTCTGAAGAAAAGATGGACGAAGCCGAAGCCCTCTGTGAAAAGACCGGTGGTGTCGTCGGCGAACTCCTTCTCAATACGCTCTCTCACCGCACGATGGTAGCCAATTCGACCGAGTTTCTGAACGGTCAGGCTCAAGAAGCCGCCGTAAAACTCAAAGAAAACCTCAATTACGTGAGCGCCATCGTGACGCTCTCCCCTTTGATGGGGCTTCTCGGTACGGTGATAGGCATGATCGGCTCCTTTAACGTGCTTTCCATTGCCGAAGGCGAACCTTTTGCCGTCACGGGCGGCGTAGCCGAAGCCCTGGTCGCCACAGCCTTCGGTCTTCTCGTGGCTATTCTCGCCATGCTCGTTTTTGTCTGGCTTCAACAGGTTTCCAATAAACTCATTGCCGACATCGAAACCGGTGCTACGCTCTATACGACTTGCCTAAAGAAGTAAGCTTATGAAGTTACTTAACCTCAAGAAGGACGAGCAGCCGCTGTTGATGATCATCCCGATGATCGACATCATCTTTTTTCTGCTTGTTTTCTTCATGATGAGCATGCTGACGATGGTGACTCAAAGAACGATTCCTCTGAATCTGCCCGCCACGACAACTGCTCAGATCGACACAACCGTGACGGTTCCGGTGTCGGTCAATAAAGAAGGACGCATCTTCCTGGAACTTGAAGAAGTCTCCTACGATGCGTTAGCCAATGCCCTCGCTGCAAAGAAAGCCGAACACGGCGAGAAACTCACCATCGTCTTGCGCGGTGATCAGGAGTCTCCCTATGGCCGCGTGATTGAAATTATGGATCTCGTGAAGCAAACGGGCATCAGCAAACTCTCCATTGCAACCGATTCTCCGAAAAAATGAGCAAAGTATTCAAAAGTGACTGGCCGCGCGCCTACGCTTTCTCGATTCTTGCGCATGCTGCGGTCGTGGCCGTCATCGTCGCCGTTTTGGCGATGAAACCCGATCCTATCGCGGGGAGCGGTCGTTTGACTGTTGATCTCGGCGCTGCTTACGGCGGTGTTACGGGCGGTTTGGGCGATCGGCAGGAAGCCGGAAGTCTCGGCAATATGGGTGAAGGCGGTGACGGCAGAACCCGAACGGCTGAAAAATCGACTGAGACCGAGAACGTTCAGAATGCCGAAAGTGAAGCGCCTGAAACCGAAGGTGAAGCGACTGATCAGCCGATGAATCATGTCGAAAAAGCAGAAGCTCTCCCCAAAACCGACGTTACGGGCAAAGCTGCGCCCGTTGACGCGGTTAAGGCGGTAGCCGACCCCAAGGATTCGGCCGCACTTCCCGTCAAAAACGCAGTGCAGGAAACAGCTAAGCCCGAGAAGGTCAAGGATCCGAAGAAACCCAACGTGAAAAAGTCCCATCCCGAACTTGCGAAGGAAAAGAAGCCTGTTAAAAAGACGGAGTCTGAAAAAATCAAACCCGACGCCCACACCGTCGCCGACAATAAAGGTCGGGATAAGGGTAAACAAACCGAAGCCAAAACCCAAGGCACTGACGGCGAATCCGTCAAGTCCGCTACGGGCGGTACCGGCGCGGCCGGCTCTCCCGGCACTGTCACGGGCAAAGAGCTCAAAGCCGGTTCCGGTATCGGATCGGGTCAAGGGATCGGCGCCGGTGACGGCAAGTTCCTAGACAACGGCGACGGAACCTATACCGCAATGGGTTCGGGTGGAATTTCGTACAACATCATTCGTGATGCCGAACCCAAATACCCGAAAGCCGCCCGCAGTATCGGTTTCAGTAAAAAGATCAACGTGACGGTGAAATTCTTGGTCGGAATCGACGGACGCGTAGAAAAAGTCATGGTTCTCAATAAGAAGCTCCCCGATCTGGGGTTTAAAGAAGAAGCTGAAAAAGCCGTGCGCAAGATGGAATTCGAACCCATTACGCATGACGGCAAACCGCTCAAAGTCTATTTCCGCAAAGTGATTCACTTTATGCCTTGAGAATTGCCTTGACTATTTTGTCTTGGGTATATCTCTCAAAGGGGGGACGTGATCAGGTCAGGTTTTCTTGACTCTGTCACTCTCCCCTTTTTCTTTTGAGATCGATTTTTTGTTTTCTGTTCTTTTCTTATTCTCATCAACCGTCACAGTGACGGACATTTTTCTTCACGACTATAAATCTAACGAATGAGTGCCCATCGTACCTTTTCGTTCCCTATGGCACAATGGAATACGCAGATGTAAATCTTTATTACAAGAATTAAGCGCAAACGCATGATTATTCCATTTCTTACCAAATGGAAGGCTCACAAGTACCAATTAGTGCCCTCTTTCGGGGACAAAAACACCGCTGTACCATTCGCTCACGTTCTTCGGCTGAAGAGCGAAAAGAACAGAAAACACAGCTAAAACTAGTGAGAACAACATGCAACGTTTTACTATTCCCCGCGATGTCTACTTCGGTGAAAACGCCGTTGACATCCTCAAGACGATCAAAGGCAAGAAGGCCTTCATCGTTATCGGTTCCGAACGCAACTTCGAAAACGGCAATGTCGAACACGTTCAGGCTCTTTTGAAGGATGCCGGTATCGAATCCACCGTTTTCCAGGGTGTTGAACACGACCCCTCCATGACCACCGTCCGCAAGGGGCTCGAAGCCATGCGTGCTTTCGAACCCGACTGGATCATCGGCATCGGCGGCGGTTCTCCGATTGACGCGGCCAAGTCCATGTGGATCTTCTACGAATATCCCGAACTCACCTTTGCCGACGCTTTCAAGCCCTTTACGCTTCCGAAGCTTCGCAACAAGGCCCGCTTCATCGGCATCACCACGACGAGCGGTACGGGTACCGAAGTCACGTCCTTCTCCGTGATCACCAATCCGGAAACCGGCGTCAAGTATCCGATCGCCGACTACGAGATCACGCCCGATATCGCCATTGTTGACACCAACATGGTCGAATCGCTCACCTCGACGCTCGTTTCCCACATGGGTCTCGATGCGCTGACGCACTCGATCGAAGCCTACACCTCCACGGTTGCCAATCCGTTTACGGATGCGCTCGCCGTCAAGGCTATCGAAATGATCGACGAACACCTCGTCAAGTCCTACAACCTCGATATGGATTCCCGCAAGGAAATGCATATTGCTCAGAACTTGGCCGGTATGTCCTTCTCGAATGCCATCCTCGGGATCGTGCACTCCATGGCTCACAAGACGGGCAAGATTTTTGACATTCCGCACGGCTGCGCCAATGCCATCTATCTCCCGTACGCCATCCAGTACAACGCCAAGACCGCTCCGGCCAAGTACGCCGACATCGCTTCGCGTCTCGGCCTCATCGGCGAAACCGACGAAGAATTGGTGGCCTCTCTCGTCACCTACGTCAAGGAAATGAAGAAGGCCATGAATGTGCCGGCTTCCGTTGCCGAATTCGGCATTGACCGTGACGCCTTTATGGCCAAGCTTGACTTCATCGCTGCCGAAGCCGTTGCCGACCCGTGTACCGGTACCAACCCGCGCACGATCGACGTCGAAACGATGAAGAAGATGTACATCTGCGCTTACGAAGGCAAAGACGTCAACTTCTAAAAGATTCCGCAGTGTGCATGATCCGCGCACAATGAATCTTGCATAAAAAAGCCCGCATGCCGTCTGAACTATCCCCACTTTGTGAGACAGTTTTAACAACGGCGGATTAGATGCCACCA
>JAHHRG010000102.1 GCA_020025965.1 Sutterella sp.
AACGACCCCCACCATGTCAAGGTGATGCTCTAACCAACTGAGCTACGTGCCTGTCTGAGGAGAAGAATTATGCCTGAAAATTTTAAAAAAGCAAGAGCCAAAGCAAAAAAAATTCATTTTTTTTCGAACTTTTTTCAGGCTCTAACGCCAAGCCATTGATATGAAAAGAAAAAGAGGCCTCACTTTTCTTTCGCGAGGCCTCATTTTTTTTAGCGACGGCGTGCAGAGAGAACGCCGGGCAACTGACCGATCGCCACCAGCGAGGGTTTCAGGCTTGATGCTGAGGTGATTTCCACCGTAAAGAGCATGTGTACGTCACCCTTGATACGCTGAGACTGCATGCCGATAACGTTTTGCTTGGCTTTGGCAAAGATTTCGGAAATATCGCGCAAAAGTCCGGGGCGATCCTGAGCGATGACGAGAATGTCGGCGGGGAAAACACTTTCGCCACCGGCCTGTCCCCAACTCACTTCAATGAGTCGCCCGTGATCCTGTTCATTCATGTGACGAATGTTCGGACAATCCGCACGGTGAATCGTCACCCCTCGACCGCGAGTCACATACCCCACGATCTCATCGGGCGGTACCGGATGACAGCACCGAGCGAGCTGCGTAAGGAGTGAGTCAACCCCCACCACAAGCACGTCACTCTTACCTTTTTTCTGACGAGCCTGACGAACGACGACTTCGGGTTCGGGTTCCGACGGCTTCGGCGGTTGTACGGCCGTCTGAATGGCCGTCGCCGTCACTTCGTCCTTACCGACTGCGAGACAAAGATCGTCAACGTCGTCAAAGCCGAGGCGTTTGGCCAAATCTTCCAGCTTGAAGGCGGTCTTACCGAGTCTCGCCAATTCTTTATCCAGACGTTCGCGACCTTCCGAAATCATTTCCGCCGTATGTTGCGCATTGAACCACTGACGCACCTTATTGCGAGTGCGGGCGCTCACAGCGTAGCCCAATTCCGGCATCAGCCAATCACGAGACGGCTGTCCGGTCTTACCGGCAATGATTTCGACAGTCTGTCCGGTCTTCAAAGGAGTATTGAGAGGCACCATCACGCCGTCAACCTTGACACCGCGGGTACGATGCCCCAACTGCGTGTGAACGGCATAAGCGAAGTCAACGCCGGTGGCCCCCGTCGGCAGTTCGACGACTCGGCCCAAAGGTGTCAGACAATAAATATGATCGTCCATCACTGCCTGAGCGGCCTGTGGCGCATCGTCCGTATGACGAACGTCGTCACTCCAGGCGAGAAGCTGACGAAGCCAGGCTACACGCTGCTCTTCCGCCGAACTCGCCCCTTCGGAATTACCGGCTTCTTTATAGCGCCAGTGGGCAGCGACCCCCAATTCGGCGAAGTCGTGCATTTCCTTCGTACGGATCTGAATTTCGATCGGACGCCCCGATCGGTCCGTCACCACAGTATGCAGAGACTGGTAGCCGTTGGGCTTCGGGTTCGCAATATAGTCGTCAAACTCCTTCGAAATGATCGGGAAATTCTCGTGCACGATCGACAGTACCTGATAGCACTGTTCGACCGTGTCTACGATAATGCGCAAAGCGCGTACGTCAAAGAGCTGGTCAAAGCGCAGATGCTTTCTCTGCATCTTCTTCCAGATCGAGAAAATATGTTTGGGACGCCCCGAGACCTGAGCACGAATGCGGTTTTCTCCCAAGAGCTTTCGGATGCGCTTTACGGCCCACTGCATGAAGTCGAGACGCTGTTCGCGGGTTTCGTCGAGCTGTCTAGCAATGTCGTGATATTCCTCGGGCCGCGTAAAGCGAAGCGACAAGTCTTCAAGCTCCCACTTGATCTGCCAAATACCGAGGCGATTCGCCAAAGGTGCATAGAGCGCCAGCGTTTCCTGCCCGAATCGTGCACTGCCTTCTTTTTTCGTCTGCGCAAACCAGCGCAATGTCTGCAGACGGCTCGAGAGTTTCAGAAGCACCACGCGCAAATCTTTACACATCGAGAGGAGCATGCGACGCATCGCTTCTGTCTGATGTTCCAGATTGGCCTCATCGTTTTCCGAGCGAGCACGGTTTGACAATTCGTTAACCTGCCCGAGTTCCTGGACCAGACCGTTCACGGCCGGGCCAAAACTTTTTTCAATCCATTCGCCGGAATTTTGAATGATGACAGGCACGCAAAAGAGATACGCGGCGGCAATCAGTTCCGGATCGTTGCGGACATTGCGCAGGATGCTGGCAATACCATCCGCATGAGACATCACCGACTCACCCGTCGGCAAGGTCATATCTCTGTAGAGCGGTTCGACCAGACTTCGCGCCAGCGTGACATCAACCGTCACTGCTTTGGCTTCATGGGTCATTCTCTCCTCCTTTCGAGTCGCTACCTCTCCTAGGTCATCGGATCGGGCGACTACCTCATTCTATTTTTTAGCAGAAAGACCGGAGCGAACTTCCAAGTCCACTCCGATCTTTAATTGTAGAGAATTGATAAGAATGATTCCCTAGGTTTAATTACTAATAATTAGAACTCCCAAACAACTTTTACGCGCATGCGACAAGCCTCCCGTTCGTCAGGCCCCCAGACTCCTTCCGCCGAGGCACCAAAGAGCGCATCCTTCCAGGATGCGTCAAAAGCCAGACCTGCGTAAGCTTCCCAGTGACCGAGATCTTCGGTTTTGATCGTCGCACTCGCACCTGCCGCCGAGACGATCTGTTCCATTTCAATGTCGCCCGCTCGCGCTCGAAAGCCGCCCGAGAGTCCCACGGTAAGCCAATCATCACGGGTACGCCAGTCACCCTCTTTTTCGCCTGCTACTCGGGTATAGCGATGCCAGGTGCGCTCAATGTCGATCCCCGCGTCGGCGGTTGCCACCAAACGGTTCTTTTCTTCAACCTCCCAAAGATTCTCACCATCAAGCGCCATGCTGTAATCGGACTTCAGGTAATCAGTGATCTGCAGCCCCAGTTTCACCGTCGGCGTCCAACCGACCAGTTCGTTCCTCGGTCGATAGAGCCCCGTCATTCCCAAGGAGACCGATTGACGGGAAATTTCGTCGGCACCGATCTTTACATGCCCCGTCTGAAAGAAATCGACTTGATCCTCGGCGCCTGTTACCGTCATATCAGCAATCAGCGTCGTGTTTTTCAATTGCTTCCCTATATAGAGAGATCCGGAGAGTAACGTCGACTCCGCATCAACAGCTTTCTTATTGATGAATTCGCTTTCCACATCAATGTTGGCGTCTTCATAAAGAACACGTGCCCCCCAGAGCCAATCGTTGTAAACACCGCGTAATGACAGAGCCAGGCCTTCCGTGTCTCTTTCAAACCTGTTGACACCGTTTTCTGCGTCATCGGATGTTCCTTCACTACGTCCACCGAGAATCTCAACATTGACGGGTATCGTGTCCGGATTCTTCAGAAAAGCCTTTTGCGCGAATCTTGCCCCCTCTGAAGATGCATCGCTCATCGCCAACGTCGTTCCCAGAGATTTCGCCAACAGAGTCTGACGAATCATGGTTGTTTCAGCCCAATCGCTCACTGGATAGATTTCAAAGAATCGCTTGGCACCGACCGATGCATAACCGTCTCGTACCTGCTGATAAAGCGCATTGACTGGCGCAGCCAGTACACCGTCGGCCGCCCAGGCACCCGATACAATCGTGAAACCGCCCTCGGCGTTCTGAACAAAACGTCCTTCCTCATGCGTAAGCGTATTCACATAAATGACCTTATCAAGACCGACGACATTGCTCCCCGGGCTCACGAATTCCAAGCCTGCTTTGCTCTCTGTTCCCGCTTCGGTGACCGAGACAGCATTGGCCAAAGCCGTACCGATAATAATCGCCGATCCCTTTTCAAATTCGATCTTTGTCCCCTTGTCGGCTTCGATCAAAGCGCCAGACAAATGGAGGTTCCCCATGTCAATCATCAGAACACCCTTTTCGCCGACAAGCAGATTGGCATTTTTGTCGCGGGCGACATCCAGCGTAGAACCGACAACAAACCGATCGTTATTCTTTAGC
>JAHHRG010000103.1 GCA_020025965.1 Sutterella sp.
ACAACGATAATCGCTTCGTCTTCGTACACCACTTCAAAGTCGATCCCCTCTTCCGGCGTAAACGCGAGCGATTCGTCGAGATGCGGTTCTTCGAGCAACTGGATTTCGTCGCCTTCGCTCACCTTCTGGCGAATCTTCGTGGCAACAGTACCGTTGACTTCGACGCTCCCTTCTTCGATCAGTTTCTGCAAACGGGCACGGGAAACGTCGGGCATCAGGGCGGCCATGACCTTGTCGAGACGCTCACCCCAAAAACCTTCTACGGTAAAACAGGGTAAATTCTCATCGTCAACCTCGACCTTATCTTCAAGAAGCTCGGCAGGCTCGTTATAATCAGAAAAATCTTTTTCGCAATTCGTCGTCATGAATTTCAAATTTCCCAATAAGCGCTTTGTCTTGCGAGTAATGGCCGTTACGACCATCACGCTTGCGACCGCCTCCTGCTCTTGGCTCGAATCTCTTGATAAGGATCCGACGCTCGACTGGACGGCCGATCAATTGTATACGGAAGCCCGAGCCGCTCTCGACGAGAGCAACTGGACTACGGCTAAAGACTATTACACCAAACTTGAAGCCCGCTATCCGTTCGGACGCTACGCTCAGCAGGCACAGATCGAAATGATCTATGCCAACTGGAAGAATGGCGATGCTGCGTTGGCCGTTCAGGGTGCGGACCGATTCCTTCGCGCCTACCCGAACCACGCCAACAGTGACTATGTCATGTATCTGAAGGCCCTGGCTACGTTGAACGAAACGGACAGCTTGTTCAGCAAGTGGACCGGCGAAGATCTCGCCGACCGCGATGCCAATGCCGCCCGTGAAGCTTTCGACATTTTGAAGGAACTCGTTCTTCGATTCCCGGAAAGCCGTTTTGCGGCCGACTCCCGTCGCCGCATGCACAACCTTGTGATTGCACAGGCACAGCACGAACTTCAGACTGCTGAATACTACTACGAACGTCATGCCTATGTGGCTGCAATCGAGCGTGCTCAGCGAGTGGTTCGCGAATTCCAGAATACCCCGATGCGCGACGACGCGCTCGAGCTGATTGCCAACAGTTACGAAGCCCTTGAGCTCACCGAGCTTGCGGCCGATACGCGTCGAATTATCGAACTCAATAAGGGTAAGCTGAAGAACGGCAGCCGCTAAGCTTCTGCCAAGCGTCACCGCTCAAAAAAAGAGAACGGATTCTAACTAGGATCCGTTCTTTTTTCATCTCTACAGTCAGAAAATTGATAAAAAATCCCGGTGCAATGGCGAATATCGATATTTTTCGCTGTTACACCGGCTTTTTTATTGGTGCGAAAGCCTAGTCAAGCGGTCTCGTTCTTTTCTGAAGCAAGTTTTCCGATCTCGGCCCCTCTCTTCATATTGATCGGTAAAAGTGCGACGATCGACAGGAGGAAGAAGAATCCCGTCACCAGAATCGCGCTGCGATGATCGTTCCCCGTCGCCCAGGTAATGGCCCCGTAGGACAAAGGTCCGACAATGGCAGCGAGCCACAAGGCCATATTCCAGAAGGAATAAAACTCAGCCAAACGCGATGCGGGCGCAAAGACCGCGACCATCGCACGTCCGGCAGACTGAGACGAGCCCATGGCGAGCCCCGCCAAATTGGCCGCCACCCAGAAATGCCAGGTTTCGCTCGACAAATACGCGACCGCGATCATCGCGAGCCAGACGCAGAGCGTAAGTCCCAAAGCCAACTTGTGTCCGATTCGGTCCTGCACGTAGCCGAAGGCAAAAGCGCCCAAAGCGGCCGTGATATTGACCAAAAAAACCATGACAAGCGTATCCGTTGTCGTAAAGCCCATGACGGCCGATGCATAGACAGAAGAAAGCGTAATTACAACCGCTACGCCGCACTGATAGCAAAAGCCGCAGACGGCGAGCCACGCAAAGTCACGGAAAACGGGAAGACTCTTCAGAGTCGAGCGCACTTCTTTAAAGCTTTCCGCACATAAGGACTTTATCGCCTCGCGATCGTCCGCCGACAAACGCGGTCGACTTCTTTCTTTCACAAAGAGAAAAATCGGAGCAGCTGCCACGGCAAACACCAAGGCCGTCACCGCCATTGTGCCCGCAACCGTCTGATCGGTCGTGAGTCCCCAAGTCGGACCAAAGAGCACCACGACAATACAAAGTCCCAGCGTCACAATCCCGCCGCAGTAGCCGAAACTCCAGCCCCAGCCCGATACCTTTCCGATTGCCTCTTCTCGAGCGAGTTCAGGGAGAAAGGCGGAATTGAGCGACTCACCCACGTTAAAAGCAAGGTTCGAGACGACAATCATCGCGCCGGCCCAAAGAATCGTGCCTTCGCCCGTCAGCATGAGTCCGAGCGTCCCGAGAATGCAAAGAAGCGTCGCAACAAACAGCCAGCGCTTTTTGGTCGCTGTCGCGTCGGCAACGGCACCGATCATGGGCATCGCCAACATACTCACAGCATTGCTCAACGCGATGACAAGTGTCCAGAGAAAGGTGGCCGCCTCATGCCCCGCGGCAACGGTCGAGACAAAATAGGCATTAAAAACGGCCGTGAGCACCACGGTCGTATAACCGGAATTGGCAAAGTCAAAGGCCGCCCAGGACCAGACTTCGCGCATCGCAACGCCCGGTTTCAGAGCATCTTGAGTGAAAAGCGCCATGATCGTCCTTTAGCAGCCCGCACAACGGCGAACGAGCGTATTCAAGTGCGTCATAGCGCTTCGGGCAAGACTGCGAACCGCATAGCCGCCTTCCAAAACGGAAATGAGTCGCCCGTCGCAGAGGACGTCGGCCGCATCCAGGAGTCTGCGCGTGAGTCTTGCATAGTCGGATTCTTTCATCTTCAACTGCGCGATCTGCTCTTCGCAGTGCGCGTCAAACCCCGCCGACAAAAGGATCAGCTGCGGCTTAAATTTTTCAAGTGCTGGCAACCAAACGTTTTCAAGCAATGCCATCAGTTCACGACCTCCCGCACCGGCTTCCAGCTTTGCGTCCATGACGTTAGCCGGCCGTGGCTCGGAGAGCTTGTTGGGATAAAGCGGCCACTGAAAAAGCGACAGCAATCGAACGCGATTGTCGCCTCCTAAAATTTCTTCGGTCCCGTCACCGTGGTGCACGTCAAAGTCAACAATGGCGACGCGATCCAGTCCGTATCTGTGGAGTGCATAAAGCGCACCGATCGCCACGTTGTTCAGGTAACAGAAGCCGCGCGCTTCGCGTCGACCCGCATGATGTCCCGGCGGACGAATTCCGCAGAAAGCGTTGGCGATTTTGCCCGCCATCAGCCAGTCAATGGCCGTCACGACGGCTCCTGCGCTTTTCATGGCCGCATCGAACGTTCCGGGACCCACCTTCGTGTCGGGCGCCGTAAAGTGAGAGAGCGCTTCCGCATCGCCTTCGGAGGCTTTTTTGAGGCATTCGACGTAATCTTCATCGTGCGCGAGCGTCACCACATCCAACGGTGCCTGCGACGCTTCCACACGCAATACGCGTTCGTCTAGCCCTAGAGCGATCATGTTGTTTTCAATACGGTCTAGCCTATCGGGAGATTCAGGCGCATTTTCGAGCGGGTTGACCATATTGATCCGATCATGGGTAAAGTAACCCGTCGGAAGATTTTGATTGTAAGCGGCGTTCTGATTGGACATACGCGTCTTATTTTGATGCATTGGATTCGAATAGATTGAGTATACCGTCGAAAATCCCGTCGTAAAACGATGCCATTCGCGTTTTTCGGGGAGTTTTTCGCCAAGGCCGTCCTGCCCAGCTTTGCAATGCGAAACAAAAGAAATGCCTGAAACCGCTAGGGGGCCTTGGTAAAATGAACAGCTCAATCAAATTTCTCAACTGGATCCCTTATGCCGACCTCACCACGCCTCAGACTTTCCTCCGTTCTTTT
>JAHHRG010000104.1 GCA_020025965.1 Sutterella sp.
CGTTCTGCGAAGGATTTGAATTTTACAGGAAAAACCAAGTCTGTCAAAACTTTTTCTTTAAAATACCGCAAACACGGTATTCTTTCGTTTTTATCCCTGCAAATTGAAGAGTTTTCGCAAGTCTTCAGTCGGCATATTGCCGAGCCAGCTTTCTCCGCTCACCACCGTCATGTTGGCCAGTTCGGTCTTCGCCATCAGCATTTCATTCACCTTTTCTTCAAAAGTGCCCGCGCAGATCATACGGTAAACCAAGACGTCGCGTTCCTGACCGATTCGGTAAGCACGATCCGTCGCCTGATTTTCAACAGCCGGATTCCACCAAAGATCATAATGAACCACCACGGACGCAGCCGTCAGATTCAAACCGGTACCGCCTGCTTTCAAGGAAATGATCATGACATCCACCGACGGATCTTCCTGGAAGGTGTCGACCATACGCATGCGTTCCTTGATTGACACACCGCCGTGGAGAAAGTCTGGTTTCTTACCCGTCGCCGATTCTATCCAGGTCTGCAGACGTTCGCCCATCTCTCGGTACTGTGTAAAGACAAGCATCTTGCGATTTTCGTTCTGACACTGATCCAAGAGTTCAAGCAAAGCTGTGCCCTTGCCGCTGTCGGGAGTATTCGACCACTGCTTTTCGTATTGAGACGGTGAATTGCAAATCTGCTTCAGAGCCGTAATCAAAGAAAGTATCTGCGCAGTGCGCTTAGGTTTATCGTTCTTCGCTTCATATTCGGCAAGCTTCTGAAGATGACTGTTCAATGTCCGCTGATAGAGTGCCGCCTGTTCAAGGGACAAGTCGACATATCGATCTGACGTGAGCTTATCGGGCAAATCTGCAATGATCGACTTATCGGTCTTCAATCGACGAAGCATAAAGGGAGCGGTAAGCTGACGAAAGACTTCCACCGCCTTAGGATCGTGATCGCATTCGATCGGCCGTGCAAAAGTCGTGCGAAATTCTTCTTCGTTCCCCAAGAGTCCAGGTTGAACGACTGAGAGAATCGCCCAGTATTCCGAGAGTCTGTTTTCAACCGGTGTCCCGCTCATTGCGATCACCTGCTTCACAGGAAAGGCACGAACGGCCTTCGAGACTCCGCTTTCCGTATTCTTGATAGCCTGCGCTTCGTCAAGAACCAGAACGCGCCAGCGTTCCGCAGCCAACACGTCAAAGTCACGTCGCATCATGCCGTAAGTAGTCAGAATCACATCGGAACGTTCTTCCATCGGCGCAAGACTGCGGCCTGTTCCGTGATAGATGTCAACCGTGAGACTCGGGGCAAATTTCGCAATTTCTCGCTTCCAATTTGTCATCAGAGTGGTCGGCAGGACAACAAGTACCTTATCTTTCTCAAGCTCGCCCTGCTCCTTCAAAGAGAGGATGGCTGCAATCACCTGCAGTGTCTTTCCAAGCCCCATGTCGTCGGCAATCAGCGCACCAAACCCCAGCTTCAAGTTTTTACCGAGCCACGAGTAACCTCGTTCCTGATAAGGACGAAGGGTCGCTTTGAGTCCTTCCGGTATCGGTAGCATCGGCACTTCATTGAGGGCTTTGACTTCGGCCAAGAGCTCGTCAGCCACCTCCACAGGGATACCCTTGATTTCGCCCGTCAAGGCCGCACTCAGACGTTCCAATAAGGTCGGTTCTTTCTTGCCGTCCAATTGTTCTCGTATGCCGGCCAAGACCTCAGGATCGAGATAGACAAATTCGTCATCCCATTTGACGATCTCACCCGCATGTTCAAGCATCGCTTCGAACTCTTCTCGAGAAATCGGACGATCACCGATCGAGACTTCCCAAGAAAATGAAGTGATGGCGGCCTTCGAGAGGAAACCTTGCCCGCCCCCGGTGAGCGAACCGCTCATCTTGCCGATCAAAGACGGACGCAGAATCTTCTGAAGGCTTTTCGGCAACAAGACACGCATTCCCATCAAGGTGAGAAGCGGCACGGTATCAAAGAGGAACTCACGAAGATCCGTTCGGGGCATGCGCGTGGGTTTGCCTCCCGAAGCAAGAACCTCGGCAATCGGTACGCAGTATTCGGCAAGATCCTTAAATACTGAGACCATCACATAGCGCTCGCCTCGAAACTTGGGATCTTCAACCGCCTTCGAAAACAGCGTCGGACGCTGAGAAGCGGGAGCTCCGCGTTCCGTCACGCCGATATTGATCGACACTTGATCGTCCTTGGAGGCACGAACAATTAGAACCGGTGACCAAACAAGCGAGCGCTGTGTCAGAGATAAAGGAGAAATCCACTTACGAATCGCATTGATCAAAGCTATATCGACACCGTAAACAAGGCTTGCATCAGGATCGACAAAAGGCGCCCAAGCATTCTGGTAATAAGTGGGGGCACGCTTAGGCATCGCAATCGGCGTCAAGGCGGTCATGAGCCCAGCAACCACCGTGTAGAGGCGACCGTATAGAGGCGCTTTCGCTTCGGGTTCATTCAAAATCATCCCGTCGGGAATCACCGACAGATCGGCAGCAAGCATCTGAAAGAGCTGACGCACCTGAGGATCCTGCACCGCCGGACACCAAGCGATCGATAAAAGATCGCCGTCAAGGCCCTTGGAGGCATAAAGCATGGGAACAAGTGCGCCCTTCGCCATCAATGAAACGGCGAAGCGGGCCATACGCACCCAGAAATTCAAAGCTTTGGAATGTGCGGCCGCTTCCTGCAGTGAGGTACGAGCCATAGCTTCGAGCATTTTTTTTGTCTGCCCTTTCGAGAGCCCGTAAATACTCTGGTCCGACATGCGCTGCAACGCCATTCTCGGACGGCCGCCTTCCCATATCATGGTTGGAACAACCTGACGCTCGATAAGACCCGAGACCCAGTCGTCCCAATTGAGCTCCTGCGTTTCAGCATGCTCAAGCTGTTCGTCAGCCCAGGCTACGACGTGCTTGTAGTGCGACTCAATGCGGGCTCGCGTAAGTTCCTTTTTAAATCCGCCCACATTGGCAACCAGATGGCAGAGTCTTTCGGCCATAGGCTGGACGGTAAAGAGCGGCAACTTCGTGAGAGTCACCGGATGCACGCCTTCGGCATCTTCCGACAACATGCGCCAATCTTCCCAGGTTGGATCCGACAATCGCACTGCATCGGCAATATCGATCTGGCGACTCTTCAACTCTTTCACAAGGTCAACCCCGCGCAGATGGAAAATCCACATAGGATCAACGTCAATTGAATTGACGATAGCGTAGTAGACGGCAGAAATATGTTTACAGGGAACCGCCACATCCGAGCAGGTACATGAGAGTCGGAACTCACGCCAGGAATGCGGAAATAAATCGACACCTTCTTGATCGGCAATATCGGCAATCTCCGGATCGAGCTCACCGTCCAGAAGTTTGGCAACCAAATCCGGACGCGCTGCAATGGCCGAGACAAGACGATCCTTGTCGTCATCGGGCATACGCTTCAGACCGATATTGACTTCGTAGGGATAATAGGCACTTCCCGAGACAATCCCGACGATAGTCAGAGTGCCGGCATCGAAATTAACACTGTCGATCTTCCCGTTGCGGTAATAGGTACGCCCGCGACTCAAACGGTTCTCGCAGTCGATGTGCGTGAGCGCCTCCAACCACTTGTTCCCCCACCAGGTCTGACCGAATTTGACGCGTGCCATACTGCCCTCAAAAATGCGCATTTACAGAAGGCTCTCAATATAACGAATTTTGAGTGTGGAAGGCCTTTTTCGTCTCAAATACGAAAAATCATATTTTTTTTGTACGACTCTTGACATTCTCAAAAATATCCGTACAATTTCAATTCT
>JAHHRG010000105.1 GCA_020025965.1 Sutterella sp.
TTTGAGACTAACTCATACCGCCGGCTTCACGGAAGGGGCGATATGAGTTTCGGGAATGGACTTAGAGGACTTCCGTTGCGTAATCGGCCAAACGAGAACGTTCACCTCGTGTCAAAGTAATCGTCGCAGCGTGATTCCAACCCTGGAAGCGTTCGACGACATAAGTAAGTCCCGACGAGCCTTCGGTTAGGTAAGGCGTGTCGATCTGGGCGATATTGCCGAGACAGACGATCTTCGTACCGGGGCCCGCACGGGTAATGAGGGTCTTCATTTGCTTGGGCGACAGATTCTGCGCTTCGTCAATGATGACGAATTTCTTCAGGAATGTACGGCCTCGCATGAAGCTCATCGACTTGATACGGATACGCGTTTTGATGAGATCCATCGTGACGTGGCGTCCCCAGTCGCCGCCCATGGTGTCGTCGGTTCGCTGAAGGACTTCAAGATTATCTTCGAGCGCTCCCATCCACGGTGCCATCTTCTCTTCTTCGGTACCGGGCAGAAATCCGATGTCTTCGCCGACGCTCACCGTAGCGCGAGTCACGATGATTTCAGAGAATCGACGGTCGTCCATCGTCTGCGTCAAACCGGCTGCAAGCGTCATCAGGGTTTTACCGGTCCCGGCCTGTCCGAGAATAGTTACAAAGTCGATGTCGGGATCCATGAGGAGGTTGAGCGCCATATTTTGTTCGGCATTGCGAGCCTGAATGCCCCAAACTTTGGCACGCGTTCGGTAGTCCTTTAGGAGGCGAACCGTTACGTTTTCCCCTTCGATGGCCGTCACGATCGCCATGAAATCCGGATCGCCTTCAATTGAGAGGCACTGATTGATAACGAACTTTTCGGGAGACTTGCTCGTGAAGCGATAGTGCGTGGCACCGTTGTCCTGCCAGGATTCGAGATCTTTGGCATGCGTCTGCCAGAAGTCGGCGGGCATTGCCAACTTGCCGGAATAAAGCAAATCGGTGTCGTCCAAAACCTTGTCGGACAAATAGTCTTCGGCCGGAATGCCCAAGGCGGTCGCCTTGATTCGCATGTTGATGTCTTTACTCACCAACACGACACCGCGTTTCGGGAATGCTTTGATTACGCCGCGAACAACGGCAAGAATGCGGTTGTCACCCTTAAACGTGGGAAGGTCTTCGGGGATTTCGTCAGCGAGGTTATGGGTTTCGAAATAAAGCCGTCCGCCAGCTTCTTTGTTGCCCAACAAAGAAAGGGGAACACCTTCGGATAAATCCGCACCGTTCAACTCCATCATCGTATCAAGGCTGCGGCTCACGGTACGGGCATTGCGAGCAACATCGCTAGTGCCTTTCTTGTGATTGTCGAGTTCTTCGAGCACGGTCATCGGAAGGAAGACATCGTGTTCGGCAAAGTGGAAGATGCAGAGCGGATCGTGCATCAACACGTTAGTGTCGAGCACAAAGAGCTTTTTCAGATGCTCGGGCGTCGAAGCACGGCCGCGACGGCCCGTCTGAAGAATCTGCGGATTGGGCGCGGAGAAAAGCGTGTCAGCCACCGTTGCACTGATGCCGGCATTGGTGGAACCGGCCTTTGTGGCGGCGGCTTTAGACGTATCGACCGAAGTATGATCGATTTCGTGTGCTGCTTTGGCGATTTCGACAGCCTTTGTATCGACCGTCAGCTTGGCTCGCCTAGATTTGACGGCGGTTTTACGAAGACTGATCGTATCGTTCGATTCGGCGTTGTCAACGGTTGCGGTTACTTCGGCTTTTTTTGCACCTCGGACTTTGAGTTTCGCCGTTTCGCGAGGTTGTTTGGTTTCGTCCTTCTTTGTGGATTTGGACGCCGGAGCGACATCATGAGCGAGCTCAGGAGCAGGAACTGGGGCGGAACCGACAAGAGTCGGTTTCGGCTGAGACTGAGTCCGTTTCGAACTTTCCTTACGGATATTCTCGATAATGTTCCTGATTTTGCTTCTAATTTCGAACTCCCCGTCGGCAGACGTCTTGGCAGGTGCCTGCGTGGAGGGGGTGTCGCCGCGCTTTTGGGGTTTGCTCGGAAGTGGCATGATGAAAATCCAA
Source organism: Sutterella sp. (assembly GCA_020025965.1). GTDB lineage: Bacteria > Pseudomonadota > Gammaproteobacteria > Burkholderiales > Burkholderiaceae_F > Sutterella. The sequence continues at coordinate 2,049 of JAHHRG010000105.1, forward strand.
CGTTATCTGGTGAATCGAAGGCTCGAAAGAGGAGTCTTTTTTAACTATTGTACGGATGAGTCCGACATCTTGCCTTTGTTGTCCGTTTTCCAAAACGATTCTCGCATCGGGCAGCAATAAAAATGCAATAATCCGTTTATTGACAAAGACGCGGTTTCCATAATCAAGTAGCATGGAAAGACGACTCTCACTTTTTTCTTTGTGAGACGCGCTTGTCGGCAACGACAAAAACAACGATTCAATCTCCGGAGGAGGTTTTATGGAATACGTTTCCACCCGCGGAAAGGCCAAAGAGCGCACTTTCAGCGACATCGCTTTCGAAGGTTTTGCCGAAGACAACGGTCTTTGGGTACCCAAGAGCATCCCTAAGGTGAATCTGCAGACGTTGCGCACCTGGAAGGGACTCTCTTACGCATCGCTCGCTTTTGAGATCCTGCATCTCTTTGCGCCAGAAATTCCTCGCAAGGATATGTGGCGTCTCTGTGCCGACGCTTACGATCCGTCGCTTTATCCCTATAGTCGAGATATTTTCAATATCGACGAAGTAACGCCGATCACCTGGCTTCACGACAATGTGGGCCTTCTGGAACTTTCGACGGGGCCGACGCTCGCCTTTGACGACATCAGCATGAAGTTCCTCGCGGGGCTCTTTGACATGGGGCTCACCGACAGCCACCCGACGACGCTTTTGGGGGCTACGACCGGCGATATGGGGATTTCCGCCGAAAAGGCCTTCGGGAACCATGAGAACATTGACGTGATCATGCTCTCGCCTCGCGATCGCATGAGCCGATTCCAGGCCGCACAGTTGTTCTCCAATAAAGATGACAACGTCACCAATATCGAAATCGACGGAACTTTCGACGATTGCCAGGATATCGTGACGAAGATTCTTCAGGATCGTGCCTGGTCGGGCGAACGCAATATCGGTGCCATCAATTCGGTGCTCTTTGCTCGTATCGCCACGCAGGTCGTCTATTACTTCTACGGCTACCTCCATGCGGTGGATCGAGTCGGCGAAGAAATCTGTTTTGTGATGCCGGGCGGCAACTTCGGCAATGCCTACGCAGGCTGGCTCGCCAAGGAAATGGGTCTGCCCATCATGCGTTTGATTGTCGGAACGAATGAAAATGACACGATGGACGCTTTCCTGCGTACGGGACACTATGCTCCGCGCCCCTCGAGCGAAACGATCGCCACGACTTCGCCTTCGACCGACATTTCGCGTGCGGCGAGCTTTGAACGTTTCCTTTTTGAAATTCTGAAACATGACGGCGCGCGTGTCGCGGAACTCATGTCGGAACTCGAAGAAAAGGGTGAATTCCGCCTTACGCACGAGGAACTGCGCAGTGTTCGCCGTTCTGGCGTTGTTTCCGGTTCGTCGAACCACGCCAATCGTCTCGAAATCATCGAAAGCATGCACTTGGAATTCGATACTTATGTCGACCCGCATGCGGCCGATGCGCTCTTTTGCGGTATTTATCTCCATCCGGTCGGTATCAAAACACTCGTCTGCGAAACCGTTCAGGCTGTAAAATTCCCGAAAATGGTTCGTCAGGCAACGGGCTGTACGGTTCCGCCGCCCGACGAATTGGCCGATATTTTCGAACGCGAACAGCGCTCAATCAAGTTGCCTGCCGATGAAGGTCTTGTTCGTCAACAGATTGACCGCATCTTGGCAAAGAAGGCTCAGAACGCCTGAGGCAACGCCTAAAGATCAAAAG
>JAHHRG010000011.1 GCA_020025965.1 Sutterella sp.
TTCAAGAAGCGCAGACCGTTAATGATATAGAACCAATCGGTCTTTGTCAAATTTTCGTGAAGAAAATTTTTCAAGATTTTCGTTGAAGGCGTTGTGCCGTCAGCGAAGGATGAGAATTAAACACCCATTTTCAAGGCTTGTCAAGGGTAAGTTCAAAAATACCGTATAGACGGTATCTCATTCTTTTTTTAATCATTCCAAACGAAAAAACTTCCCGAACTTACGTTCGGAAAGTTTTTCCCGTTGATCGATTAACAGATCTTCTTTTCTTTTGCTTGACGACGCTTGTGCGTCGAATACAAACGACAGCGACCTCCTCCTAGTCGTTTGTTCGGTTCAGATTCTGTTTTTGCTGACGACTCTCTTGGTTCGACAGGTGTTGTCACGATCGGTCGCGGCACTGCGGGCAAAATTGCAGGAACCAACCCTTCTTTTGGCGGGCAGAGTGTGATCACTCCGTCTTCGTCTCGAACGAGAATTATCTCTTCACCATGTTCTCTTCTTTCGGCTAAATCGTATTCTTCATTCAGAACTGCTTCTTCTCGCGGATCAAGAACGGATGAAATCACCACTTCGCCTTTCAGGTTGATTACACCTCGATAGCCAACGGCTCGCGTCGTAATACCAGGCATCTGATTTTCATAGATGCGGTCTTCATGCTGGTGTCCGTGAAAAAGCCACTTTGCCCCCAAAGACTTGGCAAGTCGGTCAATCGCCGCAAAACCCTTCTTGTGACAGGACGGGGCTTCGTGCGTAATCAGGATATCGGCCTTCTGTCGCATCAAGTTCCCGTAAACGGACGGGAAAATCGTCGATCGATGGCGTCGTGGCACACCACCTCGCCATTCGTTATGCGAACCGACTCGGCGCATAAATGTCGAGGGGCTGTAGTAATTCGGATTAGCTTCCGGCATCCAGACCTGACCGCGAAACACACCGCCCAAACCTGCGATACGCATGCCGCAAATATTTGCAACTCGCCCGTGCAGATTATGGCCACCCAACTCGCTTCGCCATAGATAGTCGTAAAAATGGTCCGTATCCGTATCGTGGTTACCTGGAATCCACCAAATATCCGTATAGGCGAGTGCTTCTTCCAATACCTGATGAACGGGGGCAGGCGCTTGCAGATCCCCCAAGATCACCATAGCATCGGGACGGTAAAGTCTTGCCGCTTCATTAATCTGATCGAATCCGCCGTGAGGATCGCCGCAAAAGAAAATTTCGGGCAGTTCACGGGGACGAGTCGGCCGGCGATGACGCCTCGGGCGCCGTCTTTTGGCTTTGACCAGCTCTTCCGTCATTATTGAAAAATCCTTCGTTGTTGCAACGATGCGATCTTCTCCCCCTCGAAGAGGGGGATCAGCTATCGATACAAACTCAATATCTGTTCGAGCGTCGTACAGATCTTTCGACGAAGTTCTTCCGGAGCTTTCACTTCCACGTGAACTCCCCATTTAAGGATGCGACTGACAATTTCATCGTCATCCCCATAAGGGACCGTTAGCGTAAGGCGCTTATTGCTCACGCTGGCCTTTTGTTTCCGATGCCATACCTCAAGCGTCGCTACCGGCGTCGACACCTCATCGAAGAGAAGTTCAGCCTTTTTCTTTTCGCTTGTTACCGGCTTGGTATGCAACTGATCGAGTTTCAAAGCGAGTTCTTCGCTCGGAATCACGATACCCTCAGTCGGTAATACTTCCGCCTGTGTCAAACCGCTCAATGCCAGCGTGCGGTACTCACGATCCAGATAACTGTACACATCGAGATACCACAAGCCCTCTTTGCAAACCAAGCGAAGCGGAGAAACCTCCAAGATTTCGCACTCTCCAGCTACTGGCTCATACGCCGTCTGCAACCGTCGATGTTCGCAAAGAGCCGAACAGATCACCGGAAAAAAGCTCGTGGGCTTTGTCGGGACAGTCGGTTCAAAAATTTTAATTCGCGATAACAGCTCGTTTTCTCTTTCATCGGTAAATCCGAACAGGGTTCGCATTCGCGCGAGAAGAGTCGCAAATCGGTCGTTTACCGCCGATTCGGGATCTTGAGCAAGGCGCTTGTAGGCGCACATGCTGCCGACAAGGGCATGGAGCTCGTCTTCGCTGAATCCCAGACGCTTAACTGAAAAACGGGGTTTAGCCGTTTGTTGAGCAAACTTCATCCGAGATACATCGTACACATAGCCACCACGCCCTTTCGAATAGACGATCGGCGTATCCGTCACCTCGCGCATCTTTCTCAGATCGCGCTTGACTGTCACCGGACTTACTTGAAGTACATTTTGGAATTCTTTGAGGGTAACTACTTCTTTCTCAGCGATCATTTGATCGATCACCAAAAAACGTTCGGATTCCCTCATGTAGGCACCCCAAAAATCGGACTTTTCATCAGAAATAACTTCGCCGAGAGTGTTCTGAACGCACTCCCGCTTATACATTGGATTGTATCAGTATTTCTTCAGCGAGCAGGCTTTGAAGCTTAGCCGGGCATGCCGTCTCGAAGGACATCAGCGCCCTCGGGAATCTTGAAATCAAAGACCTTCCGATCGATAGGTTCGCGAACCAATTCCGAGAATTCGAGACGGGCGGTTTGTCCAAAGTTATCAACGAGAGTAAGAGCAGTCAATTCGCCCTCAGCGTCTATTTCCATTGTCACCTTTTCAAAGCCGCCTTCCGCAACCTTTGGCGCCAGTTCAATGACAGTATCGGATACGTTTTTGAATGTCCAATGTTCCGCAAACGAATCGTTCCCGAACAAAATAGCCGCAGGCGTTGCCGGAAGATTTGCATCGAGTGACTTTACTGTTACCTGCATCAGGTCCGGGTCATAGAGCCAAAGCGTCTGCCCGTCGCTCACAATCTTCTGTTCATAGGGCTTTTCATAAACCCATTCAAAACAACCCGGACGAAGGAATCGGAATTTTCCGCTCGAGGGCAACGCAGCCTGGTGCCCAGTTCGATCCGTCACGGTCTGGGTGAATCGACCGCGCGCCGACACGGCACTCTTCAAAAAGTTTTGGAACTTCTTGCGAGCAAGCGGATCAGCCATCACCGGCGTCACGGTACCTGCCACAATGGCTACACCGAGAAGATTGCGTCTCGAAATCATTATTTTCGTATCCTTGTGGATATTTGATTGGTTATTGAGGTGGTCTCAAAAGAAACGTCACTTTGTCGGCACTAGAATCTGACGTTGGCCCTTATTGTTCGGGGCCGACAAGATACCCGCCGCCTGCATTGCTTCGATAATTGTTGCCGCGCGATTGTAGCCGATCCCGAGATGACGCTGAAGGAATGAAATTGACGGGCGCTTCTCGCGAAGCACTACATCAACAGCCTTATCGTAAAGCGGATCGCTTTCCCCCGCCTGTCGACCACCCGTGTTGTCTTCGTTTTCATCATCGTCAGACTCGGTCACGCCAAGAACATATTCGGGCTTCCCCATCTTTTTCAGTTCGGCCACGACTCGGAGCACTTCCTTGTCGTCAACAAAACAGCCCTGAATACGCATGGCCTGTTGCATCCCTGGTCGGTGGAAAAGCATATCGCCCCAACCGAGAAGGGATTCAGCACCAGCCTCGTTCAAAATGACGCGACTATCAACGCCCGATGCCACTTGGAAAGCCAGTCGCGTCGGTACGTTCGCCTTAATGAGCGATGTCACAACGTCAACGGACGGACGTTGCGTTGCAATGATGAGATGGATGCCAGCCGCACGAGCCTTCTGCGTCAAGCGTGTGATTTCCCCTTCAACTTCCTTGCGGTTTGTGAGCATCAAATCTGCAAGTTCATCAATGATACAGACGATAAAGGGCCAAGTTTCAAGCGTTTCGCAAGCTCCCTCTCCTGCAGGATCACGAATCGGGAGTTTGAGCGGTTCTCCCGCATCTCGCGCTTCAATCACATGTTCGTTATAGGTATTGAAATGACGCACGCCGACCGCACTCATCACTTCGTAACGACGGTCCATTTCACGCGTGAGCCACTTGAGCGCGGTCGATGCCTTGTTCATGTCCGTCACCACAGGACAGAGCAAATGCGGAATGTCGTTATAGGGCGAAAATTCGAGCATCTTCGGGTCGACCAAGACCAATCGAAGATTTTCAGGCGAATTTCGATAAAGCATTGAAAGGATCATCGCATTGATACCGACCGACTTACCGGAACCAGTGGTACCAGCGACTAAAAGATGAGGCATCTTCGCCAAGTCGACCGTCACTGGTCGGCCGGCAATATCCTTACCGAGAGCCAACATCAAGGGTGCCGTGCTCTTTTGATACTCTGGACTGTCAAGGACTTCCTTAAGACGTACGGTTTGGCGTTCAGCATTCGGCACTTCCAAACCGATGTAGGTCGTCCCCGGCACATTAGGCACCACACGGACTGCTTGCACGCCCAAAGCACGGCGCAAGTCATCTCGAACCTTTTCAATCGCCTGACCCTTGACCCCCGGCCCCGGTTCGAGCCAGTACTGAGTAATAACGGGGCCCGTCTGCACACCGCGCACTTCGGCATCAACGTGGTAACTCTTCAATTTTGCAACAATCAGACGGCTCGTCATTTCCAAGCTTGCCTTATCCGTTTCATGCGGTTCGGCATCGGGCATATCCAAGAGATCCATACTGAGCACTGATTCGGGTTTTACAGCTTTCTTCGGCTTGGGTTTTGACATTTTTACGGTTTCTTCCACCGAGACATCTTCGCTATCGTTCGACTCTTCTAATCGCGAAATCTCTTTTTTCTCTTCGTTGATGAGAATAGGTAACGGCGCAGGCTTCAGAACATTTTCGTTCGACATGTTCGTTGCAGATTCAGCAAGAGCTATAGCACGAGCTTCCGAGCGTCGGGCGTATTCTTCTTTCGACTGACGACAGTAGTCGAACACTCGGAGAACTGGCTGGAAGATTTTTTGGTTGAGCCAATTACCGATGCCTTCGCACACATCGGCCCATTCAAAGTCCATAAGAAGAGAGAGGCCAATCGCAATAAGAGCAAAGAATATGGTAGTCGAGAGACCGATCCCGATATAGGGAAGGATCCCGAAAGCGAGCGTGTCACCGACAATACCGCCAGGCTCTCCTGGCAGATTAAAAGCGAAACGACGCAAACGAAGCGCTTCCAAACAGGTCGAACCGATCAAGAGCGCAATAAAACCAAAGGCTGAGCTGAATTTGGGCGGATTGAGTCGACGCGCATCCGTTTCTCCGTGATAGCGGCGATACATCGCACGGATGGCAAAAATAGCAATCATTCCCGCGCCGAGCACAAACCACCAAGCGGACATGCCGAACGCTTCAAACATTGCAGCCGAAGTCCAGCTGCCCGCGAGCGCACAGAAATTTTTCGGCGCAGCTGACGTACTGACAAAAAAGGAAGGATCGCTCGGATGATAGGTCGCAAGCGAGAGGCCGAGGAACGCGGCAATAAAAATGGATACAGCCCAACTCCAGGCCCACACTGTTCGACAAACTCCTCTGACCCACTCGATAATCGGCTTCAACCATGGAATTTCCTTGGGAGCCTGTTCAGGGGAGCGAACTGACGGGGCCTCTTTTTTACTCGTTCTTTTCTTTCTAGTCGTCATATCAATCCAATCTGCTCTTTTTAACGGAGCCAACCTTTGCATTTTGACCGTTTAGCGACAATATTTCAATTTTTCGACGTTTTTCATATGCTCCGATTCGTTAATGTCACTGAGCTTTCCCTTCTTTGGTCATAATGATTTACGCGCTATGCTTGCAAATCAGAGCGAAAGTCCAGACAATTAACTGACTTGCTCTGTATCCGGCCACTCTTCTTTTTTCCCGAGCATTGCCGGTCTATCTTTTCAAATTCTTTTTTTGAGGCCTCCATGGAAACCACTCACCGTACTTTGATTGTCCTCGGTTCCGGCCCCGCCGGCTTTACCGCCGCCACCTATGCCGCTCGCGCCAATCTCAAGCCGATGCTTATCACCGGTATGGAACTCGGCGGTCAGCTCATGACAACGACCGAAGTCGACAACTGGCCTTCTGCCGACGAAGGCATCGAGGGCCCGCAGCTCATGCAGCGTCTTCAGAAACAGGCCGAGCGTTTCGGCACCGAAATCGTTTTCGACATGATCAACAAGGTCGACCTTTCGAAGCGTCCTTTTACGCTCTACGGAGACATGGGCACGACCTTCACCTGTGATGCCCTCATCATTGCCACGGGTGCTTCCGCCATGTACCTCGGACTCGAAAGTGAAACCAAGTACAAGGGGCACGGTGTCTCGGGGTGCGCTACCTGTGACGGTTTCTTCTATCGTGGCAAGCCCGTCGCCGTCGTAGGTGGTGGCAATGCCGCCGTTGAAGAAGCTCTTTACCTCTCCAATATTGCCAGCCACGTCACGCTTGTACACCGTCGTGATACTTTCCGTGCAGAGCCGATCCTCATTGATCAGTTGATGAAGATCGTCGCTGAAGGCAAGATCACGCTCGAAACCGATCGCAACGTGAAGGAAGTTTTGGGGAACGACCAGGGCGTGACCGGTCTAATACTCACATCCACAAAGAACGAAGACGATAAGCAGATCGATGTTGACGGCGTTTTCATCGCCATCGGTCATCGTCCGAACACGAAGATTTTCGAAGGTCAGATTGAACTCGACGGCGGTTATATCCGCACGGCCGGTGCTGGCGCTCCCGCCGCAACTGCGACTTCCGTTGCCGGCGTCTTCGCCGCCGGTGACGTTCAGGACCGCATCTACCGTCAGGCCGTAACCTCCGCCGCTACTGGTTGTATGGCCGCCCTTGACGCACAGCGTTTCCTCGAAGCTGAAGCCGCTAAGTAAACTGCTACCTCACTCAACCGACAAAGGAGAGCTGTTCCAATGACTGCTCTCCTTTTTTTTGCACCTTCCTCTTAAACATCCTAAGATGAAGTTCGTCTTATCTTTTTCATCAAAGATTTTTCCATGCCTCTGATTAACAATTTCGCCGACCTCAAGAAGGTCAGCAAGCAACTCAAGGCCGAAGCTAAGCAGCGCGAAGCCGAACAGAAAGCAAAAAAAGAACAGGAAGAGCGTGCACGTCGAGACGCCAACCAATTTGCCGCCGCTATGGCCGAATTCGGTGTGAAGCGCATGCCCCAGAAGAATCTGGCTAACACGCATGCCGTGAAACCCCGTCCCGTCGTTCGTCGTGTTGAAGAAGAAACACAGAACCGTCGAGACGATCTTTCCGATCATGCCGACACCACCGCTTTCATTGAAAGCGAAGAAGGCGGTCGTTTCCGTCGCCGTAACGTCTCGCCCAACATTCCGCGCAAGCTTTATCGCGGCGAATGGAAACCTGAAGCGACGCTCGACTTGCACGGCCTCACTGTTGACGAAGCTCGTCAAACTTTCGTGCAATTCCTCTTTGAGTGCCGTCAGCGTGGTTATCGCTGTATTCGCCTGATTCACGGCAAGGGTTACAATTCCGAGGGCGGTGAAGGTATTTTGCGTACCGTCGTTCCCCGCTGGTTGAAACAGATGCCCGAAGTGATGGCGTTTGTCGAACCCAAGCCTATTCACGGTGATGCCGGTGCCGTTGTCGTTCTCTTGACGGCATCGAAAACCCGTATTTTCTGATACACGACTCTATAGTAAAAAAAAAGCTGCCGACTCGCGTCGACAGCTTTTTTTGCATTGTTCGAATTATTCGGCTTCCGCCTCATCTTTTTCTAATTCAGAATAGTAGGTGACGTACTTCTTACCCCACTGGTCCATTGATTCCATAATCGGAATCAAGGCAAAACCAGCTTCGGTCAATCGATATTCCACCTGTGGCGGCACCGTGTTGTAAACCGTACGACTAATGAGGTGATGATCTTCCAAATCTCTCAATTGCTGTGTAAGCATTTTCTGAGAAACATTCGGAATCAGACGGCGCAATTCGTTGTAACGGACAACTTCATGCTGATGAAGATTCCAGAGAATCAAAGCCTTCCATTTGCCACGAAGCACTTCGAGCGTGACTTCAATTTCGCAATGATAGCTACTGCAGCTGACTTTGTTGGTACGAGGATCGGGCATTTCTTTTTGTCTCTTTTGGTTCAGTAAGCAATCACAGTACAAAAACTGCGGGAAGCCTTCCGAGACTTCCTAACTCAAATGGGCGTCAAGCCCGCTTACGAATCATTTTAAAAGAAAATCAGACAGCGGCTTCGCCAGTTTCACCGGTACGAATGCGCATAACCTGTTCAACATCAAAAACGAAAATCTTGCCATCTCCGATCTTCCCGGTATAAGCCGCATCGCGAATCGTTTCAATACACTGATCCACCACATCGTCTGCTACAACCGCTTCGATTTTGAGCTTCGGCAAGAAGTCCACAACGTATTCAGCACCGCGATAAAGTTCGGTATGCCCCTTCTGACGCCCGAAGCCCTTGACTTCAGTCACCGTGAGCCCATTGACACCAACATCGGCGAGAGCTTCGCGAACGTCGTCAAGTTTGAAGGGTTTGATAATGGAAACAATTAGCTTCATACCTGAATTCCGGATTTTCCGGTCCTTCTAAAAGGTGAAATCGTTTTCCGATTTTAACAAAGAGACAGAAAAACCGTCGCTCCGAAAAGAAGTGACGGTTCTCTCACAAAGACTATCAAGCACGAGCACTCAAGCTTGCAGCCATACGTTCGGCGAGCGACTTCGCAAAGAGCGGATCATCAGCTTCAACCATGATACGAAGGAGCGGTTCGGTTCCGGACTTTCGAATGAGGACGCGACCACGCCCTTCGACTTCACAGCGACATTCTTCAACCGTCTGACTGAAATTGCGGTCATTTTCCCAATCGTAGTCGTCAGGAAGACGGCAATTGATCAGAGTCTGCGGGAGGAGCGTCAGATCGGCCGTGAGTTCAGCGAGAGTTTTTCCGCTCTTACTCATAGCTGCCAGGACCTGCAGTGCACTCACAATACCATCCCCCGTCGTCTGACGATCAAGCGCGAGGATATGGCCAGAGGTTTCGCCACCGTAGAGCCAATCGTTTAACTTCAGCTGTTCGACGACATAACGATCTCCCACCTTAGCGCGGACGAAGGGAATAGCCAATTCGCCCAAACGCTTTTCAAGACCGTAGTTGGACATGAGCGTACCGACAACACCGTCGACACGCTGCGTCTGGAGACGATCACAGACGATGACATAAAGGAGTTCATCGCCGTTATAAACGTGACCCGTAGCATCAGCCATAATCAGGCGATCAGCATCGCCGTCGAGACTGATGGCAACGTCGCAGGCGTTTTCAGCACAAAGACGGGAAAGATTTTCCGTGTGCGTTGCACCGACACCGTCGTTAATGTTAAGACCGTTAGGCGTGTTGCCGACAGCTACTACTTCGGCACCCAATTCGTGAAGAACTGCCGGAGCGATATGATAAGCGGCACCGTTGGCACAGTCGACGAGGATCTTAAGCCCCTTGAGGTTCACCTTGGCATCGATCGTCGACTTACAAAATTCGATATAGCGACCAGCGGCATCGTCAAGACGACGAGCCTTGCCGAGTTCGTCCGACTGCACACATTCGTAACCACGGTCCATTTCGTCTTCGATTTCGGTTTCCATCGCGTCTGGCAACTTCGTGCCCTGAGCCGAAAAGAACTTGATACCGTTGTCATGGTAAGGATTGTGACTTGCCGAAATTACCACGCCAGCATCGGCGCGAAGAGCACGGGTAAGGTAAGCAATAGCCGGGGTCGGGATCGGACCGCAAAGCACCACATCAACGCCCGCAGATGAAAAGCCGGCCTGTAGGGCGGCTTCGAGCATATACCCCGATACACGGGTATCTTTACCGATCAACACCGTGGCTTGGCCGTTAGCACTGTTACGGCGCAAAACTCGGCCCGCAGCCTGTCCCAATTTCAAAACGAAATCGGGGGTAATCGGGGCCTTGCCCACACGGCCTCGAACACCGTCGGTACCGAAATAACGTCGAGTCATAGTCTTTCCTTTTTTTCTATCAGTTGGCATTTCTGTCGGAGGCTTCCATCGTCGCGCGCCAAACGGCTACGGCATCTACCGTTTCACGAACATCGTGTACGCGCACTACCTGAGCCCCAGCCATTACGGCGAGAAGCGCACCAGTAACACTACCCGTCACACGTTCAGCAGGCACTTCGCGCCCCGTGACTTTGCCGATGGATGATTTCCGAGAGAGTCCCATCAAATACGGTTGTCCCGACGCCACAAAACGCTCCGTAGCGGCGAGGAGTTGATAATTGCCCTCAACCGTCTTTCCAAATCCGAAGCCCGGATCCCAGCAAATGCGTTCACGATCAACGCCGAGTTTTTCAAGCGTCTGCTGGCGGTCTTTTAGATAAGTTTCTACAGTCGAGACTACATCATCATAGACCGTTGAGAGCGATCTATGCATAACAACGAGTCCGCACCGTGTTGCTGCGGCTGCTTTTTCAGCCCCTGGTTTCGAGAATCCACGAATGTCGTTCAGAATGTGCGCGCCGAGTTCGGCTACCTCAGTCATGATTTCTGGTTTCGAGGTATCAACGCTTACGATGAAACCTTCTTTCACCAAACGTTCCACCACGGGGAGCACTCGGCGGCGCTCTTCATCGAGCGTCACACCGTCCTCGTCAAAGCCAGGGCGCGTTGATTCACCGCCCACGTCGATGATGTCGGCTCCTTCATCACGCATCTTTCTCGCCCAGGCAAGCGCTTCATCGGGGGCATTGTGCGTACCGCCGTCCGAAAAAGAGTCGGGCGTCACATTCAGAATGCCCATGATGAGCGGATGACGTCCGTCGAATTCAAAGGTTTTTTCGCCGCAAATCCAGCGTCGAGCCGCTTCTTTTTTCGTACTCATAACCATGTCCTTGAGTGGGGCGACATTCTTTTGCTTCGCCCGCCAAGCCTATTTTCCAAAAGTATAGAGAAATCAGGACAAAAAAATGGTTGCCTTCAACACTAAGGTTGTCGGCAACCATTCTTTTTAACGCGATATCAGAGGATTCTCTTAATCACGCTTTTCTTCCTTGTCTTCGGAAGTAGCGTCGACCTTTTCTTCGGCCTTCGATGCTTCTTCGGCAGGCTTTACATCAGCCTTCTGAAGGTCCGCGGCTTCTTCTGCCGGTTGAGCCTTCATTTCCTGAACGGGCTTCGTTTCCTTCGCTACCGACGACTTCCGCGGAGGACGAGGCATCTTACCCTCCATGATGTCGTCAATCTGATCAGCATCGATGGTTTCCCAATCAAGAAGCGCATGTGCCATGACTTCCATCTTGTCGCGGTTGTCTTCAATGATCTTGCGGGCAATAGCGTACTGTTCGTCAATAATGCGGCGGACTTCGGCATCGACCTCACGAAGGGTCTGTTCAGAAATGTGCGTCGTCTTCGTCACGGAGCGGCCGAGGAAGACTTCGCCTTCGTTTTCGGCATAGACCATCGGCCCCATCTTATCGCTCATACCGTAGCGCATGACCATGTCGCGGGCGAGCTGCGTAGCACGTTCGAAGTCGTTCGAGGCTCCCGTCGTCATTTGCTTCATAAAAACTTCTTCGGCAATACGGCCACCAAAGAGAATGGCAATACGCGTCAAGAGGTACTGACGGTCGTAAGCATAGCGATCTTCCTTCGGAAGTTGCATCGTAAGCCCCAAAGCGCGGCCACGCGGAACGATCGTCACCTTATGAACCGGATCTGACTTCGGCAGAAGTCGGGCGACTACAGCGTGACCAGATTCGTGATAGGCAGTATTACGACGTTCATCTTCACTCATCACCATGGCGCGGCGTTCCGGGCCCATCATGATCTTGTCCTTCGCGTTTTCAAAGTCACACATTTCAACAACGCGCGCATTACGGCGGGCTGCAAAAAGGGCGGCTTCGTTTACGAGATTTGCAAGGTCGGCACCGGAGAAGCCCGGCGTACCGCGAGCAAGGATTTCAGCATCAATGTCGGAACCGACGGGAATCTTGCGCATGTGAACGTTCAAGATCATTTCGCGACCGCGAATATCAGGCAGCGGCACGACGACCTGACGGTCAAAGCGGCCCGGACGGAGAAGCGCCGGGTCAAGTACGTCGGGACGGTTCGTCGCAGCAATCACAATGACGTTTGCACCCGTATCAAAACCGTCCATTTCGACGAGCATTTGATTGAGGGTCTGTTCGCGTTCGTCATTACCGCCGCCTAACCCGGCACCGCGCTGACGCCCCACGGCATCGATTTCGTCAATGAAGATGATGCAGGGAGCATTCTTCTTGGCGTTTTCGAACATATCGCGCACACGAGCGGCACCGACACCAACGAACATTTCGACAAAGTCGGAGCCCGAAATAGTGAAGAACGGGACACCGGATTCGCCAGCAATGGCCTTGGCGAGCAAAGTCTTACCCGTCCCCGGAGGACCGACGAGGAGCACACCGCGCGGAATGCGGCCGCCTAAGCGCTGGAATTTCGACGGATCACGGAGAAAGTCGACAATTTCCTGCACGTCTTCCTTCGCCTCATCACAGCCTGCAACGTCCTTAAAGCGGACTTTGTTCTGCTGCTCGTCAAGTTTTCGAGCCTTAGATTTTCCAAAGGAGAAAGCGCCGCCACTGCCGCCACCGCCTCCCTGCATACGTCGCATGAAGAAAATCCACACGCCGATCAAGAGAATCATCGGGAACCAGGAAATGAAGATCGTCGCCATCAAAGACGGCTCTTCTTCAGCCTGACCGTAAACTTGAACACCGCTTTTACGCAGTTCGTCAACCATCCACAAGTCACCCGGGCTTGTAATCACGTACTCGGCTCCGGTCTGAGGCGTTACGGTAATACGACGCCCCTGAACGTCCACGCGGCTGATCTTGCCAGCCTTGGCATCGTTCATAAACTGCGTATAACTCGTCGTATCCTGAGTGGGTTCGATGACAGAGTCGAACTGGCGGAAGACCGTGAAGAGAACCACGGCCACCATCAACCAGACGGCTATGCGGCTAAATGCCTTGTTATCCAATCTTTTATCTCCGGATAGGCGGTGCGAAAGTTCGGACCGCCGTAATGTTGAAGGTAGCGGGGCCTTGTCCGATAAAGAGAGACAATTTCCCTACTAAATAGTAATTGGTTTATTTTAGCGACTCATTTTTCCCTGCGTAGCCTTTGTGCGCGCAAAAATCACGTGTTTTCTAAAACAAATGTAAATGAGTCCTGTCTTTTGTGAAGCAGTCTTTGTTTACTTCAGTTCGCGCGCAACGATGTACATTTCAGCGGACGTATCGCGGCTCGCGGCGGGTTTACGGGTATAAACCTTCTTGAATGTTTTCTTCAAGGCTTCGATATACTGCGAATAGCCCGAACCCTGGAAGGCCTTTGTCACAAAAATACCCCGGGGTTTCAAATGTTCGAGACAGAACTCGTGTGCAAGCTCGCACAACAGGAGCGAACGGGCTGCATCGGCGGCCGGAATCCCGGAAAGATTGGGTGCCATATCACTTAAAACGAGATCCACCTTGTCGCCGTTCAAAATTTCTGTTAATTTGTCGGCGATTTCCTGCTCGCGAAAGTCTCCCTGCAGGATAGTCACGCCGTCAATGGGATCCATCGGCAGAATATCCATGGCAATGATGCGACCGTTGATATTCCCGTTTCGATCCAAAAGACGTTCGCGAACGACCTGAGTCCAACTACCGGGCGCTGCGCCCAATTCCACGACATTCATACCGTGATGGAGCAGGTGTTCACGTTCGTCGAGTTCGATCAACTTGTAGACCGAACGCGCGCGATAACCTTCGGCTCTGGAACGCTTCACGAACGGATCATTAATGTGACGTTCGATCCAGGCACGGTTGGATCGCAATTTTTTAGTAGCTACTGGCATAGTTCCCCAGAAAACCTTTCGTTGATGCTGAATCTCTTTGCTCGGAGGCTTTTCGAAGCCCCAACTGAGAATCGGCTGACATTACTGTTTTATCTATTATGAAAGAAATTATTCTCGCACGCGATGCACGCCTTGCTTTGCGTTCTCAGGCGCATCACCTTGATCCCGTCGTTCTTCTCGGTGCCAACGGTTTGACCGATGCCGTTTTGAAGGAAATCGACCGTGAACTCAACGCTCACGAATTGATCAAAGTTCGCATTCCGACGGACGACCGTGAAGAACGTCAGGCCATCTACGCGGAAATCGCTGAAAAGCTCGGTTGCGCCCGCGTCCAGATGATCGGCAAACTCGTCATTCTTTGGCGCCCGGCTGACGAAAACGATCGCGAACACGCTGAAGAAGCCGCCCGCGTCGCTATTCTCGCCATGAAGTCTGCCTCTGTGGCCGGCAAGAAAGAAGAACCGCGCGAAACGACGAAGAAGCGCATTCCGCTCAAAGCCGAAACCAAGAAGAAGGTCGCCTCGAAGAAACCGGGTGAAAAGAAAAAGCGTGTTGACCCGACGCCGCGTCGTGCTCGCCCGAAACATAAGCGCCTCACGAAAAAGGCCGCCATGTCTCGTTAATTGAGCGGTCTCACTGCGGGAATCGGGAATTCTCCCCATTCCCGTGAGACACAAAAAGCGCAGTCAGTATATTCGGACTGCGCTTTTTTTGTCTTGAAAAAACCGAGCTTAAATATATTCGACCGATTCGATTTCGTAGCAGACAAGTCCCTTCGGAGCCATGAACTGCACTTCATCGCCTTCGAACTTGCCGATCAGCGCACGAGCGATCGGAGAAGAGACGGAGATACGGTTTTCCTTGATGTCGGCTTCGTCGTCACCGACGATTTGGTAAGTGACGGAAATATCGTCGTCGCTGTCATAGAGAGAAACAGTGGCACCGAAAACGATACGTTCTCCAGCGTCGACTTCCTTCGGATCAATCACCTGGAGGGCCGGGATCTTGCCTTCCAATTCGGCGATACGCCCCTCAATATGCCCCTGTTCTTCACGGGCGGCATCGTATTCGGCATTTTCCGAAAGGTCGCCCTTTTCACGGGCTTCCGCAATAGCAGCAACAACAGCCGGACGAGCGGTCTTCTTGAGGTATTCGAGTTCGGCCTTGAGTTTTTCAGCACCGCGACTCGTAATTGGAATACGACTGGACAACATTTTTCTAAAACTCTTTCACTATAAAAACGTCCGGGGCGGCTCATCCACCTACCGGACAGTCAATAAAAATCAGGAGCGAACCGAGGAACATTGAGAGTCCCTCTCGCATGTGCGCGCTAGTTTAGCAAATCAGGCCCTTCGACGTCTCGCGAAAAGCTCTTCAAGCCCCCGAGCAGACACTTCCTTTGCTTTAATCGGTGTAGTTCTGAGGATCGAGTCGACGTTCGATCAATTCGATCATGATATGGATGCACTTGATGTGAAGTTCCTGCACACGATCAGCCCAATCGGTACCGCCAGGCGTCACGATAGCCACGTCGGCCAAGCGCGTTATCGGCGTGTCGTCGCGACCCGTCAGGGCCACCACTTTGACCCCCTTCTTGCGAGCGGCTTCGGCAGCCTTCACCACGTTTTTGCTCGTGCCCGATGTCGTAATAGCGAGAAGCACGTCACCGGCATGACCGTGGGCTTCAACATAGCGCGAAAAAACGTATTCGTAGCCGTAGTCGTTTCCGACGCAGGCAATGTGCGATGCATCGGAAATGGCAACAGCCGCGTAGGCACGTCGGTCGGAACGGAAGCGCCCCGTCATTTCTTCTGCAAAATGCATTGCATCGCAGAGACTGCCGCCGTTTCCGCAACTCATCACCTTGCCGTTGCCCTTAATGGCTTCGGCCATCAATGCTGCGGCGCAATCGACAGCCTCGATCGTCTTTTCGTTAGCTATCAGGTGTTCCAGTGCTTTCTGAGCGTCCTTAAGAGCGCTGATGATATGTTCGTTGTGCATGATCATTATCCGTTGGGGCAAGTACCGCCATCCAGAGGGTTCGCCTGTTTTCGCGAAAGTTCTCAAGGCGCAGTCTCACCGTTTTCCATTAATGTACATGAGCCGTGCGCCTTTTTGCTACTTTGCTCACGATCGTTAACGTCTGGAATAAACCGCATTGGCGATCGTATTAAGGTCGGTATATTCGATTTCGATTCCGGAGGGAAGTCCTCGTGCCAAGCGCGTCACGTGCAAATCGGGCCAGCGTTTTTTCAATAAGTCGATGATGTAGTACGCCGTCGCATCGCCCTCGGGCGTATAACTCGTTGCCACCACGATCTCGCGAAAGGCATCTTTTTTACACCCCTCGTCAATACGTTCGATCAAATCGGGCAGACCAATATCGGCGGGGCCCACGCCCTGAACAGGAGACAAACGGCCAGAGAGAACGAAATAGACGCCCGGCCAGGCCATCGAAGAATCGAGCGCCATCTGGTCGCCGACGCTCTCGACAATACAAAGAATCGAATGATCGCGATCGTTATCCCGACAAACGGGGCATATCCCGTCAGGATCGTCCGTCAGCGTATGACAGAGATGGCAGTGATGTACTTCCCTCTTCGCGTTGACAAGCGCATTCCGTAGACTTTCAATTTGGTCCGTTCGATCTTCGAGCAGATGAAAAGCCGCACGTTGTGCGGATCGAGGGCCGTAGCCCGGAAGTTTCTGCAGTTCGTTGATCAAATTCTGGACAGCCGGTGCCAGACGAATCGGCATGTTCTTCTCTTGATTTCTCGTGTGTGAGCTAGCTCGTCGCCGACCCTCTCCAAAAGTGCCGACGATTGAAAAAAAGGCCGACCTACGTACGGGCCGACCCTTTTGTTTTGCCTTTCTGGATATTAGAACGGCAACTTCATGCCCGGAGGCAGAGGAACTTCCTTACGCAAACGGGCCTGAGAGATTTCTTCCAGACGGTTCTGAGCGTTGTTGAAAGCGAGCTGCACCAAGTCTTCGAGCATTTCCACGTCGTCGGCGGAAACCACGGACGGATCGATAGAAATGCGACGGCATTCATGCTTGCCGCTCAAGAGAACCTTGACGGCACCGTTACCGGCTTCGCCTTCGATTTCCATCGCAGCAATTTCTTCCTGAACCTTGGCAAGCTTGGCCTGCATCTTCTGGGCCTGAGCCATAAGGCCGCCCATATTGCCGCCACCACCGAAACCACGCATAGTGTCTTCCTTTTGTATAACTTGAATGTAATGGTCCGCCCGTTACTTCACGGGACGAACAGAGGATTCGTCAATCGTACCATGAAAGCGTTCTACAACCGTCTTGACGAAAGGATCGCTTGCAAATCCGTCGATCAATTGTCGACGGGCGGCAATGCGTTCTCGTGCTTCGGCATCGACCACCGTATCGCTTGTCACTTCGCCCACTTCGAATTCGACGATACAGTGATCGCCAAAATACGTCGAAAGCGCTTCGGATAAAAGTTGCCGGTTGCCTTCCGTTGCAAACGCCGTCACGGTAATGCGAAGTTTGACGTGATTCCGCGTCAACTCCAGCACTTCGCCCGATGCTGCCAGATGGCGCAGGGGACCTTGTAATTTGGCTCCGCGTATAACGCTTCGCCAGTCAAGCGAGTCTTCCTCGCGAAAGCCGATATCGCTCGGCATATCATCGAGAGAATACTCCGGAGCACTCTCAACTGGCGGAGGGCTCTCCCCAGGGAGGGGTGTCC
Organism: Sutterella sp.; assembly: GCA_020025965.1. Taxonomy (GTDB): domain Bacteria; phylum Pseudomonadota; class Gammaproteobacteria; order Burkholderiales; family Burkholderiaceae_F; genus Sutterella. Next base: position 17,549 of record JAHHRG010000011.1, read on the forward strand.
TCTGCGGGATCTGTGCCGTACGCAATGCCGGGAGGCGGCGTCATCGGGCGCGGCATCGGAGCAATCCCTGACGATCGGCCGACGGCCTGAACGCCACCCAGCGGTGCCGATGCAACAGGTGACGAAACAGGAGGAGGCGTCACGGAACGCGGTGCGGGCGCAGCCGTAACGGATACAGGAGCTACCGATTCCGTCTGCTGAACCAACTGACGGCCCGCATCGCGAGCAGGCACGGCCTTCGTACGAAGGCCTGCCGGCTTAAAGGCAAGCATACGAAGAAGAGCCATCGTAAACCCCGCATATTCGTCGGGTGCGAGGCTCAGATCGTTGCGACCGTGCAACGCGATCTGGTAGTAGAGCTGAATTTCTTCTGGCGAAAAGAGCGAAGCGAGCTGCACGATATCATCATGATCCGGATCTTCCGGTGCCACGGCGCTCGGGATGCGCTGTACCAAAGCGATACGGTGCAGGAGTCCGGCAAGATCTCGCAAACCCTGAGCAAAGGAGAGCCCCTGACACTGCATGTCGTCGCAGTAGGCCATCATCTTCGGCGCATCGCCTTCGGCGAGAGAACGCAAAATCCCCGTGAGGGTTTCGCTGCCACTCATACCGAGCATCTGACGAACCCCCGCCTGCGTCAGGCTACCTCCACAATAGGCAATAGCCTGATCGAGCAAGGAGAGACCGTCGCGCATAGAGCCGCGGGCCCCCGAAGCAAGAACACGCAAGGCCCCCTCTTCAAACTCGACCTTTTCTTCCGTCAAGATGCGCGCCATATGGTCGACAATCCCTGCGGGCGTCATATTGCGAAGATTGAACTGCAGACAGCGAGAAAGAACCGTGATGGGCACTTTCTGCGGATCCGTCGTTGCCAAAATGAACTTCACGTATTCTGGCGGCTCCTCGAGAGTTTTCAACATAGCGTTGAAAGCGGCGGTCGTCAGCATATGCACTTCGTCGATCATATAGACCTTGAAGCGGCCCTGCGTCGGCGCATAAACGGCACGTTCAAGAAGCGTCGTCATGTCTTCAACCGAGCGGTTGCTCGCCGCGTCCATTTCAATGTAGTCGGGGAAACGCCCTTCATCAATGGCTCGACAGGCCGGGCAGACGCCGCAGGGATGTGCTGTTACATCGCCTTTGCCGTCAACGCCCTGACAGTTGAGCGCCTTCGCAAAAATACGGGAAATCGTCGTCTTCCCTACACCGCGCGTGCCGGTAAAGAGATAGGCGTGGTGGAGACGCTTTTCGGTGAGCGCACGCGTAATGGCGGTAACGACATGATCCTGACCGACAATGGTCTCAAAATCATGAGGTCGCCACTTTCGCGCGAGTACCTGATAGCTGCTCATAAATTCTTTTCCTTTTTGAGTTCGCCCGACACCTTCAATCGGGTCAACTTGTCTATTTTAGATTGTTCGGGCCGCAGCTTTTTGAAGTTGATCTCCTTCAAGACGGCAAATGCGCCAATCGGGGAGTACATCAGCCCCGAGCTTCTCATAAAAATCAATCGCCGGCTGGTTCCAATCGAGAACACTCCAGTCGAATCGACCGCAGCCTTCCTTAATAGCGGTTTCCGCGAGGTGACGCATCATTTCACGCCCGTAACCACGACGACGTGCTTCCGGCACGATAAAAAGGTCCTCGAGATAAAGTCCTCGCTTAGTGAGGAACGTCGAAAAATTGAAGTAGTACAGAGCGAAACCGACGGCACGCTCTACTCCGGTTTCATCAGTCTTTTCCCAAGCAACAAAACAGCGAGCAAAGCCACGTTCTCCGAAAAAAGCGTCGCGTAACTGACCGACGTCGGCAAAGCATTCATGTTCCAAATGCTCGTAACGAGCCAATTCATGAATCAAATGACAGACGATTTCACAATCTTCGTCACGAACGGGACGAATGGCAAAAGACATGACGCGAGACTTCCTTAGAAAAAGACCTGAAAAAACACCTTGAGGGCCAACAAAATGAAAATAGTACCGCCTGCACGGTAAATCAGTCGGGAAATCGAAGGATTATTTAAAAAACCTCGGAAATATGTGACAGCGATGGCGTAGCCCGAGTGAATTACCATGACGAGCGCCGCAAAGGTGAGCGTCAGAACCACAAACTGAAGCGTGTAATCGCATGCGGGATCAATGAACTGCGGGAAAAGCGAAATGAAGAACATGATGAGCATCGGGTTCGTCATCTGCAGAGCAACCGACTCCAGCCACAAACTTCTCGGACTTGGATGTGCGGGCTCTTCCTTATTCTTCTTCGCGGTAACGGTCGAGTGCTGACGAAGGGCAGCTCCCAAAGACACCGTTTTCACACGCCAATTTTTGATCCCGAGCCAAACCATATAGCAGGCCCCGATAATACGCATCCAGTCATAGACAAGTGGTGATTGCGCGAGAAGGAAACTCAACCCCGTTGCCGAGATCCCGGCCATGACGATCACGCCCGTTGCAATCCCCGTGACGGTCCAAATAGACCAGCGGTAGCCCCACTGCATCGAGCGCATCAACGTCATTAAAACACCGGGACCGGGCGAAGCAACCGTCGCGGCCGCCGCGGCGAGATAAAGAAGATAAAGGGAAAAATTCATGGGGAAACCGCACTGATTCTTTCAAGAGAAAAAATGAGACTTAGATTGTATTTTGAGTGAGATATCCTCGCTACAGCGTTTTCCCTCTCTCCCGAGGATCAGTCCGTTATCGCAATTCAAAATAGGCAACAAAAAAGCGCGTTCCCGACAAAAATTCAAGATACGCGCTCCTCAAAACGGATACAAAAATGGCGAGCCTTATCCTCGGCACTGCTGAAACACCAGTATGGCTGCTTCGTTCCCGACCTGACCAGGTTCCTGGGGACAGCATGCGAGGGGACCCGCCGAGTACGCAGTTTATAGAATTCGCAAAAAATTTGCAAAAAACTCTTAATTTTGCTTTCGGCTTTCTTCTCTTTTTCTCCCTGTAGTGCTACTATAAGCACACTTCCAAGACGGACATTTTCCGTTGCTTCCTTCTCACAGGAAGATTCCTATTGCGCCCGCCAATCCTGTTCCGGTCATTCTGGCAAGGGCAACTCCTTTTATCCAAACTTCAGTTGTTTTGTCGGCCCGCTCCCATAGATGAGCGCGGTCAACAGCACTCTCAAGCCTCAATCGCATGGAGATATCATGAGCGAAATTCTTCACGTCAACGACGCCAACTTCGAAGCCACCGTCATCAAGAACGAACTGCCGGTTTTCGTCGACTTCTGGGCTCCCTGGTGCGGTCCCTGCCGTATGCTCGCCCCGCGCCTTGAACAGGCTGCCGACACTTTTGACGGCCGTGCTCAGATCGTCAAGTACAACTGTGACGAAGCCAACGAAATCGCCACTCAGTTGGGTATCCGCGGCATTCCGTCCATCGTCGTCTTCAAGAAGGGCGAAGTTGTTGACCAGCACACCGGTCTCTGTGACCAGGCTACTCTTGATCGCTTCATCGAAAAGAACCTCTAATCTTTTCGACGTCCCCTGACGCGAATCGCCGCCACGGCTCTTACGTTCGCGTCAGGCGCCCTCCTTCGCTCGGTCGAGCGAAGTCGGCACACTCCTCAATCTGAGGCAGTTTCCCCTCTCTTCAATTGTGACGGCTCTTGGCCGTTATCAACGTTATGCATCTTTCCGATCTCAAATCGCTCCATATTTCGCAATTGCTCGATATGGCTTTTGCCCTCGACATCGACAATGCCCAGCGCATGCGAAAGCAGGAACTCATGTTCGCCATTCTCAAAAGAAAAGCCAAAAGTGGCGAACAGATCTTCGGTGACGGTACGCTCGAAGTGCTTCCCGACGGTTTCGGTTTTTTGAGAAGTCCCGACACCTCTTATCTCGCAAGCACGGACGACATTTATATTTCGCCCTCGCAAATCCGCCGTTTCAACCTTCATACGGGTGACTCCATCGAAGGTGAAGTTCGTACGCCTAAGGACGGCGAACGCTACTTCGCCCTTGTTCGAGTCCAGTCGGTCAACGGTCTTCCGCCGGAAAGCATTAAGCATCGCATTCTCTTTGAAAACCTCACGCCGCTCTTCCCGAATGAACCGCTCAAGCTTGAGCGCGACATGCGCGGTGACGAAAACCTGACGGGCAGAATCATCGATATCATTGCCCCGATCGGCAAGGGTCAGCGTGCCCTGATCGTTGCCCCTCCGAAGTCCGGCAAAACCGTGTTGATGCAGCATATTGCACATGCCATCACGACGAATCACCCAGACTGCACGCTCTTCGTTCTCCTAATCGACGAACGCCCTGAAGAGGTGACGGAAATGCAGCGTTCCGTTCATGCCGAAGTTGTGGCTTCCACCTTCGACGAACCCGCTGCCCGCCACGTACAGGTTGCCGAAATGGTCATCGAAAAGGCAAAGCGTCTGGCCGAAAGTAAGCGTGATGTCGTCATTTTGCTTGACTCCATTACGCGTCTTGCCCGCGCTTACAACACCGTCATTCCCTCCTCCGGCAAAGTCCTGACCGGCGGTGTCGACGCCAATGCTCTTCAGCGTCCGAAGCGTATCTTCGGTGCAGCCCGCAATCTTGAAGAGGGCGGTTCGCTCACGATCATCGGTACGGCCTTGATTGATACGGGATCCCGTATGGATGACGTGATCTACGAAGAATTTAAAGGTACGGGTAACAACGAAATCCATCTCGAACGCCGTATGGCTGAAAAACGTGTCTACCCCGCCATCAACCTCAACCGTTCGAGCACGCGCCGCGAAGAACTCCTTCTTACACCGGACGTTCTTCAGAAGGTTTGGATCCTTCGCAAGTTCCTCTACGACATGGATGAACTCGAAGCTATGGAATTCTTGCTCGACAAGATGAAGGCAACGAAGAACAACAACGACTTCTTCGACTTGATGAAGCGCTAATTCTCTTTAAACCAAAAGGCCGAATCGCAAAGATTCGGCCTTTTGGCTTTTCTTAATCGAAGTAAGCAGACGCTCACAAAAAAGTCAGAATTCAGCGCCGGTATTCATTCCCCAATCGGCGATAACGGAAAGCGGCTTCTCGGTAAGAATCGCCCCCGGCACGGCCTGCGCACGCTTGAAAGCAGCGCGCATCGTCATGCGAACAATACGACGCGCAACCGCCACGTCAATATCTTTGAGATCGTAAATCGATCCTCCGTCCAAAACATGACAAAGCACGCGTTCAATATCCGGGTAAGGCGGCAAACTATCACTGTCCTTCTGATTATCACGCAACTCCGCCGACGGTTCTCGCTCAATAATTTCAACCGGAATCACGTCGGGATCTGTTTCACTGCGATTGCGTGCACGGCAAAGGGCCGTCACTTCACTCTTCCAGAGATCCGAAATCGGCGCAAAGCCGCCCGTCTGATCGCCATAGAGCGTACTGTAGCCCATGGCAGATTCTGCTTTGTTAGCATTACAAAGAAGAAGCAGATTAAATTTGTTCGCAACGGCCATGAGGAGCGTGCCGCGAACGCGAGCCTGAATGTTTTCTTCAGTGACATCCGTAGCATGCCCCTCAAAGAGCGGAGCAAGCGTTTCCTCAAAAGCAGCAAAGCCCTTTCCAATCGGAAGCGTATCGAGCTTCAAACCCTGACGAAGAGCAAGATCCTTTGCACTGTCGTTACTCAAACTACTCGTGAAACGAGACGGAAGACGAATCACGCGAACGCGGTCGGCCCCGATGGCATCACGGGCGAGCGTGGCGGTAAGTGCGCTGTCGATGCCGCCCGAGAGCCCGAGCACAATGCCGTTCACACCGGACTTCGTCACATAGTCGCGAAGCGCCGCACGAAGAGCCTCATAGCGCCAATCGTCACAAACAGGAAGCATAACGGTATCAATACGACTGATCACGCGAACGTGCGGGCCTGCATCATCTGTCGTAACTTCAAGGCGAAGTGCGCCTTCACTCCATAGCGAGAGGGTTTCACGAATGTCGGTTCCCACTACACCCGTGTCGCCTGCAAAAATAAGACGATCCTGACCGCCCGCAATACCTGCCTGCAAAAGAAGACGGGAAGCGACATCGGGAAGTTCGTGGCGAGATTGAGCCATCGAAAAGCGATCAGCCTCAACGAGAATGTCGCCCGGATTTTCACGGTGAAGCGCAAAACGTACACCGTCAACCACAAAGGCACGGTCAGAAGAAAAGACGCACTCGACACCGTCTTCCAGGTAGACATGCTGAACCAAGTCACCGATTTGAAAGAAAACGAGCAATCGCCGCGCCTTGACGCTTTCGGTCAAGCGAGCGAGTGCTCGCATAAAAGCCGCTTTCTGATCGGGCCACAAGAGGCCTGATGCGCCCGTCCCTCCCTCGATGGAGCCCACCGGCAAAATCACGAGATCGTCTTCGTCAACGCTCGCGCGTTCGGTAAGCGTACGAATATGCTCAAGATTGGCCGCGTAGTCGCCCGTGCGGGGATTGGGCTGCAAAAGCGTAACTTTCATTCAGAGTCTCATTTATCGATGGAAGAAAGAATCCGAGCGATCAAACGCTCTCGACAAGATTAGCTTTGATGTGCGCAATGACGCTCTCATCGTCCGTACTCGTCACTTCAATATGCGTAAACCCAGCTTCCTGAAGTCGGCGGACAATACGAGGATGAAGCGTCACGGCTACGCCACGCGTTACCCATTGACGAACACCTTCGGCGGGACGGATAGCATGAAAGAACGCATCCACCGCATCGGTACTCGTGATGTAGACGATGGGCGGTGGACAGTTCTGCGCAGCCGTCTGCAGTTCACGCAACTGTTTTGATGTCAGTTCGAGCGGGATGCGAACGTAAGCACACATCGTGATCACGTCGGTTCCCATTCGTCGGAACTGTTCCGGCAGCCATTCTCGACCCGTTTGACCGCGAAGGAAAAGAACGCGTGAGGGAGCTCCTCGATGTTGAAGGATTTCCCAGAGCGCTTCGCTACCTGAGTGTTCAGCTTCGCCTTCCGGATAAATGAGTTTGACCTTCTCACCCCAGGCGGCTCGGATTGCCTTGGCCGTCCCTTCTCCGACGGTTGCCAACGTGATGTGTTCGGGCCATTCGCTGATCCAGTGAGCAACGGCCGCCACTGCAGCCGGGCTCGGCAAAATCACCATTTCGACGCTGTCAAGACGGGCGAGACGCTGACGAACGAGCTCACAGTCCTCGTCGCTCGGCAAACCGATTTCAAAAGCCGGCCAACGCCAACAATTGATTCCTTCCTCTTCGAGAGCGCAAGCGAGACGATTGTTTGCTTCGCCGGGGCGCATCACGATGACGGGCTGAGTGAGAGCCATAAAATCCTCTTATCTGTTAACCCAAGACTTCCTTGAGTATAGCGTCAGCCCCCTGAGCAAGGAGGTCAGCGACGACCTTGGCGGCCAACGCTTCCGGATCCTTCATATCGCCGCGGGCTTCGCTGCGAACGGCTTTGCCCGTATGATGATTGCCTACAATGGCACGAAGCCAGATCTGACTGTCTTCAATAATGGCGTAAGCGGCCAACGGCACCTGACAGGAGCCGCCCAAAGCACGAGAAACTGCACGTTCGGCCATGCAGCAGGCGCGGGTCTCCGGATCGTTCAGGAAAGCAAGCGACTCTTTCATCACTTCATTTCCAGCACGGGTTTCAACACCGAGAGCCCCCTGGCTCGGGGCCGGGAGAGAAATTTCGGGCGGGATGATCATGCGGATACGATCGAAAAGTTCGAGGCGCTTCAAACCGGCCGAAGCCATGATGAGTGCGTCATATTCGCCGGCATCGAGCTTACGCAAACGCGTACCGACGTTACCGCGAATCGGGAGCACTTCGAGGTGCGGATAATTCATGCGAATCATGAGTTCGCGACGAAGACTCGCGGTACCGACACGAGCACCGGCAGGCATTTCGTCCAAGCTTGCATATTTCGGAGAAACAAAAGCATCGCGCGGGTCTTCACGTTCGGTGATCGCCACGAGTTCAAACCCGTCAAGGAGTTCCATCGGAACGTCCTTCAGTGAGTGGACTGCCAGATCGGCTTCACCTTCGGCCATAGCCACTTCGAGTTCCTTCGTGAAGAGCCCCTTGCCGCCGACCTTGGATAGTGTCTTATCGAGAATCTGATCGCCGCGCGTCGTCATTCCGAGAAGGTCAACGGCCTTGCCAGGGTATTGTTTGCGCAGAAGAGACTGAATGTGAAGAGCCTGCCACATGGCGAGCGGGCTTTCTCGCGTAGCGATTACACAACGTTCAAAGGTGGGCATAGTTTTTTCGTTTGTCTGTTGAGTGAATATTGGTCGGATGCAAGGATCTTCCGACGGATCGAAGCATTGTATAACCGAAACCCGCGTTTGAGCTTAACAGGCAGGGTAACGCCCCATGCGTAAATCACCTAAAAAAACAGGGTTTTCGCTTGCATGTTCCTATTGATTCTGGGATAATTTTGCCCTTCCCAGTTGGCACGTGGGCGAGCATGCCTGTTGTAAGACCCGAAATCAGTCGGGCGGACTCGTAAGGCCGTCAGGGCGACCGACAAACAAACTAGGAATTTATTTAAAAATGAAAAAAGGCATTCATCCTGAATATCGCGAAGTCGCTTTCGTCGACATGTCCATCAACAAGACGTTCATCATCCCGTCCGCCGTTCAGACGCGCGAAACGGTTGAAATCGATGGCGTGACCTACCCGATGTTCAAGCTCGATACGTCTTCCGCCAGCCACCCGTTCTACACGGGCGCTCAGACGCGTATCGTCGAAGCCGGCCGCGTTGAAAAGTTCCGCGCCAAGTACGCCAAGGCCATGGCCAAGTAATTTGCTTGCGCTGCCGTTGCAGAGTTTCTCAAAACTCTGCGGCGCTTTTCGCGACAAAAAGGGCAGTTCCCGATTTTTTCGGACTGCCCTTTTCTTTGTCCGCAAATAAGCGGACAATACCAACCATATTCTTCGACAAGGTATCGCCGTGCTCAGTCAACGCTCCACCCCCGTCAAAATGTCTCAGGAAGCCGCCAGCAAACTCCCCCGCTGGAGTCTTATCGGTCTCCTTGTTGTCTTTGCCTGTGCCGGTTTATGGAACGGAGACTTCTGGACCACGCGCGATGCTGAAAGTTTCGCGACCGCCATGTCGATGCTCAACGGCACGGGCGTCGAAACATTTCTGCCCATTATTGTTGACAGCCCAATTACCTCTCACGGTCCTCTGACTGCTTGGGTCTCTGCTCTCTTTATTTCTCTTTTCGGCGAATCGGGTGTCCTCTCTCTAATGAGTGACGTCACGGCCACACACCTCGCCGCCGCCTTCTGGTTTGCCGGCACCACCATCGCCCTTTGGTACGGTACCTGGTATCTTGCGCGGCGCCAGGAAGCACAGCCAATTGCTTTTGCCTTCGGGGGCGAAGCATCCCCCCGTGACTACAGCCGAGTGGTAGCCGACAGTACCGTGCTTCTTTTTGTCGCAACATTCGGGATCGTTACACGACAACACGAAGCTATCTCCGACACAGCACTTCTTACGATGACGGCACTCAACTTCTACGGTCTGAGTTCCGCTCTGCGCCGTCCGCTGATCGGGATGTTTGTTGCTGGCTTTGCCGCCGGTGCCGCTCTGTTGGCATCGACCGTCTTCGCAGGCTTCTGGCTTCTTGTCGGTTCCATATTGGTAACGAGCCTCGTGAACACGTACCCGAGCGTCCGCCCGAAGCGCTTGACCGCACTCCTCTCCGGAACTGTCGCAGGCTTCTTCATTTGGCCGCTTCTAGCCTTCCTTTTTTATCCGTCCGAAGCCACCGCATGGTTCTCTCTTTGGGCGGCTGACCAGGCTTCTCTCTTCGGTTTGACCACCGCCGATACCTATCTCTGGTTCACGAAGAATGCCGTCTGGTATCTATGTCCGATTTGGCCCTTCGTACTGTGGGGGCTGTATACCTGGCGTCGTCATCTTCGCCTTAAGTTGACGCACCTCTACGTTCCTTTCATCCTCGTTTTGACGGGGCTCTTTGCGACGATTTTCTCCTCGCATCAGGCCGCCGACTCGGTCTTTTTGACTTTCCTTCCTCCCATGGCGGTATTGGCCGCCTTCGGTCTCGTGACTGTTCGTCGCGATCAGGAAAATGTTCTTGATTGGTTCTCTATTTCGATCTTTACGCTTGGTCTTCTGACGCTCTGGGCCTATTGGTTTGCCTGGCTTACAGCTTTTGCGCCAAAGATGGCCAAGTCAGTCCAGATGCTTGCTCCAGGAAGTACACCGTCCTTTGACAGCGGCCTCGTTCTTGCTGTCGTGACGTCCTTGTTCTGGCTCATCTTCGTCGGCTGGCGCCTCACACACCGCCCCGTCGTCGCCTGGCGCGGTCCATGGCTTTGCGCCCTCGGAATGACCGCAACCGTTGCATCCTCGATCGGTCTTTATCACACTGGCATTACACACAACCGTTCCTACGAACCAATCGTCTCCGCCGTCACGGATGTGCTCGACGAACACGGTTATACCCCGACCGATATCGTTTGTGGCAACGGTGTCCCGCCGGCCGTTCAGGGGCTCTTCCTTCACTACGGTGACATCCGCATCGAAACTCATCGTCAGCCAGAGGCTTGTCGTTTTACCATTCACCGCGATCGCAACAGTCAAGTCCATCACGATGGCATGGTCGGCTCCGCAGTCAGCCGTCCGCATACCGACGAATCCTTTACCGTTACAGAATCTCCCGGACTCTAAGCCATGTCGAAGCTTGCCCCTCCGAGCACTTCCTTCAAGTCGCTCTTTAAACTTGCCGGCCCCATCTTCGTTGCAAATCTCGCCATTATCGGCGGGGGCACCATTGACACCATCATGGCCGGTCAATTGGGCAAGGATCACTTGGCCGCTGTTGCCCTCGGTCTTGCCGCTACGATCTGTGTGCTGATGGGATTGGTCGGCGTCCTCCAGAGTCTGTCTCCCATTGCCGGGCATCACTTCGGTGCACGGCAATACGAAAAGGTCGGTGAAGAGCTCCAGCAAAATCTCTGGCTTGCCGTCTTCCTTTGCATCTTCGGCGTCCCCCTTCTCCTTTATACGAATCTCTGGACGACCATGGGACAAGTTGAAGGCGACGTGGCTCGCATGGCCTCACAATTTCTGACCTTCACAGCCATTTGTCTTCCCGGTTCACTCTTCGGGCGAACCTTTATTTCGGTCTTTGCCGCCATTTCTCGACCGCGAGTAACGATGTGGGTTTCGCTCGGCATGTTGGCTCTGAAAGCTCCACTTAACGCTGTCTTTATGTACGGGCTTTTTGGAATGCCAGCCCTGGGCGGTGCCGGATCCGGCGTTTCTTTCGGGATTCTCTCGGTTCTCTCCTGCCTTTTGTACCTCATCATTTGGATGCGTTCGCCCTATTGCAAAAAAATGCATGCGTCGAAATTTCATTGGCCGCGTTGGACGCTTATTAAAGAACAACTTCACGTCGGTGTGCCTATCGGACTCTCGACCTTCTTTGAAGTCTCGAGTTTTACTCTCATGGCGATCTTCATTTCTCGCTTCGGGTCAGGCACCATTTCCGCTCACCAGATCGTGGGAAACCTCACATCGATGTGCTACATGATCCCGCTCTCAACAGGGATTGCCACGTCAGTCCTTGTCGCTCAGTGTCTCGGCTCCAAGTGGCCGTCTATTGCCTATATGGTCTTGAAGCGATCCTTGATCGCAGCCGTCGGTATCGCGACTTTGATTGTCACTTTCCTTATGTTTGCCCGTTTTTACGTCGTTCCGCTTTATACCGCTGACCCTGACGTACAGAAACTAGCCAGTACTCTCTTGATCTTCGGTTGCTGCTATCACGTCTTTGATGCCCTCCAGGCTGTGAGTTCCTTCGCACTCCGCGGCTATCGCGTCACAAAACTCCCGATGATGATTTACGGCGTTATGCTCTGGGGAGTCGGTTTGGGCGGCGGTTACTATGCGGCCTTCCATGCCGAAATCTTTGGCGGCCCCTACGGCGTTTTCGGCTTCTGGGGTTGCACGTCCCTCGGACTTATCATGACGGGGCTTACGCTTGCCGCCATGGCTCTCTGGGTCGGTCGTCATCGAGCTGAAGACGATCTGCATACGGCTGAAGAAATCGAAGCTGCTCGCATCGTTTCTCAAGCCTAAATCGCTATGTTCCGTCGCGCCGACTCTCTAGGATCGGCGCGATTGATTTTGCCGAATTCTGATAACAGAAAACCCCGCAAGACTGCTCTTGCGGGGTTTTGTTTGGAAACGTCAGGGTGCTTATACAAAGCGCCCGTATTGATTAGTAGCGGTGATTTTCAAGCGCTGCAATACGATCTTCGATCGAAGGATGGGTTGCAAAGAGCGAACCAATACCGCCGGAAATACCAAAGCCCTTGACGGAACCCGGCAGTTCGTTGGCTTCCACACCGCCCAAACGGCGCAGAGCATTGATCATCGGCTGTTCGCTCCCCATGATGCGGGCAGAACCAGCATCGGCATGGAATTCGCGATAGCGCGAGAAAGCGGCGACAACCATACCGGCCAAGAAACCGAGAGCGATGTCGAGCACGATGCTCGTAACGTAATAGCCCATACCCGGAGCATCGTCTTCGTTACGAAGAATCTGACGGTCGACAACCCAACCAACCAAGCGAGAAGCAAATACGACGAAGGTATTAAGCACCCCCTGAAGAAGCGTCTGCGTGACCATGTCACCGTTCTTGACGTGAGAAAGTTCGTGACCCAACACGGCTTCGACTTCGTCACGGTTCATGATCTGAAGAAGACCGGTCGAAACGGCCACCAAAGCGTGAGATGCAGACGGACCCGTTGCAAAGGCATTGGGTTCGCCATCATAAATACCGACTTCCGGCATCGGGATGCCAGCCTTAGCACTCTGACGGGCGATCACGTCAACGAGATAGGCCTCGAGGCCCGGTTGCGGATTGTTGGTATCAATCATCTGCAAACCCATAGTCATCTTGGCCATCTGCTTGCTCATGAGCAAAGAGATGAAGGAACCGGTAAAGCCGATCACCATAGAGAAGATAAAGAGGGTACCGATATTGAGGGATTTACCCGACATCGTCCCGAAGTTGACGCCGAACACCATCTGGACGACGGTGAGCACCACCGAGAGCATAAGAAAGATGGCGAGGTTGGCAAGAACCAGAAGGCCGATGCGCTTAAACATAGTTTTCCACTGTCCTTTTAATTTTGATAGGAAATAGCGAGCGATTTGTAGAAAATCGACGCGGGCAAAATCATCGCTCATATAGCCCGAACGTCAGTTGAAGAATATTTATTGTATTGGGTAGAGAGCTTTCGTTCCATTTCCAAAAGCCCTCCAATTGTTACCAATCTTAGTGACGCGGTTTGGCATCTTCGAGACGACGCGGCGGGAAACTGTCCCAAGCTCCGCAACCGAGGCAATGCCAGGAGAAGTTTGAGGCGAGGAAACCACACTTCGAGCATTGGTAACGAGCCAAACGACGGGAGTGACGTTGCAGAAGAGAACTCAGGAGTTTCGTCTGTTCGTCCCCCGGATTTTCTTTAAGTCGCAAAGCGATGAGTGTGGAGAAAGCCGAAAGACTCGGATGCTCGCTCAAGATGCCTACCACGGATTGCGCAGCAACGGCATTGCCTTCCAAAGCGGCAATACGATTGACACACTCTTCCATCACGTCTATACCAGCGCTTTCAGCCAAGGCATGATGTAAAAGTGAAATGGCTTCGTCTTTCTGCCCGGCTTCGAGCATTGCATCGGCGATCTTACCCACAACAAGCGGTAGGTAGTCGGGATGCACCTTCATTACGTTGGTCCATAGAGCGAGAGCACGTTCGCGTTCACCAAGCGATGCAGATACGGCCCCTGCGAGAATATTGGCGCGAACAGCGTCGGGACACTTCAGGACGGCGTTATTGACATGTTCGTTCGCAAGGTGCAAATCCTTACGACGAACAGCCACCTCGGCCAATTCGCAGTAGTAGTGCGCGATTTCCTGAGCATGGTCTTCACCGCCTCTGGCTTCCAACTGACGAGCAACGTCAATGGCAGCCGTCCATTCGTGTTCCGTGCAGTAAATCATCAGGAGCGCACGCAGAGCGTCCAAATGTTCGCTCGGATTTTCAAGGAGGCGACGATAGGTCTCTTCAGCACGATCAAACAAACCTGCGCGCAGGAAGTCTTCGCCAAGTTCTTTCAAAGCCTTAACCCGATCTTTTTCAGGAATGTCTTCACGATTGACGAGATGATTGTGCAGTTTGATGGCGCGTTCGAATTCACCGCGGCGACGGAAAAGCGTACCGAGCACATGGTGTAGTTCGATAAGTTCGGGATCGAGCCGAACCACTTCAATAAAGGAATCAATCGCTTTGTCGGGATGTTCGCTCATCAAAAGCGCTACGCCGCGAGAATAAGCCTCGGGAATGCTTCGGCTGTGAATCAGCTCTTCACGCACACTGTGACCGCGGGCCCACCAGCCGGCGCCAAACAAAATCGGAATCAGTACTAAGTACCAAAGTTCGAAGTCCATATCGTCGTCTTTTAGATCGGGAATTTGATATATCGCATTTTTGCACGCTCAAAAGAATAAAACCAGTTTTCGTAAGAAAACGCGTCTCTTCTGGGCGATCTTCTAGATATCAGGGCTCTTTTTCTGAAAATGAAAAAGCTGCCGGCACAAATATGCGGCAGCCTTTTCATTTTCAGTTCCTTCGACTCTTTCGAATCGAAGGAACCGGAGCTTTACTCGGAACGAGCTTTTTCTTCCACGAGGCGCTGGAAATCGACCGTTTCACGCATCGCCTTACCAGCACGGAAGTGCACGGTGTAGCGCGGCGGCACGTCTACCGTTTTTCCACTAAGGGGATTACGGCCACGACGAGCGGGACGATACTTCACAGCAAACGTACCGAAACCGCGGATTTCGATGCGATTACCGTCGATCAAAGCGTCTTCGATCGTAGTAACAATCGTCGAAACGATTCGCTGGCAGGTTCGTTCAGGAATATCAAGCCGTTCGGCAAGTTCACTCACCAACATGGATCTGATCATGGTTTCACCCATGGCATCCTCCTATCGGTGAAGATTACTTCTGTTCGAGCTTAGCCTTAAGCAGAGCACCGAGGTTCGTCGTACCGGCGTTAGCGTCGGCATTGAGACGATCGAGGGCGTCACGAGCTTCGGCAGCGTCCTTAGCCTTGATGGAAAGCTGGATGCTGCGGTTCTTGCGATCGAGGTTCGTGATGAGAGCTTCGAGTTCATCACCAACGGTGAGGCGAGTCGTAGCGTCGTCAACGCGATCCGTGGCGATTTCGCTGGAGCGGAGGTAGCCTTCAACTTCGTTGCCGAGGTCGATAACGGCGCCCTTGGCATCAACGGACTTCACCGTGCCCTTGACGAGGGTGTTCTTGTCGTGCGTGGAAACGAACGTGGAGAACGGGTCACCGCCGAGCTGCTTGATGCCGAGGGAGATACGTTCACGTTCCGTGTCGATAGCGAGAACCACAGCTTCAACTTCGTCGCCCTTCTTGTACTTGCGAACGGCTTCTTCACCGGATTCGTTCCAGGAGAGGTCGGACAAGTGAACGAGGCCGTCAATACCGCCGGGAAGGCCGATAAAGACACCGAAGTCCGTGATGGACTTGATCTGGCCGGCAACCTTGTCGCCCTTCTTGTAGGACTGAGCGAAATCTTCCCAGGGATTCGGCTTGCACTGCTTCATACCGAGGGAGATACGACGACGATCTTCATCGATGTCGAGGACCATGATTTCAACTTCGTCACCGAGCTGAACAACCTTGCGCGGATCGACGTTCTTATTCGTCCAATCCATTTCGGAAACGTGGACGAGACCTTCGATACCGGCTTCGACTTCAACGAAAGCACCGTAGTCGGTAATGTTCGTGACCTTGCCGAAGAGACGGGTGCCCTGCGGGTAGCGACGAGCGATACCGACCCAGGGATCTTCACCGAGCTGCTTGAGACCGAGGGAAACGCGGTTCTTTTCCTTGTCGAACTTGAGAACCTTAGCTTCGAGTTCCTGACCGACCTGAACAACTTCGCTCGGGTGGCGGACACGACGCCAAGCGAGGTCCGTGATGTGGAGAAGACCGTCGATGCCGCCGAGGTCGACGAAAGCACCGTAGTCGGTGATGTTCTTGACGATGCCCTTAACAACAGCACCTTCAACGAGGGTTTCGAGAAGCTTGGCGCGTTCTTCACCCATGTTGGCTTCAACGACGGCGCGGCGAGAAACAACAACGTTGTTGCGCTTGCGATCGAGCTTGATAACCTTGAATTCGAAGGACTTGCCTTCGTACGGCGTCGTGTCCTTGACCGGACGGGTGTCAACGAGAGAACCCGGGAGGAAGGCGCGGATGCCGTTGGTCATGACGGTGAGACCGCCCTTGACCTTGCCCGTAACCGTACCGGTAACGAGGTCACCAGTTTCGAGAGCCTTTTCGAGGTTCATCCAGGCGGCGAGGCGCTTGGCCTTGTCGCGGCTGAGGATCGTATCACCGTAGCCGTTTTCCACGGATTCGATAGCGACGGAGACGAAGTCGCCCGGCTGGACGGTCACTTCACCGTTGTCATCCTTGAATTCGTCGATGGAAACGTAGGATTCGCTCTTGAGGCCGGCGTTCACGACGACAAAGTTGTAGTCAACACGGACAACTTCAGCGGTGATGACGGCGCCCTGGCGCATTTCCTGCTGAGCGAGGCTTTCGGCAAAGAGCTCGGCGAAAGATTCGGACATTTTGGTTTCGTTGGTCATTATTAAAAATGAAATAAAAGCACACCCGCAGAGTTTGAAGTCATTGGGTGGAGTTGATAAAAAGAGCCGCCGTTGATTTTTCGGCGACTCCGGAAAAAATTCGAATGGCTATTCTACGACAATTAT
Source organism: Sutterella sp. (assembly GCA_020025965.1). Lineage (GTDB taxonomy): Bacteria > Pseudomonadota > Gammaproteobacteria > Burkholderiales > Burkholderiaceae_F > Sutterella. The sequence continues at coordinate 34,385 of JAHHRG010000011.1, forward strand.
TGAGCGTCGTTCCACCAAGTCAGCACTTTTTTTACGACTTCTTCAATTCCCATATCTGAAGTGTCAAGAATTCGTGCATCATCAGCAGGTTTGAGCGGTGCCGTCTCACGCTTACTGTCTCTCCTGTCGCGCTCTTCAAGATCGGCCGTTAGCGCCTCCAGATCAGCCGTTTCACCGCGACCGATAAGCTGCTTGTAGCGTCGTTCCGCACGAACACGGGCAGTTGCGGTCATAAAAACCTTGAGCCGTGCGTCCGGAAAAACAACAGTGCCCATATCTCGGCCATCAGCCACAAGTCCCGGCAACTGAGCAGCTTTCTTCTGCAATTCGAAAAGTGCGCAACGCACCCCTGGAATCACGGCTACGCGACTCGTTGCGGCACTCACCTCTTCGGAGCGAATAGCGAGCGTGACATCTTCCCCTTCAAGGAAAATACGACCGTCCTTAAAAACAGGAGAAAGCTTCTCGGCCACAGCCGTCAACGATTCGGCATCATCAAGAGACACGCCCGCCTTCAGCGCAGCCAAGGTCGCAATGCGGTACAAAGCACCGCTGTCGAGGTAATGGAAGCCGAGGGAGGCAGCCACGCGTTCGGCGATCGTACCCTTGCCGCTGGCGGCCGGACCGTCGAGCGTTATTACCGGAATAGACTTGTCAGACATGAGTCACCAATAAATATATCGCCCCGCCTGTCGCCCTTGTGGACACACGGAACGAACGTCAGCAAAAAATCCTGTTCGGAGTCGATCTTCTGCCTTTCTGTTGAAATGAAAAGAAGAAGGTCGGTCGCACTATGATACCTATCAAAAAGAATTTCAGTCAGACGGCGTATCGGTTCGAGAAGGATTTCATAAATTGAACAAGTTTCTCAACCGCATCAATCGGCATAGCGTTGTACAAAGAAACTCGGATACCGCCCTTCGAGCGATGTCCAGCCAAGTTGATCATTCCTTCGTCTTCCGCTTCTCTGACAAACTTTTCCGTTAGGCTTTCATCTCTAAGTCTGAACACAACGTTCATACGGCTTCGGTTCGAAGACGGTATCTCATTCACGTACATTCCTGGGTTGGCATCAATAGCACCGTAAAGAAGTGCACTCTTCGCTTTAGCTGCACGATCCATGGCTTCGAGCCCGCCCATTGACTCGACCCAGCGCGCCATCAGCAGTGCCACATAAAACTGCAGCACCGGCACCGAATTAGGAACGCTGTCGGTTTGGGCATATTTCATCCAATCGAGCATCAGAGGCACGGGCTTTGCTTTATTACGAATCAGATTTTTTCGCACAATAAGGACTGAGAGCCCCGAGGCACCAAAGTTTTTCTGTACACCCGCCCAAAGTACACCGTATCGACTCACATCAACAGGACGACTCATAAAGTTGCTGGACATATCGGCCACAACAAGCGCGTCGGATCGATCAAGCGGAGGCAAATCGCGGAATTCCGTCCCGTCAACCGTTTCGTTATCGCAGTAATAAACGTAATCGACATCGACAGGAACCTCTATTGTTGCCGTCGGAAGCGTCGAGCCGTCGCCTTTCCAGAGAAGCGCCGCCTTGGTAATTCGAGCACATTCTTCATAGGCCAATTGCGACCATTTTCCTGTGACAACATAACCGCCTCGCCCCGATTCGGTAAGGAGGTTTAGAGGAATCATCGAAAACTGCTGACGACCGCCGCCGGGACAAAAGAGGATTTCATACTCTTCAGGAACAGACATCAAGGAACGAATTCGCTCTTTGAGCTCCCGTCGAATTTCATCAAAGTGTGCCGATCGATGATTCAGTTCGAGAATCGAATATCCCTTACCGTCGAAATCAATCATGGCATCGCGTACAGCTTCAAGTACGCTGAGGGGCATCATGCTCGGTCCTGCTGCAAAATTGATTTTTCTCATTTTTTCGATTCCCGCCTTATGAAAAAAGGATGCGAGGTTATTTTCGCATCCTTTTGATGAATAAACGATTTTCACCCTAGGTGATAATCATCTTTTATTATTTTTCGCTGGGCTCAGGTGCATCTGCCTCTGCAAGCATATCTTCGCTCACCTCGACATCAGCCGCTTCAGCGTTGTCCTGAACTTCGCCTTCATACTCGTCATCTTCTTCGGTACCGTGAATACGACGCAACGAAGCGAGCGTATCATCGCCGTCACCAAGGTCGATCAACTTCACCCCCTGGGTGTTGCGCCCCACGATGGAAATCTGAGCCGCTTGCGTGCGAACAACCTTACCGCCCGTCGAGAGCATCATCACTTCGTCGTGCGGTTCGGTCATGACGGCAGAAACCACGCGACCGTTACGTTCAGACGTACAGATCGAAATGAGACCCTTCGTACCACGACCGTGACGTGAGTATTCGGAAAGCGGCGTACGCTTTCCGTAGCCGTTTTCAGTAGCTGTAAGGACAAACTTTTCGTCTTCGGCATTGCGATCGCAAACAATCAGGCCAATCACCTTCTGGCCGTCGTCAAGACGGATACCGCGAACACCGTGGGAACTGCGACCCATGGAGCGAACATCGTTTTCATCGAAGCGAACGCACTTGCCGGCATCACTGAAGACAATCGCATCACACTGACCATTCGTTATCGCGACGCCAACCAGAGATTCACCTTCATCAAGGATCGTCGCAATCAGTCCCTTCACACGCGCATTACGGAAAGCCGAAAGCGGCGTTTTCTTCACCGTACCAAAATCCGTTGCCATGAAGACGAAGTGATCATCGTCATAGCCTTGAATTGGGAGAATGAAGGAAATCTTTTCTTCTTCAACCAACGGTAAAAGATTAACGATCGGACGACCGCGAGCGCTTGACTTACCCTCGGGCAACTCAAATACATCAATCGGATACACACGACCGGCTGTCGAGAAGCAGAGAATAATGTCGTGCGTATTGGCGATGAAGAGTTCTTCTACCTCATCGTCCTTCGTCATTTCCTGAACCTTGCGCCCCTTACCGCCTCGGGTCTGAGCGTTGTAATCGGAAAGTTCCTGGCTCTTGATATAGCCGCCGCGAGAAATCGTCACGACCATGTCGCGACGCGGAATAAGGTCACGCTTATCAAAGTTGGGATCGCCCATGAGATCAATCGTCGAACGACGTTCGTCACCGTATTCTTCACGGATGGCTTCAAGTTCTTCGCCGATGATCGCATTAACGCGTTCCGGACGAGCAAGGATGTCCAAGCAGTCCGTAATCAAGCGGAGCATGGCAGCGTAATCCGCACGAACCTTATCCTGTTCGAGACCGGTCAGGCGGCGCAGGCTCATGGCGAGAATGTTGTCGATCTGAGCCTTCGTCAGGTAGTAGAGACCGTCAGCCTGAATACCGCGCGACTGATCCATATCTTCCGGATAGTAGCGATGCATCTCTTCGACACTGCGATTGGCGAGCTCCTCGGCAAAAGCCATCGGCCAGCCGCGACTATACAAACCTACGGCAGCTTCAGCAGGTGTCTTAGCACCGCGGATGATTCGAATAAATTCATCAAGATTGGAAAGCGCAACGGCCTGCCCCTCAAGCAAATGCCCCTGAGCGCGATACTTTCCGAGACGGAAAACAGTGCGACGCGTCACTACTTCACGACGATGCGAGAGGAAGTGAACGATGATTTCCTGCAGATTGAGCAAGGTCGGCTGACCATCCACCAGGGCGACCATATTCATGCCGAAGCTTTCCTGCATCTGTGTCTGCTTGTACAGGTTGTTAAGTACAACCTCCGGCATCGCCCCCTGCTTCAAGTCGATACAGATACGGATCTTGTCGGAAGATTCGTCGCGCATTTCGGCAATGCCTTCGATCTTCTTTTCACGCATAAGCTCATGCATGCGTTCGTACATAACACGCTTGTTGACCATGTACGGAATTTCGTCAACTACGATACGCGTACGATCGCGACCGAACTCTTCGTAGTGAACGCGAGCACGCATCACCACACGGCCTCGGCCTGTGCGGTAACCCTGATGAACATCGCTGATACCAAAAATGATGCCCCCCGTCGGAAAGTCGGGAGCCGGAACCAAACGGATGAGCTCTTCAATCGAGCAGTCCGGATTACGGAGCTGGTGGAGGCAGGCATCGATCGTTTCATTGAGGTTGTGCGGCGGAATGTTCGTTGCCATACCGACGGCGATACCGGAAGAACCGTTAATAAGGAGCTGCGGCAGGCGAGCCGGGAGTACCACCGGTTCCTTTTCGGAGTTATCGAAGTTGGGAACGAAGTCAACCGTTTCTTCATTGATGTCAGCGAGCATTTCGCTGGCGATCTTTTCCAAGCGAACTTCCGTATAACGCATGGCGGCAGGACTGTCACCGTCAATCGAACCGAAGTTACCCTGACCGTAAACGAGCGGATAACGCAAGGAGAACGGCTGAGCCATACGAACGATCGTCATATAGGCAGCCTGGTCGCCATGAGGATGATACTTACCGAGAACTTCACCGACCACACGCGCAGCTTTCTTCGTCGGGTTGTGGTGCGTGTTCTTAATCTCGTTCATGGCATAGAGCACACGACGATGAACGGGCTTCAAACCGTCTCGAACATCGGGAAGCGCACGACCGACGATCACGCTCATAGCGTAATCGAGGTACGAACGCTTCATTTCCGTTTCAAGAGAGATCGGCAGCAACTCATGTGCGACCGAAAGCGAAGAACCCTGAGCAGGCGCATCCGATTCGTCGTTTTCCACTTCAGCGACGTCCGTCTGGGTTTCTTCCTTGTTATCTTTTTCGTCCATGAACCATTCCTCTGGATCCGTGCGCAAACACAGATTGTCCGCGCCGTTTCATTGATCTTTTCCGGCCTTCCACCGGTCTGTCGACATGTTTTGTCGAACACTTCACACGAGTGCTCCTTCGAGAGCTTCTTCAAGTGGAGGCTAAACGCTTAATTTTACCAGTTTTCCACTGATTTTCCGCATCTCTTCGGAAGACTCAAAGGCTAGGCGTTGGAACCAACCATACGACTTCAATTCGACTATCTGCTGCTTCCCGACAAATATCAGTCCGTTTTTGTTATCAGGGTTTTCCTTTGTAAGAAAAAATTTACACTCACAGAACATTTTTCATCGGGTATGATTTACATCTGAATGTTCCTTTTCTAGGGCATTTCTTTCCAGAAAGGGTAACATCGTGCTTCAAACGGACTTTATTTTCGTTGGAATCAGGGACACTACAATCCCTGTCTTCTCTAGGCAAATCGCCCTTTTCGGTGTATCCTACCTAGTGAGGGAAATGGAGTAATTTCGTTTCCGTGGTGATCTCGTTGGTTGGTCTGTGCTATGTCGCGCAATCGATCCGTCCACCCGTTTAAGCTTATTTATGAGGAAATAAGAATGAAGACTTCTCTGAAAATTGGTAGCCTTGTTGCTGCGATGATGCTGGCGGTGTCGGGTGCTTCCTTCGCTGCCGAACAGGCCTGCCCGTATGTTCACGCCGGTAACGGTACCGTTCTCAAGAGCGGTTCCGGTCTCTGCTGGCACACCGGCTTCTGGACCCCGGCTCTCGCCGAAGCCCAGGGCATCGATGGTCACGGCTGTGAATGTGACGCCGATATCCTCGGTGACGTTTGCACCAAGAAGGAAGCTGCTGCTCCGGCTCCCAAGGCTGCTGAAAAGGTGACCTTCTCCGCCGACATGCTCTTCAATTTCGACCGCACCACGCTCAAGCCCGAAGGTAAGGCTGTCCTTGACGAGCTCGTCTCCCGTCTCGGCGGTGTTGACGTTGAAGTGATCGTTTCCACCGGCTATGCCGACCGTATCGGTTCCGAAAAGATCAACCAGAAGGTTTCCGCCAAGCGTGCTGAAGCCGTCAAGGCTTACTTGGTCCAGAAGGGTGTTGATGCCAACCTCATTCAGACCGAAGGCAAGGGCGAACTCGAACCGGTCGTGAATTGCCCGAATCCGTCCGCTAAGGGCGAAATCAAGAACTTCCGTGAACTCGTCCAGTGCTTGGCTCCGAACCGCCGCGCTGTCGTCGAAGTTGTCGGTACGCGTCAGTAATCTGACACTAAGTTCCGCTTACATCGCTGATGCGATGTAACATGAAAACCCTCGGTCGAAAGTCCGAGGGTTTCTTTTTTATTTAGAGTAAAGGTTTTTTCTCAGTGACGGTCAAACTGTTTCTCTTCGATCTTGACGGCACACTCGTTGATACGGCTCCTGATCTTGTCCGTGCTACGAACCTTGTCAGAATCGTTCGCGGCCTTCCTGCTCTCCCCGACGAAGTGTTACGACCAATGGCGAGCAAAGGAGCCCCAGGCCTCATCGGTACGGCCTTTTCGATCACGCCCGACCATCCTTCCTTTGCCGAATTCAAAGATGAATTTCTCTCGAATTACCGCTCTGGTCTCGCCGTTACCTCCCGTCCGTTTGCCGGCATTCCGGAAATGCTCGACGCTCTTCACGCCGTCGGCATTCGTACGGGGATCTTTACGAACAAGTACATCGAATTGGCCGATGCCTTGATTGACGGCCTTGAGCTTCGAGACAAATTCGACATCATCCTCGGGAGTAACTCCGAAGGTTGTGCAATGAAACCGGCTCCCGATGCCTTCTTCGAAGCCGCCCGTCGGCTCTCGATCAACACGAATGAAATGCTTTACGCCGGTGACGATCCTCGTGATGTCTTAGCGGCTCATGCAGCTGGTCTGCCCTGCGCAGGCGTGCGCTGGGGATATCTTGACAGTGACCCCGACACTTGGCATGCTGATTTTGTTGCAAATTCGCCGCTCGAATTGGTCTCATGGGCGACGCAACAAAAATAAATCAGCTATACTTTTAGTTCAAACTCATACAGGGGGCGCCTTGGCTTCGACGGGGACGCGGACGCTGTGTGGTGCATGTCGAGGTGCAGTCACCTCGTAAATCAGCTGCAAAACAAATAAACGCCAACAACAAGCGTTTCGCTCTCGCTGCTTAATGCGAGATGCTGCTCCGGTTTGTCTCTGGGCCGGGTCGGGTAAAACCGACAGCAGTATCATTTGACAGAGTCTAGGATTGCTGGCTGTCGCCGACGGCAGTCCGAAACTAAGGTGACTGGCCGTTTGCTGGCCCGCCGCTCGGCAGGGCAAACGGTAAGACTTAAATATTGCGGCTATGCATGTAGATCCAACAGAAAAAGGTTTCCGGACGCGGGTTCAACTCCCGCCGCCTCCACCAGAACACAAAGCCCGATGAACACAAGTTCGTCGGGCTTTCTTCTTTTCGTGTCATAATCAATTGTGTCTCAAGGGTTTAGAAGCATCATCTCATTAATTAAACGTTCTTTCGTTAAAATTAAGCCATGCCGTTTCATGCCTTAACTGGGCCCAAATGGATCAACTAAATGGATCAACTACCCCACCCAACTCCAAAGCGATGATGAGTTGATCCATTTTAGATGACAGTGATTAGCATATAGTTGATCCCCTCATGAAGGAGGCATGCCTCAATCCCTTGATAGACAAAGAATTCCTTACATCTCTAATTGATCCTTTTTCAAGAGAGAAAACTTATGTCTGTCGATCTTTCTGACTCCAAAGCCAAACTTCTGACTCAAAAGGAAGCCATGACCACAATGAACACTGTAGCAGTCGGTGGTGTTCCAGGCTTGCGTGTCACGGTTAAGACCAATAAAAAAGGGGAAATTTCTCGCTTTTACACTCTTCGTCTGACGATTAATGGCAAACGCACTCAGCGAGGAGTTGGCTCTGTTATGGCTCTGTCAATTAACCAAGCCAGAATGAAGGCTCTAGACCTTCTTGAAAGTTCAAAGGCAGGACTTGAGACGAGAACATTAACCAGAAAGATCAATCTCTCCACGCACATCCCTCTCACCGTTGAAGAGCTCTTCCGTTCGTGGCAAGAAGCCCAAGTACAAAGAAAACGCTGGAAGGATCCTGTGAAAACAACCAGAGACGATCTTGCTCGCTTTCTCAAGTTAATTCCTGAAAATCTTCGGCAGTCCTCACCAGAGAAACTCTCTCCACAGGATATCGCCGATGCCATTCTTCCCCATTGGGAAAACATCCATGAATCATGCTTACGTACGTGCGCACGACTGAGCGAAGCTTACGATTGGGGCTTGAGAAATTGTCGGATTACAGGGAAAAACCCTGCCCAGTTTAAGAATGGAGTATTGGGAGTGTCAAGCGACATGCAAGTTGACCCACCAAACGACATAAACTGACCCACCTACTT
>JAHHRG010000106.1 GCA_020025965.1 Sutterella sp.
CAAGACAAGGCTCAAGTGAGAAATTGGCTTGAAATGCGTTTCTTTACGACGCATCTGATGAAAAAACTCGTCGGGAAACCGGTCATCGAAGATGAGGACTGGCAGGAGAGTATCGCCTTTCTCAAAGCAAAATGCGCCGAATCCGCCCTTTTGCCCGACATTCTGAAGCTCCTGAAAGCATTCTGGAAGTCCGCCGGCCGTGTTCACTATCGGACCGATTTTGAAGAATTCATCCAGGAATCACAACCTGAAGATGCCGTGGAGCTCAAGCGATCGACGATTGTGGTTTCCACCATCCATAAGGCAAAAGGCAGGGAATTCGATCGTGTCGTTTTGTTGCTTGACAAGAACATCACGCAGTCGGAAGACGATAAGCGAACGCTTTACGTCGGAATCACCCGCGCGAAGACGCATCTGAGTATTCATGCCGTCCCCGGAGCTTTCCCCTTTGGTCTGGGGAAAGACATGGACAGCGTTGTCGTTAAAGACAATCCCGTTCACTATCCGGCGCTCAATCGCCTTACTTTCAACCTGAACCATCGTGACGTATGGCTCGGTTTCTTCAAAGACGAGACTCGAAAACGCCTCATCTTTACGCTTCGCTCCGGTACGCCGCTGTTTGTCATGGACAATGGCCGCGCTCTGGGCGCTAAAACGCCTGACGGAAAGCTTTTTAAAGTCTTGGTATTGTCTAAAGGCCGACAGTCGGAACTTGAATCGTGGCGCGACAGAGGGTATGAAATCGAAACCGCCAACGTCTATCGCATCGTCGCCTGGCGCGATAAGAACGATCCCGCGGACGACAAAGAATATGCGGTCGTACTTCCGACGCTCTTTTTAAGAAAAACAAACTAGATAACGTTTAAGGTAAAAAACAGTCGCAACGATAGGGCTTTGTCGATGTTTGACAACTGTAACCAAGAGTCCTCCTCTCCGTTACAAGCGTTATCGTTAACTTCTTCTCAGATAAGGAAGAGTCCGACAAAGAAAAAGAGTCTTTCACATACACTCAATAACAACTTCTGTTTTTTCGCTCACAAAAATCCGAAAACGTTTTTTACGCCGTCCTTTATATTGTTCTTCCCGACACTAACACAGGACGACAACAAATGAATCGTTTACCTCTCGCTGCCATCCTTGTTTCTGCCCTTCTCGGTATGAACGCGGCTATGGCCTCCGATACTCACACTCAGCATCACGCCATCGAAACGCATCAGCCCAACGTCATGGAACATATGCACAAACATATGTCCAGTGCCGAGCCCGTCACCACGGACAACCTCGATTACAACTTTATTGCAAACATGATCCCGCATCATCAGGATGCGATTGATTCGGCCAAATTCCTACTCCAGCAAAGTTGCAGTCCGGACTTGAGCGCCATTGCCAAAGCCATTGTCCGTACGCAGACGGCTGAAGTCGAATCGTTCGAAAAACTGCTTGCCGAGCTGAAAACGGAAAAGACTACGTGGACAGCCGACGAAGTCGCGAAGTTTAATCGCGAAGCGCTTGCTACCATGGAACGCATGCATCATGACATGGGTTCCGTACACCCGAGCGGTAATATCGAACGAGATTTTCTTCTCGGCATGAAGGCGCACCACGAAGGTGCGGTAGAAGCCTCGAAACAGATTCTCCAGTACAGCAAGAATCCCAAGATCATCGCCATTGCCAACGCGATCATCGCTGCACAGGACGAAGAAATTCGCATGTTTGACAACATGCTCGGTCAGATGACTCACTAATCGCCTGCCGAACGAAAAGAAGGTGCCGATTTTTCGGCACCTTCTTTTTTTTTACCAGTTTCCGGAAAGCCCCACCAGAAGGTTCACCAGAATTCCGTACATGGTGACCAAATACTTTTCCTGCCAGTCGAGCGCCGCCTCTTCCGTTGCATGCGTGTGATGCGTCGGATGCGGGAGTGCCGCACCCACCAAGAAATAACCGGCCTTTCCGCCCCGGCTCTGAACGCGGCGAATCATCAGCGTCGCATCGTCGGAAGCATTCAATGGAACCGACGGCACGATCTTTTCGGCGTAACGAGCATGACGGGCACAGACCGTAATCATCTGCACAATCCCGTCGTCGGGCACAAAGTCGACGGCTTCGCCCATGATCGTATGGCGGCAGGTGCAGCCGAAAGCGGCCGATGCGCCTTCAGCTCGCATTAGAGCGGCGTCCGTCAGTTCGCGGTTGATCGCCTCGTTTTCGCCTCGGACTTCAACTTCCATATCGGCGTGAGCGGCAACGACGTTACGGCCTTCACCGGCGTGGAGTGTTCCGACGTTGACTCGCGTCATCCCTTCGGAGTGGCGCGGGAGAGCCATCAGCATCATCGATGCGTTGGCCGCAGCCAAAAGTGCATTATTCCCCACCTGAGGCTGAAGCCCCGCATGCGAGGGACGACCTTCAAAATGAAAGTCGATCTTCGTCGTGCAGAGGAATTTTTCTGGTGCGGGAACCACGACACCGGCCGGCAGTTCCGGCGCAATGTGAGCGCAGAAAAGAATGTCAACGTCGTCAAGCACACCCGACTTCACGATCGGATATGCGCCGCGGGAGCCCTCTTCCCCCGGCTCAAAAATAAACGTAATGCGCCCGGACAAGCGGTCTTTATTTGCCAGCACAAAGCGTCCGAGTTCAAGCAAGACGGCCTGATGACCGTCGTGACCGCAGGCGTGCATGAGACCGGGTTCTATCGACGCGAAACCTTCCTTAAAAGGCAAATGTTCGGGGCTTTCTGGCTCCGTCATTTTGATAGCGTCGAGTTCCGCGCGAATGGCGATGTTTTTCCCGGGGCGGCCGGTTTCAAAAGTAGCGATACAGCCCGTCAGCCCGCCCATACGAGCGAGCATGGTCACCGAGACGCCCGATTCGATGGCGATCTTTTCGGCTTTGACGACGTCCGCCTTGTTGCGGCCGCGCACGTCGGCGGAATTTAAAAATTCACGGCCCACACGAACCTTGAACCCCAGATCCGAGAGGATCTTGGCGGCTCGCGCCGTCGCCACGAATTCGCTCCAACCCGTTTCCGGTACACGGTGAATTTCCCGTCGTCGCATGACAAGATCGTGTTCGCTGACGGGATCAGTCCAGTTAGGGAGTTGTAATATCGAGGCCGAGGTTTCGTGGGTTGAGGTCATGACGTTTGAGGGTCTTGTAGGGCTCCGGTGAGGGATTTTTGGCGAAAGTCCGACCACTTGGACAGGGTAACGGTCGAAAACCTTCTCACCTCTTTCACAGAGACATTTTTATTAGGTCAACGGGGAATTGTACCCGTCTGTCTTCTAAAAATCTATTGGACCTAACCCGAGAAAAACTCAGTTTTTTAGCCGTGAACGACCCCTTCTGGCAAAAGTGCGAGTTCCATCTGCGCTTCAATATCCATGCCGGCACGCGTAAAGATGTCGGCGAGCATCACGCGAAGACGAACGGCGGTCAATCGGGGAGAGATCACTTCCAGCGTCGACGTGATCGGGGTCATCGGCGGCGGGAGAATCTTGACGGCTGCGGCCAGACGGTCTTCGTTTTCTTCGGTCGAGGCACTGCGGCGCTCGACGAGATCCAACGCGACGCGGATATGACGTTCGGCGGCAGCCACGTCGCCCAAACGGTCGGCGCAA
>JAHHRG010000107.1 GCA_020025965.1 Sutterella sp.
GAGAGTCCCTCTCGGTTGCCCTTGCGCTCAGCCCCGTCAACCTTGTGCCGGAGGGAGAGTCGTCAACAGGGGGCTCTAGTCAATCCCGGCTTCTCGCTTTAACCACTTGGCCGTTTCCTTCTGCGAATCGAGGGCTTTTTCACCTTCTGCCGGCCGACATTTCGAATAGGTTCCGTCGGCGTGAAGTTCCCAGGCCAGTGCCGTGTCGGCCAATTGAGGTCTCAGGATGGCATGACGAATGCGGTGAGAGGCATCGCGATCCTTGACGGGCACGAGCAGTTCGATGCGCTTCGTGAAGTTGCCGGCCATCAGATCGGCACTGCCGATATAAAGGCGCTTTTCGCCGCCGTGACGGAAGTAATAAACGCGCGAATGTTCGTGAATGCGTCCGACAATGGTGCGCACGCGAATATTCTCGGAAATGCCGGGAACTCCCGGTCTCAGGCAGCAGATGCCGCGCACAATGCAGTCGATTCTGACGCCGGCCTGCGAGGCACGGTAAAGCGCCCGAATTAACGGGGGATCGACGAGCTGATTGCACTTCAAAACGATATGACCTTTACCGTCCGCCGCATGGAGTGCCATTTCTTCGTCTATCAAGCCGGTGAGCCCCGGGGTCATGATGTCGGGAGATACCATGATGTCCCGATAGGCGACGTGACTGCCGAAACCCGACAGTGCGTTAAAGAAATTCCCGACGTCGTCGGCAATGGTCTCGTCGGCCGTTAAGAGGCCGATATCGCCGTAGGTCGCTGCCGTTTCACCGTTGTAGTTGCCCGTCGCAATATGGGTGTAGCGGCGAATCCCGTCGGCTTCTTCGCGAATGATCAGCGTGGCTTTCGCATGGATTTTCTTGTTGGCAAAGCCGTAGACCACATGAATGCCTTCTTCCTCAAGACGCTCGGCCCAGCCGATGTTGGCCTTTTCATTGAATCGCGCCTTGAGTTCGACGACGACCGTCACTTCTTTCCCTTTCTTGTGAGCACGCATCAGGCCTTCAATGACGGGGGAGTGCGGGCAGGCGCGGTAGAGCGTATGTTTGATGCCCGTTACCATCGGGTCGTCGGCCGCCGCCGTGAGGACTTGGAGCGTATTCATGAAACTTTCGTAAGGATGAAAGAGCACGCGGTCCTTCTGACGGATGACCGAAAAGATATCCTCTTCGGGGTTGAAACCGGGTAAAAGTCGCCCTTCAAGACGCTTTTGTCGCAGTTCCGGCCGTGCCAGGCGGGTAATGGCCAGAAAGTCGCCGAAGGCCAGAGGCAATTTCGATCGAACGACGCGGGAGGGGCGAATGCCGAGCGATTCGCGCACGAAATCCTGCAAAGCCGTCGGCATCCCGTATTCGAACTCCAAGCGTACGCAGGAGCCGAAACGGCGGGTATCGACAAAATCGCGAACGGCATCCAAGAGATCTTTGGCATCGACTTCGAGGATTTCGCCTTCGGTATTGCGGGTAACGCGAAATCTGCCTTTGGAAAGCACCTCGCAGCCCGGGAAGAGTCGGTCGATTCGGGCTTCAATGAGTTCTTCAAGAAGGAGAATCTGACCCTCTCGATTGTTAATGTCGAGCTTTTCACCTTTTTCAGGCTTTTCCGGCAGAAAAAGAAATCGCGGCAGATCGGTCGGGCATTTCACGCGGGCAAAGCGCGTCACGATGTTTTCGTCTTCTTCGCTGCCGTAGCTTTGCGCACGGGCCAAACGCCGGCGGTCGATTGCGATCTCCACGGCAAAGTTAAGCGAAATCCCCGAAATCATCGGCATCGGGCGGCCGCGGTCCACCGCCTGAGGCGTTAAGAGCGGAAAGACTTCCCGATCGAACCAGTCGTTCGCCATTTTCTGCTGGCGTGCCGTGAGATCCCGGTAGCGAAGAAAACGAATGCCGGCGTTCTCCAGTTCGGGCTTAATGTCGTTAAACCAAAGCGCTTCGCCGGTTTTTTGCATCTGTGCGATGCGTCGGCGCAGTGTTGCCAGCACGTTGACGGGCTTTAACTTGTCGGGGCCCGACGAACGCTTGCCGGCCGCCGCTTCTTCTTCGAGGTTCATCACACGGACCATGAAGAATTCGTCGAGATTGTGAAAGAAGTGTGCCAGGGCTTCGAGGCGGTCGAATAATGGCAGATCGACGTTATCGGCACGTGCGAGGACGCGGCGTTGGAACTCCAAAGCGCTCAACTCGCGGTTGATGTAGAGCGCGGGATTTTTTAGATCGGCGGGATTCGGCCGTTGATTGACGGTGACCGTATTTCTTGTGCGACCGGCACTTGTTCTTCTCTTCATCTCTTCTCTCTCTTTATACGGGTTGCATCCGGCTGAGGCACAGGACGGGCGGCGTCTCTTCACTGGCTAAAACCCAGATTATCTTTTCTATTTTAGCAATCGCAACCTCATCTCTACGCCCCGTTTTCTAACGGTTTTCCCGAGGTCTTGAAGAAACAAAGCGACGCATGATGAGATCGGTCTCGCCGACAAAAAGCTTCCCGTCGAATCGGTTATAAAAAACAGCGGGATGCCGACCGGCGTTTCTCAGTGACCGGCCGTTGACCGAATTTTCCTGTCGCCTGTTTTCCTGAGAAGCCCAACCCGGTCGGCCCGAACCGAGAACAAAAACCGCTTGTTGTCGTCTCAGGCGTTTTCTGCGAATAAAAACGGGGCACTCGGTAAAAGACTCTATACTTCACTGCAAACTTTTCCACTTCAATGACGAAGATGCTGACTCCCACTCTTATTCGTTTCCTCGATCGACTCATCATTGCCGACAAAAGCCTTGCGACATTCGCCGACCGATCGGGCGTTCTGTTCCTCTCGGCTTCCGATGCCGAACCGCGCTTTCCTGCGACGAAAGAAGAGGGGGAAGAAGCGGGCGCGAACGGTCTTCTTTACGAACCGAGCGCAGGTTCCGACGGTCGTCGCCGTTTTCCTTTCGGCATCGCCATTGCGGCCGAGATCGAAAGGTCGGGTACCGATGCCGTTGAAGCGCTCGCCTACGATCAGGCTTTGATCTGCTCGTGTTCTTTGGCCCGTGCCGACTTTGCGCCCTTTGAAGAAGACTTCCTTCTTGATGACGAACGCGAAGCCACGCTCACGGCCGCCCGTATCTATCAGGCCACTATGGCCGAAGCCCATCCTGACGAACCCTTTGAGGATGCCCGGGTTCTGGTGCGTTATGCCTTCGAAAAGCCCGCCGAGCTGTCGCCTTTGACGCTGGTGAAGAAGATGATCGATGCGGGAGCGGGTCGCGTCTTCCTCCTTCATACGCCGGAAACGGGCACCGTCATTGCCGAAATGGTTGACAATCGAAAGGATGATTTTGATGTTTTTGCGGACTACACCGAAGCGGAAGAGGCCTTCGGGGCCCGCGTGACGATGAAAGGCCGAAGCGGAAACCTCATTCGCGGCTACCGAATAACCGGCAACACCGTTCGCGTCTTTAGTGAGGAGACTCTCCAAAACGATTCCCTAACGGGAATGTTGACGGCCGATCGGCTTCAATC
>JAHHRG010000108.1 GCA_020025965.1 Sutterella sp.
CGCTCTGGCACCGTCCTTTTTACTTGAAGGCTCTCAAATTTGTCTTTTCGGAGAGATTGACGAAACGCCCGATATCGTCGAAAAGTCGAGCTTAAATTCTTTCGTTTCAATTCGTCTTGTCGTAATAAATTCCCAATAAAAACGCGATATAGAATCCAATTGTCGACAGTTTGCTGACAAGAAAAATATTGCAAATCAAGCACTTGACAACGCTCTCGACGCGCTCTAAGGTTCGTTGATCTTTGCGAAATCACCACTTGATTCCTGCAAGTGATCCGCTCCTAACAGCGTTCAATCGCCATATAACTATTAACAGAGAGTTTTGATCATGATGTCGAAAAAGATGATTTCCTTGGCGTGCCTCGGCGCCCTCGTTTTGGGCTCCAATGCCATCGCTAAGGATCTTCGCGTGGGTTCCAACACGACCTTCCCGCCCTTTGAATTTGTGAATTCGCAGACGCAGGAAGTGACGGGTTTTGAAATGGACCTGATCCGCGCCATGGGTGAAAAGGCCGGTTACGACGTCAAGATCCAGAATATGGGGTTTGACGGGATTATCCCGGCTTTGATGACGGGCACCATTGATGTCGGTGCCTCGGGCTTCAGCATTACGGAAGAACGCAAGAAGCGTGTTCTCTTTACCGATCCGTTCTACCGCTCGGGTCTCACGATCCTGGTTGCCAAGAACATGACGGGCGACATTAAGACCTTCGAAGATTTGAAGGGCAAGCGCCTCGCCGTCCAGATCGGTACCACCGCCGCCACGAAGGCGAAAACGATTGAAGGCGCCGACGTGCGTACCTTCAATAACGCCGGTGAAGCCATCCTTGAACTTGTCAACGGCGGCGTCGATGCCGTCATTAACGATAAGCCCGTGACGAGCTTCATTTTGAACAAGCAGCCGCGACTCGCCAAGCGCGTGGTGCAGCTTCCCGAAATGCTTACTGCCGACGACTTCGCCATGGTCGTTGCCAAGAACAATCCGGCCCTTCAGAAGGAATTGAACGACGCTTTGAATGCCCTCAAGGCTTCCGGCGACTACAAGGCCCTCTATACGAAGTGGTTCGGCGCCGAATAACAACAGCTTTTCTTTAAAGCGCTTTCTAACCAAAGCCGCGCGCACCGAACGAATCCCCCGCGAGCGGCGTTGAATCCCGAAAGCGCTTTGCGTCCGGCCTTAGCCTCGATCCTCACTTTCTGCCTTACAGGGGACGTGGCTCTGGACCGGTCGCAACCCAAAGTCCCCAATACCAAGATTTTTTTGTGAGTGAATTCAACATGTCTCAGACGATTCTCCAGCACGTTCCCGTCGGCCAGAAGGTCGGTATCGCTTTTTCGGGCGGCCTTGATACCAGCGCCGCGCTTCGTTGGATGAAGAATAAGGGTGCGCTTCCCTATGCTTACACGGCCAACCTCGGCCAGCCCGACGAAGACAACTACGGTGCCATTCCGCTTCGCGCCATGGAATACGGTGCTGAAAACGCCCGTCTGATCGACTGCCGCGATCAGCTCGTCACCGAAGGTCTCGCCGCCATTGCTTCCGGTGCCTTCCATGTGACGACGGCCGGCGTGCCGTACTTCAACACGACCCCCTTGGGTCGCGCCGTGACCGGCACGATGCTCGTTTCCGCCATGCGTGAAGACGGCGTCAACATCTGGGGCGACGGTTCCACCTACAAGGGTAACGACATCGAACGTTTCTACCGCTACGGCTTGCTGGTGAATCCGGATCTTCAGATCTACAAGCCCTGGCTCGACACGCAGTTCATTACCGAACTCGGCGGCCGTCACGAAATGTCTCTCTTCCTCCAGAAGGAAGGTTTTGACTATCGCATGAGCGTTGAAAAGGCTTACTCCACCGACTCCAACATGCTCGGTGCCACGCACGAAGCCAAGGATCTCGAAAGCCTCGAATCGAACGTCAAGATCGTCGATCCGATCATGGGCGTCGCTTTCTGGAAGGAAGACGTCAAGATCCCGGCCGAATCCGTTACCATCGAATTCATCGAAGGTCAGCCCGTTGCCATCAACAGCAAGCGCTACCAGGACAAGGTCGAACTGATGCTCGAATTGAACCGCATCGGCGGCCGTCACGGTCTCGGTATGTCGGACCAGATCGAAAACCGCATCATCGAAGCCAAGTCCCGCGGTATCTACGAAGCTCCGGGTATGGCGCTTCTCTACATCGCTTACGAACGACTCGTCACCGGCATCCATAACGAAGACACGATCCTCGACTACCGTATCAACGGCATGAAGTTGGGCCGCTACCTCTACCAGGGCCGCTGGTTCGACAGCCAGGCTCTGATGCTGCGCGAATCCGCCATGCGCTGGGTTGCCCGTGCCATCACCGGTGAAGTTACGATCGAACTTCGCCGCGGCAACGACTACTCCATCATGTCCACGAAGAGCCCGAACCTGACCTACGAAGCCGACCGTCTCACGATGGAAAAGGGCGACAGCATGTTCACGGCCGTCGACCGTATCGGTCAGTTGACGATGCGCAACCTCGACATCTGCGACACGCGCGACAAGCTCCGTCTCTACGCCAAGACCGGCCTGATCGGCAAGGGCGAAGGCGTGGGTTCCCCGACGCTTCTCGGCAAGTAAAGCGGAGTCGTGAGGCCGGCTCGTCAAAGTCGGCCTCGTCCAACCGATTTCATTATTAAACCTTTGCCCGGACGCGGAACTTGACGAGTCACTGCCTTGAGGGGTTCTTGGACTTAGGCAGACGACACAGTCAATCCATTCCGTAACGGGACTTTAAAGGCGCAATCCTTCGGGACGGCGCCTTTTTTTTCTTCCGTGCCGATCATTATTTTGGTCTCTGCAAAGGGCGGGACGTCCGATAGGGCATGCCATTTCCCGACAGGCTTCAAGTCTTACCAAAAGGTAACTTCAGCCTTCTCCGAGAAGGCAATCGAGCGGAAAAAATAAACTTGACAAGATTGCTCGACTATTGCTAATCTTCGGGAAAACCCGATCCGATTTTTTTGGAGAAAATTCAAGTGTTCGGCAATATCATTCATATCGGCGTCACGGTCACCGATCTCGACCGTTCGATTGCTTTCTACCGCGATACTCTTGGTCTCAGCTTCCAGGGCGAAATCTTGATGGAAGGCCCGGAAACGGAAAAAATCTTCGCCAAAAAGGGCGTCAAGGCCCGTGTGGCTTATCTGAAAGCCGAGGGCGACTTGGCCGCGCCCCCCGTCGAACTGATTCAGTTTATCGGTGCCGAGATTGAAAAGCGTCCGATGGACCTTTATCGCACGGGCGTCTCCGAAATCTGCTTTGCGACCGACGACATCTGGGGCGAATACAAGCGCCTTACGGCTCTCGGCGTCAAGTTCATTTCCGAACCCGCCGCTTTCGACTTCACCGCTTCCGGATACGGCAAGAGCGAAGCCTGCTACTTCTACGATCCCGACGGTGTGATTCTTGAACTC
>JAHHRG010000109.1 GCA_020025965.1 Sutterella sp.
TAATTGTACGTGCGAATACGTTCGGAACGGTCGCCCGAGCCAACTAAGCTCTTACGTTCGCTCGCTTCCTTGGCTTGCTGTTCCGCAACGCGGGCGGCGTAAATGCGTGAGGCAAGGATGGTCATGGCGCGAGCCTTGTTCTGAGTTTGGCTACGTTCGTCTTGACATTCGACGACGAGTCCTGTCGGCAAATGTGTGATACGGACAGCTGAGTCGGTCTTCTGAACGTGCTGACCGCCGGCCCCCGAAGCACGGAAGACATCTATGCGAAGGTCGTTCGGATTGAGTTCGACTTCTTCGACTTCGTCGAGTTCAGGAAGAATGGCAACCGTACAAGCAGAGGTATGAACTCGCCCCTGACTTTCAGTTGCGGGCACGCGCTGTACGCGGTGACCACCCGATTCGAACTTGAGTTTCGAATAGGCGCCTTCGCCGATGATGCGCACGATAATTTCTTTATAGCCGCCAAGTTCACTTTCATTCTTCGAAACGATTTCTGTCTTCCAGTGCTGATTTTCTGCATAGCGAAGGTACATGCGCACGAGGTCGCCTGCGAAGAGTGCGGACTCGTCGCCCCCCGTACCTGCACGAACTTCAAGGAAGATGTTGCGCTTATCATTGGGATCGCGCGGCAACAGGTGAATGAGAAGTTCCTTTTCAAGCGTTTCTAGACGATTCTTCGAGTTAGCGATTTCTTCCTGAGCAAAAGCTTTCATTTCGGGATCGTTGAGCATCTCACGAGCTGTTTCGAGGTCGGTTTCGGCTAGTTCGAAGGCATTGAGTTTCTGAACGATTGGTTCGATTTCGGCACGTTCTTGGGAGAGGGAACGAAAACGGTTCATGTCGTTCGCGCAGTCGGGCGAAGCAAGCATACCGTCGATTTCTTCAAGGCGTCGGGCAAGTTGACGGAGCTTGAAGCGCATGTTGTCATTAATCATTTCGGTATTTGTTTGTATAAATGAAAGCTGAATTGTTAAGGATAACGCAAAAAAAGAGGAACCTCATTTGTCGGGTTCCTCTCTTTGAGTTTCCTAGCGTTCGTCGCGACGATAGAAACGGTTGAGATAACGTTCCATGATGTTGCGATCGTCTTCAGCAAGCCCTTCGGCATTGCGCAAAAGAACAGTCGGATCGTGGATCAGCTTTTTCGTCAAGGTAGTTGCGAGCATATGAAGAACTTCTTCGGGATCGTCGCCGTGACGAAGATGACGGAGAGCGCGTGTGTACTCCTCCTCGCGGATTATTTCAGCACGATCCCGGAGAGATTGAATCACGGGAACGCTTTCACGCTGACGTAACCACGCGGCAAAGTCGCGCATGCGAACGGAAATAATGGTTTCTGCTTGGGTGACGGCAGCCTGACGACTGGCAATGCCCTGACTCACTACTTTGCCAAGGTCGTCGACTGTGTAGACGTAAACGTCGTCGAGTCGATCGATTTCGGCTTCGACATCGCGCGGCACGGCTAAGTCGACGATAAATATCGGACGGTGACGGCGCATGGTGACGGCACGTTCGATCATGCCGAGACCGATAATCGGAAGGGCGGCGGCCGTGCAAGAGACGACGATGTCGTAATTTGCTATCTGGTCGGGAAGTTCGGACAAACGAATAGCGTCTGCGTGTACCGAGCGGGCTAGAATTTGACCGCGTTCGAGCGTACGGTTCGCAATAGTGATGGATTTGGGTTTCTGAGCGGCAAAGTGTGCGGCACAGAGTTCGATCATTTCACCAGCCCCGATGAAGAGGACTCGTTCGTTCGAGATGTTGCCGAAGAGGCGAAGAGCCAGGCGAACGGCTGCGGCGGCAAGACTTACGGAGTTGGAGCCGATGGCCGTTGCGGTACGAACTTCCTTGGCGACCGTGAAAGTCGTCTGAAAAAGGTGATTGAGCATGGTGCCGAGCCCGCCGCAGTCATGGGCGATCTTTTCGGCTTTTTTCATCTGCCCCACGATCTGCGTTTCGCCGAGTACCATGGAATCGAGACCGGAAGCAACGCGGAACGTATGCTTGGCGGCTTCTTCCTGAGTATAGGTGTAAACGTGGGGTTCGAGATCCACGAGTTTCACATTCTTAGTTTCTGCGATGAATCCGAGAATGGCGCTGCGGGCACCTTCGGGATTTTCACATGCGCAATAGAGTTCGGTGCGGTTGCAGGTCGACAGGATTGCGGCTTCTCGAACGCCACCGTTCTGGTTGCTCGTAAAGCGACCGCGCAGGTAGCTAATCGTGCCGGGAATTTCTTCCGGTGTGAAGGCTACACGTTCACGGACAGAGACCGGAGCGGTGGTGTGGTTGAGACCTAAAGCAAGCAGTTGCATCGCAAGTCAAAAATGTGTTTGAGTTCAGAGGACTTAGCCCCGGAACGATGGAAAATGTCAATCAAACGCGGATTATATCTGCTCAAAGGTTTTTCTTCCCTTAAGAGCATGGCATGAGAGACGGCACAGGCAAATGTAGTCGAACTGAGAGAAAATACGTTCGTCAGAATATCGTAGCGGCTTTAGAGGTCAAAATCATGAAAAATACAATGCGTAAGGGAGCGGCTCTTGTTCTCTTTTCTGGCGGTCAGGATTCGACAACCTGTCTCGCTTGGGCACTTTCTCACTTCGAGCGTGTGGAAACTTTGGGGTTCGATTACGGCCAGAAGCACGCTGTCGAACTGGAATGCCGTGCTCTTGTAAGAGAAAAGATCCGTGCACTCAATCCAATTTGGGCCGAGCGTTTGGGGGAGGATCATCTGCTAGACATGTCTTTATTGGGGCAAATCAGCGATTGTTCACTCACAAAAGACAAGGCTATCGCGTTTGAAAAGTGCGGAGTCCCGAATACCTTTGTGCCTGCGCGTAATCTTCTCTTTTTTACTTTTGCCTCAGCCTTGGCTTATCGTCGCGGGATTGAAACACTTGTGGGCGGGATGTGCGAGACGGATTATTCCGGTTATGCGGACTGTCGTGACAATACTTTGAAGAGCTTACAGGTATCGCTTTCGCTTGGCCTTGATGCTCCGATGACAATTGAAACTCCCTTAATGTGGTTGACAAAAGAAGCAACCTGGGAGCTCGCCTACGATTTGGGTGGAAATGCGCTGGTGGATCTGATTCGCGAAGATACGCACACGTGCTACTTGGGAGATCGCGAGCATTTTCACGAGTGGGGGTACGGCTGCGGGAAGTGCCCTGCGTGTGTATTGAGAGCAAAGGGCTGGGAATCTTATCTTCAGTCGAAATAAAGTTCAAAAGGCGGGGCGTTCGAGAGAGGCCCCCAGTTTTTGATACCTTATTTTCGATAAATTCCGAAAAAAGGGCAAAAAAAATCCTGCATGAACTGCAGGACATTTGGTGGCTGGGGACGGAATCGAACCGCCGACACGCGGATTTTCAATCCGCTGCTC
>JAHHRG010000110.1 GCA_020025965.1 Sutterella sp.
GTTAAACGGTCCACCAACCATTCAAACTGGTCAACCCCACGCTTGTTATAAATGCACGCGCCATACGTAAAGGGACGGTTCGCCATCACCGTCCCTTTGGAGAATTTCTCCAAAGTATGAGCGACGATTTTAGGATCGCCATATTGTTCAACGATCGTATCCGTTAATGCCGGGGTTTCAACTCGGACGTTAAAGCCTAAGCACTCACGGATTTTCACATCTTCATCATAAAAGTCGATCCCTGAGCTCATGACCGTTCGCATGCTTTCAACCCAGGCTTCACCAATTGTGTTTGCAACTACGTTTTTCATTTTGACTGTTCGTTACCAAGATAATTAACTTGACCCTCTAAGGCCTTAAACCAGGCGGTTCCGCCAACGCGGAAGCGGTCGTTTTCTAAACGAGGAAAAGCAAAGACGCCTTCTTCTGTTTGAATAAGCACATCGGGCGCTTCTGTAAATTGACCGATGACGGATACGGGTGTTTGGGTGGCTTCGGCCATGGTTTTAATCACATCGACTTCATGCTCTGGAACGGCAAAGCAATGCGACCAATCACCACTGGCTAGAGCAAACTGGAAAGGATCAATGCCCAAAACCTGTGCGACACGTTGTGTGCTCGGATGGATGGGGACGCTCTGCTTATTTAAGACAAACCCAACGCCACTGTGTTGACAAAGGGTGTGCAAAGTCCCTGAAAGCCCATCGCTGTTATCCATCGCTGCCGTGGCTAAACGCGCTTTGGCTAAGGCGCGTGAGAAGCGATAGGGAGGATTTTGATAAATCAGCGCTTGGCTAAAGGTTTCGCGTTCTTGGTCAGAGAGCCCAAGCCCAGATTGGCACGCGACTTTGCCTGCCATCATCGTGCCCAAGGGTCCCGTTACCAGCAGTACGTCACCCGGCTGGGCGCCAGCGCGCATTAACACCTCATCACGCTTAGCTTTGCCAAGCGCAGTCACTACGGCGGCAAACTTCGGGGCGTGTTTCGTATCGCCTCCTGCAATAAAAGCCCCATAACGATGCGCGGCATCGTCAGCGCCTTTCATGAAGCGGTTAAGGACTTCAAGAGGGAGGTCTGGCGGGGCGAGGAGGGCAATGCTCACACTCACAGGATCACCCCCAGAGACTAGGATGTCACTCACTGCGTGGGAGACGGCAAAGTCGCCTGCGCACTCGGGACCAGCGAGCCCCAAGCTGTAGGCAATATTCATGCCACTGCGGTCCGTATTCGTGAGAAGGACCTCGTTAGGTGCTAATTGCAAGTCGAGTACGGCGCTGTCGTGACCACGACCACCTAAGAGACGGTCGTCGTCACGGAGTAATCGGGTAATCGAAGTAATGCAGTCTTTTTCGCCAATGTCTTTTAAGGTTTTAGTGCTCATCGTTCAATCCAAATGACGGGTCGAACGGCATTACGAGCGGAGTTCACAAGACTGCCACCCGCGTGAATGGAACCACTGCGACCAATAAAGGCGGCGTGTTGACGGTCTTTACCGTAGTTGCGCATCCAACACTGGCGCGGCGTACGGTTGAAGAGATAACACTTAAAGCGAAGCGGAAGACCATTGAAGTACTTCACATACTCATTGATGCTCAAGATGCGAACCTTGTCGAAGGTGTCAGGCCCCGTATAGAGCTCGTGGGTATCGAGCACTTCCGCTTTAACCTTCGTCGTTAAGATGTGGGCTTTCTCAGCTTCCGAGAAGCTTTCCTCGTAGAAGTCTTTGATGAGCCATTGACGTAACGACGACTTTTCCCAGGTTGTCATTTCAAGTTCATCGTTATAAGGACGACACGTAATGCCAAACTTCGTGATGAGCTGGATCTTGTCGCCTTCAATACTCATGACCTGCCAGCCCAAGGGGCGACCGTTAAAGTGACCAAAGCGAATGAAATCCCCCACTTCTAAATGTCGTGGTAACGAGATTGCAGGCTTAGGCGCCTTAATCGGGGCTTTTTCTTCGCACTTAGGTTCAGTCTTGACCGTAGGCTTCGTTTCTAAATACGATTTAACCGCTTCAACGAATTTCGTTGTAATGGAAGGCTTGGCGACTTCCGTTTTCTTGGGGACTTCAGCCGTTTTTACGACCTTCGTTGGCGCATCAGCGCTGTCGCGTTTCGATTTGAGTCGCACGACCGAGCAGCGCGACTCAGAAACAGGGGCAGGAATCGGCTGGGCAGGACGAGGTGTGGGCTGACGAGCCACGGTTTTCGTGACCGGCGTCGGTTCCATGACCGAGAGCTCTGCTTCGTACCACGATTCATCAAAGGGCACTTCGTCCACCCAGTTAACTTCTTTACGAATGGCGCCTTCATCCTCCGAGGGACGAACTGTCGTTTGGCTATAGGGATGAAGAGGGTTAGGTCCACAGAAGCGTTCGCTGTACGTGCGAGCAATCGAAATGCAACCGACTACGCGAGCCCCCATGCTTTCTAACTGATCGCTTAACACTGTCATGGAGTGACCCGTTGTGACAACATCGTCAAAAAGGATCACATCCTTGCCATAGAAGAAGTTACGGTCGAAACGATATTCGCCGTCGCGTCCACCCCCTAAGTGACGAGGTTCTTTGTCACGTACGATCGTGATGTAGGGGAAGGCATTCATCATGCCAGTTTGGGCACAAACCGCTTTTGAGAAGCGTTCGAAACGGACTTGGTTGGCAAATTTCGTCGAGGCAGGAATGCACATGAAAACCAAATCCGACAGATCGTCAAAGGACTCTTGCAACTTTTCCGTGACGATTCGTTGAAAGAACTCTTGGTGGTAACCGTCTTTAAAACTCCAAATGCCTTCTTCGATTTCAATCGATTCGCGACTAAACGCGTCACGAATGGCTTTGGGAATGTAGTAGTAAAAGAAGTAATAGGGTTTGTAGAAATGCGAAATGGACCAAGAGAGCTTTTTCGTCATGATGTTTGCTAACAAATCGATGCCCAACGGGGCTGGACAGATACCTGTTTGAAACTATAGGGTCAATGGCAGGTGTCAACAATCGAATTGTTTCAGCAGACACAATATCGTCGTTTATGAGTGTATCGAATTGTGTTGTTTTTCAATAAAGTCCCGTTTTGTCAAGTAGATAGGTTTTGTTGTTTTTCGGGGGGGGGGTAAACCCTAATAACTTGACAGTGACTGAATTGCGGTGTGTTGAGGTATTGGGTAAATGATGGGGGCGAGGTGAATTCGGTCCTAACAATTCCAAAGGCGGCCCGTCTAGGACGACGGTTTAGTGTGAACGAGGCTTTTAACGAATCACTAAGCGCGTTAGCACTAAAACCAGCAAGGAGAGGGTGTCCTCGTGGGACACGCCTCTCCTTTTCTTTGACCTTACTTAACCCTTTACGCCAAAAGAAAAACGCCCGAAGGATTTCTCCTTCGAGCGTCAATC
>JAHHRG010000111.1 GCA_020025965.1 Sutterella sp.
GCCCCAACACCCGCCCTTCCGCTTTCCGTCCTCCAGGACCGCCCGACAACAAACCGCACACACTCCATAAATTTTTCACGACAAGGTTCGATTATTCTTCTTCAGAAGTTGGAAAACCCTAAAAATATATTAATTTTGTAACAGGCAAAAACAGGCACTTACAACACCGTTAGTACGCTAAATATCAATACATTACACCAACAACACAATTTTTTCCGGCAAAACAGGCCCGAACCCCTGGACAAACTTCAAAAAATGTATAAAACGATGCAAACCGATTCTTTAAATTTCAAGGAAGCCTTATCCCTGGCCTGGAAACGTATGTTTGAAATCAAAGGCCGATCACGCCGTTCGGAGTATTGGTGGACGATCCTCGCCCTCTGTATCTTCATCATGGTCGTAAGATTTCTGCTGCCCGACTTTCTGGCCAGCCTGTTGGTCCTTGTCGCCCAATTATCAGCACTTCCCCTCTCCGTACGCCGCCTCCACGACACAGGCCGCAGTGGATGGTGGATCGGTGGTGCAATGATCTTCGGATTCATCTACACCGGCCTTCTCATCAGCACCCTGATCTCTTCGGTAGTTACTACGAGCAGCCTCTCCGATGCCCTCGCCACAATCAGTCTTCCGCTGATTTTGGGTGGAGTTATTCTGCTGGCTTATCAGATCACCCTGCTGGTTTTCTTCTGCATGGACAGCCACCCCACGACCAACCAATACGGCAAATCGCCCAAATATATCGAGGAATAATCGCCAAATCGTATCGGATGGTAGCCCTCCGGTTCGGTTCCGCTGCGGGATATCTCTCCTGATACGATTTTCCAATCCTTCCCCCTTGCCTCTTCTCCCTTCGACGGCGGACGGCAAGGGGGATTTCTTATTTTTCTCCATATGCCTCCTCGCCGGAAAACGGACAAATATACGCGAACCGTTACTTATCAACAATCTGCTCGGACTCCCACTCTGTTCCACGCTCCGAAGCGTAAGAATCGGCTAAACACCCACTTGTAAACATTTTATTCCCCAACTTCAGCACGAACCTTCTGCACGGCTTGCAAAACATCCAGCAAGAGCAGAAAAACGGCTGGTTATCAACAATCTGTACCCGAATATTACTGCGGAACATCATTTTGTTCCACGCTCCGAAGCGTAAGGACCATGAAAATATTGGTTTTCAACAGTCTTTCCCCTGACCTTCCCCCGGGGACAAAAAAAAGACCGATCGGGAATACCGATCGGTCTTGCTATATCAAGAGGACGCGCCTCTTAACGATTCAGCTGAATTAGTCCAATTTCGGGCCGGCAGCAACGAGCGACTTACCCTCCTCGTTACCGGTGAACTTGGTGAAATTCTTGATGAAGCGGCCAGCCAAATCCTCGGCACGCTTCTCCCACTCGCCAGCCTCCTGGTAGGTATCGCGAGGATCGAGGATCTTCGAATCAACACCCGGCAGCTCGGTCGGAACCGTGAAGCCGAAGGTCGGGATGGTCTTCGTGGGAGCCTTGTCGATCGAACCATCAAGGATGGCGTCGATGATACCACGGGTATCGCGGATCGAGATACGCTTGCCGGTACCGTTCCATCCGGTATTTACAAGGTAAGCGGTTGCACCCGACTGCTTCATACGCTTAACGAGTTCCTCGCCGTACTTGGTGGGGTGCAACGAAAGGAATGCTGCACCGAAGCAGGCCGAGAACGTAGGAGTAGGCTCGGTGATACCACGCTCGGTACCTGCCAACTTGGCGGTGAAGCCCGACAGGAAGTAGTACTTCGTCTGCTCGGGGGTCAGGATCGAAACAGGAGGCAGTACACCGAACGCATCAGCCGACAGGAAGATTACCTTCTTGGCAGCGGGAGCCTTCGACAGGGGCTTAACGATGTTGTCGATGTGGTAGATCGGGTACGACACACGCGTGTTCTCGGTTACCGACTTGTCTGCGTAGTCGCAATGACCCTTCTTATCAACGGTTACGTTCTCCAACAGCGCGTTACGACGGATGGCCTTCCAGATATCGGGCTCGTTCTCCTGCGAGAGGTTGATCACCTTGGCGTAGCAACCGCCCTCGAGGTTGAAGATACCGTTATCGTCCCATCCGTGCTCGTCGTCACCGATCAGCTGACGCTTGGGATCGGTCGAAAGGGTCGTCTTACCCGTACCCGACAGACCGAAGAAAATAGCGGTCTCGCCCTTCTCGTTGGTGTTGGCCGAGCAGTGCATGGCTGCGATACCCTGCAGGGGCAGACGGTAGTTCTGGTAGGAGAACATACCCTTCTTCATCTCACCACCATACCAGGTGTTGATGATCACCTGCATCTTCTCCGTGAGGTTGAAGACAACAGCGGTCTCCGAGTTCAGACCCAGCTCCTTGTAGTTCTCAACCTTGGCTTTCGAGGCGTTCAGAACCACGAAATCGGGCTCGCCGTAAGCCTCCAGCTCAGCGTCGGTGGGGCGGATGAACATGTTCTTCACGAAGTGAGCCTGCCAGGCCACCTCCATGATGAAACGAATCTTCAGACGCGTGCTCTCGTTGGCACCGCAGAACGTATCGACAACGTAGAGCTTCTTGTTCGAGAGCTCCTTGCCGGCCAGCTCCTTCAGGACCTTCCAAGTCTCGGGCGTAACGGGCTTGTTGTCGTTCTTATACTCGTCGGAAGTCCACCAAATGGTGTCGCGCGTAACGTCGTCCTTTACCCAGAACTTATCCTTGGGCGAACGGCCGGTGTAAACGCCGGTCATTACGTTTACGGCGCCGGTGTCGGTCAGCTGACCCTTGTCAAAGCCAGTCAGACCCTCTTTGGTCTCCTCGCGGAACAACTCGTCATACGAAGGATTGTACACGATCTCGGTAGCGTTCGAGATGCCGTACTTGGTTAAATCCAATTTTGCCATAACTTTGTTTATTTATAAAATTTAACAATACTCAGATTACTGTAATCGATGCACGTGTTGCACTACATATAAGAAACGGGCTCTCTCAACACATTATTATTCTCTCTCTCAAATCTCTCTTCTCTCACTTGTGCCCGTCGTAAAGATGCTTCACGCACGTCTCATCCAAGAACCTAACCAATGTCCGAAAGCCTCTTGACAAAGAAACACCCGGACGGCACAAAGGTAGAAAAACTTTTATACTTGTGAAAAAATTAACAATACTTTTTTCTATTTTTTTTAAAATTTCCGCCCTCTCCGAAAATTTTACTGATTTTCAAAGCAATAGACCGACCTCAGAATCCTCTTCCGCCGATCGGGGAGACATCACCAAGTAATCCGACAAGGCCCATCCGTCCCAAAACCACGCCCCGATACCCGCCCGCCAAAGCTCCCTCCTACAAAGTCACCGTCAACCCCCTCGCCGACGCCCCGCTCTCCGACCCCCGGCCGC
>JAHHRG010000112.1 GCA_020025965.1 Sutterella sp.
TGCGCCCGGCCGTGACCGACGATGAAGAACTTGACGACGAGATCGACAGTCGCCGCTATGCGCAAGTCAAATAAACCCATCTGATAATGATTCTCACTACTCCCCCAGGCGATTTGCCGTTTGGGGGAGTTTTTGCGTCGAAGAAAATCACATCTTTTTACACAAAAATGACTATATCTTCCTTGAGAACCCCCATCGATCACAAACGTTGGGGTTTGAGAATTCGACGCACAATCAATTTGACAAAAATACAACAGCATTTTCACCAGTTTTTCCGCCCATCCTCCCCACTCTCTAAACCCTTGATAGTAAAGGATTTACATAACTTTACATTCTCATACCCAGTTTATTGGACAACTTAATTAGCACCCCAAAATCTCATTTTGCGCGAACTTTCGGGAATCAAGATATTGACAGCATCAATTTTCTGTCCAAAACCCAAAAGAGAACACGCCACGCTTACTCTGTTTCCTTGTTGTGAAAAGCGGGGATTTCGCCTTTCTACCTAGTTCGACATCACAAAAAATCCCTCACAAAGAGTTCATCTATATGAATTCAATAGGATTTTTCAATCCTTTCTCAAGACTACTCTATCAAGAGCTAGAAGAAACCCTTACCCGAAAAAAAGCCTGTAGGTAGATACTGTAAGGACACCTCGCAACATTGCCAAACGGTCGGCTTCTATTTTTTAGGGCTGATAGTTCGTATCGGTCAATGGAGGCGATTCTTTACATTTCGGAGAAACTTTTGATGACGAATAAGTTATTAGCGAGCTTATTAGCGGGCCTTATGCCCTTGACTGTTGCCTACGCTGACGAAGCTGTGAAGCCTGCTACTCCCGCTGCTGAAGTAGTTGATGTTGTTGCTGACGAAGACGGTGCCGACGTTGTTCCGGATGCCGAAGAAGGCAAGCCTGTTTCAGATGCGGAAAAAGCCAAGACCGAAGCCATGTTAGACGAACAGGCTAAGCACACGACCAAGGAAGACATGCAGGCTACGAATGGTAGCGTGGAAGAAGCGGTCGAAGCGAGCACGCCGGCTGTCGTTGACGTGCCCAAAAAGCCTGCTGAGCGACCGAAAGTTTCCCCTGAGCTTGAAAAGCAGCTCGAAGAACAGCAAAAAAACACGACTGAAGACGATAAGGACTTCACGAATGCTGGTCTTGAAGTAGAAAACCTCAAGACTGAAATGAATGAAAAGATTCAGGCCATCGAAACGAGCGTTCAGTCCAAGATCAACGACGCCATCAAGGTTGCCTCCAAGGATTTTGACGGCAAGATCACCAAAGCTGGCGAAGGCATCACCAAGGACATCGCTACTGCCAAGGGCGAAGCTATCACCGAAGCTGGCAACGCTGCTGATGCCAAGTACGTTGCTAAAGATACGTACAACACCGACAAGGCTGGTTTAGAAACGGCTATCGAAAAGGCTAAGACCGACGCTATCGCTGAGGCTAAGACCGAAGCTGGCAAGGCTAAGACTGAGGCTATCACCGAAGCTGGCAAGGCTGCTGATGCCAAGTACGTCACGATCGAAAAGTTCAACACCGACAAAGATGGCTTAGAAAAGGCTATCGGCAAGGCTAAGACCGACGCTATCGCTGATGCCGGCAACGCCGCTGATGCCAAGTACGTTGCTCAAGATAAGTACAACACCGACAAGGCTGGTTTAGAAACGGCTATCGAAAAGGCTAAGACCGACGCTATCGCTAATGCTGATGCCAAGTTCCTTACGAATAAAGACTTCACCACGGCAAAGGATGGCTTAGAAAAGGCGATCGGCAAGGCTAAGACCGACGCTATCGCTCAGGCTAAGACCGAAGCTGGCAAGGCTGCTGATGCCAAGTACGTTGCTCAAGGTACGTACAACACCGACAAGACTGGTTTAGAAACGGCTATCGCTGAGGCTAAGGCCGAAGCTGGCAAGGCTAAGACCGAGGCTATCGCTGAAGCTGGTAACGCCGCTGAAGCCAAGTACGTTGCTAAAGATACGTACAAATCTGACAAGACTGGTTTAGAAACGGCTATCGCTGAGGCTAAGGCCGAAGCTGGCAAGGCTAAGAACGAGGCTATCACTGAAGCTGGCAACGCCGCTGATGCCAAGTACGTTGCTAAAGATACGTACAAAACTGACAAGGCTGGTTTAGAAACGGCTATCGAAAAGGCTAAGACCGACGCTATCGCTGATGCTGTCAAAGATGCCAAGGACTATACCGATGGTCAATTCAAGGCGCTCGACAAGACGCTCGAAGCTCAAAAGGAAGCCGTTTTAAAGAAGGCTGGCGAAGACCTCAACGCAGCTAAAGAAGATGTCGTTAAGCA
The DNA here is from genome assembly GCA_020025965.1 of Sutterella sp. Lineage (GTDB taxonomy): Bacteria > Pseudomonadota > Gammaproteobacteria > Burkholderiales > Burkholderiaceae_F > Sutterella. The sequence goes on from JAHHRG010000112.1 coordinate 2,322, forward strand.
AGCCAAGGGCTTGATGAACGACGCCAAGGACGAAGCCGTCAAGCAGGCCAGCGTGAAGATCGATGAAGCTAGCAACAAGGCTGAAGAAAAGATTCGTGGCGTTTCTGAAGACCTCACGGCCATCAGCGACGAACGCAAGGCCAACATTGAAGCCCTGAACAAGTGGTTGAACCCTGAAGCCAAGAAGGCTGAAGAGCCCAAGAAGGAAGGCAAGGTTCGCACGCGTCGTTCTGCTCCGGCCGCCGCTCCGGCTGCTGCCCCGGCACCCACCCTTGCTGATCAGCTCATCGCCAAGTACGAAGGTGACATGCGTGCCGTTAACAACCGCATCAACGTGGTTGAAAAGGACATGCAGCGTGGTTTAGCCATGCAGGCTGCTTTGAGTGGCTTGGTCCAGCCTTGCGGTTCTTGCGCTGGCAAGTTCTACTTCACGGCTGCTTTAGGTGGTTACAACTCTGAACAGGCTGTGGCTATCGGCTCTGGCTACACGTTTGAAAACAAGGTCACGGTGAAGACGGGGCTTGCTACGAGCGTTAAGTCGGGTGGTGACTTCTCTTACCACGTCGGTGCCGGCTTCATGTTCTAAGCCAATTTAAGAGACGTCTCTCTTAAATACACCCTTCAACCCTGGTTGGACTTCGGTCTAACCAGGGTTTCTTTTATTCAGGTGTTCAATCATCAAGTACAAGGCTTGAGTAACGCTGCCCTATCTCGCCTGACCAGACCTCATGGCGTTTAACCCCCAGGGGTCGGCTCTAGCGCGATCTCTGAGCGCTTAATCGGGGCGTTTTGAGGGGAATGGGAAGACTATCCCTCAAGGACGCATGAGAAGCGCTCTATAACGTTGTTATCGGTCTCTGTAGCCCAAGGAGCGCACAAATAAAAAAAAGCCCCAAGCGTAGTGCTAAGGGCTTCATGGGGTGTGACTGGTAGCACCCCACCCACTGGAGGAAAAGTATGTGGGTTAGACCAACACACCCTCCTTTTTCCCAATAAGAGACTTACCTGAGATTCTGTACCGCAGCGC
>JAHHRG010000113.1 GCA_020025965.1 Sutterella sp.
ATCCACACTGATCTTGCGACCCATCGACCACTTCGGATGGCGAACGGCCTGAGCAGGCGTGATGCCCGACAAATCCTTACGACCGCGGAAAGGACCGCCCGAGGCGGTGAGCACAATGCGGGCACCGTCACGAGCCTTTTTCGTCGCACCGGCCAAGCACTGGAAAATAGCATTGTGTTCGCTGTCGACAGGCAACAATTCCGCACCGCAACGATCAATCGTATTCATCAGCAAGCCGCCGCCGCAGACAACGCTCTCCTTATTTGCCAAAAGCAAGCGCTTCCCGGATTCGGCCGCGGCAAAGGTCGGAGCGACACCGGCCGCCCCGACAATAGCCTGCACGACAACTTCGGTTTCCGGATCTCGGGCCAATTCCGTCACGGCCGTCTGACCGGCATGGACTTCGATATCGGCGAGTCCCGCGCCCTTCAAGGCGGCGCTCAGTTCGTCGATCTTCGATTCGTCGGCGACGGCCGCATGACGCGGATGCACTTCACGGCAAACATCGACGAGTTCGCGAACGCGAGAACCGCCCGCTACGGCGTGAATGTGGAATCGATCGGGATAGCTACGAACGACGTCAAGGGTCGAACGGCCGATGCTCCCGGTAGCACCGAGAAGAGTAATGGGCTGAGTCATTTTGTTGTTTGCCAATCCGTATGAAATCTTGTGTACGACATTTTATGCTTTCTGAAGCTTCTCGACCTTGGGCAAGGCTTCGCCTTCGCCCGCAACCTTCTTTTTCAAAGTGAAAAGCGCGATTTCGGAAGGAACACCCAAACGAACGGGGAAACCGTTCCAGAGTCCCGACCCCGAGTGCACGTAGAGCCTCGCGTGCTTCAATCGGTACCAGCCGCGCACGAAGGTGGCGTTCATGATGGCCACCGCATAGTCCATACCGTAAAGCTGACCGCCGTGCGTGTGACCCGACAAAATCAAATCCAGACGAACCGATTCGTCATATGTACGCGCGGGTTTGGGCTGATGCGCCATTAAAATGCGCGGGCCTTTCTCCGGTGCCTTTGCAAAAGCCTTGACCGCATCCGGTAGTTCACGACCATAGCGCCTCGCCCACGGGTCAGTGACGGCGCCAACCGTCAGCACGGCACCGTTATGCACGATCTCGCGGCATTCGTTTTTAAGAAAATCGATGCCGAGTTCGGGGATTCGGCGGCACCAGCCGTCGTAGTCGACATAGTGTTCGTGATTGCCTTCGCAGGCTAAGACGCCGTGGCGGGCTTTGAGTTTGGTGAGCGGTGCAATGTCTTTGCGGCGATTTTCAACCGTACCGTCCACCAAATCGCCCGTGATGAGAATGAGGTCGGGGTTCAGGGCGTTGACGCGCTCAACCAGAGCTTCCATATGAGGTTCCGTCAAGAGCGCGGAGGCATGAAGGTCCGAGAGCTGTACGACAGTCATCCCTTCCAGGCCGTCCGGCAAATCGTCAATCGGTACGTCATAGCGAAGAACATCCGGCACTTTCACGCCTTCGTGTACACCGGCGACGGCCAGACCGGCAGACGCAGCCATCATCCCGATGGCCACACGACGATCGCGCTGCACGACACGCTTCGCGGGACGGAAATTCTTGCCGCCCAGGACACAAAGGAAAATCACGACTTCACGGAGAAACGTCAGGATCGCCAGGAAGAGAAGCGCAAATTCCGCGCCGTGCCCCACCATTAAAACCCAAGGCGGAAGTTCGGGACTGATGAGCCCGCCGAAGAAAGCGGCGCTCACAAAGGAAAAAGACGCAATCACCACAATGAGGGCGAGCCCTATCCATTTGTAGCGCTTCGCCACATGCATGGGCTTCAAAAAGCGCCAAAGCACCCAGACGGTAATCGCAAGATAAAAGAGAGCAAAACGCACGGCTGAAAACGTCCAAAAAATCGAAGCTTATCTTTTAAAGTTAGCAGATTTGAGCCTCCTGGAAAAGTTTTTTCTTCTCTTTTCCCCAACGAAAAAGCGGCCTATTCCCCGCCAAGGGAAAGGCCGCTTACCGTGAAATCTGCGTCTCGTGTTCAGTGCTCGAGCGTACGATCGGCACCCGCGAACATTCCGCAGAAGGCAAGGAAAACGATGAGCCCCGTAAAGAGACCGAGAGCCAACGTCCAGTCGGCCAATTCGTCAAAGAGAAGCCCCGTCAGAATCGGGCCTAAGGCGGCAAAGAGGTAGCCTGCCGACTGTGCCATCCCGGAGAGTTCGGCTGCGTGTTCGGCAGTCGGGCTTCGAAGCGAGATAAAGGCGATCGACAAGGAGATGCTGCCGCCCATACCGATGGCCATGGCGATGATGGAAGCCGTGAGAACGGCGGGGGTCATCCCGAACATAAGTCCCAACATGCCGGCGGCATAGATACCGCAAACGACCATGACCAAATGCTTCTGATGATCGAACTTGTCGCACAAAGCGGGAATCACAAGCGTGGCGGGAATGGCCATCAACTGGAAGGTCAAAGCCATGGTGCCGGCGAAACCTTCGGAGAGATCCTTGCTCAGAATGATCGTCGGGAGCCAGGCTACGAGCGAATAAAAAATCAGGGACTGTACGCCCATAAAGAGCGTCACCCACCAACCGAGCTTCGAGGTCCAGACGGACTTGCGTTCGCCTTTCTTGCGCTTTTTACCCGGCGTATGCGTCTTGACCATGTGCGGGGCCCAGATGATGATGGTCGCCACGGCCAAGACAAGCCAGGCCGCGAGCGAATGGTGCCATCCGAGATCAATGTCCTTGGCGAGCGGCATGCTCACGCCGGCACCGACAGCGGCAAAAACGCACATCCCCGTCGTATAGATGCTCGTCACGACGCCCACTTTATGAGCGAAGTGACTCTTGATGATGGCGGGAACGATCACGTTGCCGACGGCAATGGCAATCCCGATCACGGCTGTACCGACAAAAAGACCGATCATGCCGGCGTAGCTGCGAACGACAAGACCCAAAACAATCAGCACAAGGCCGGCCATCATCGTCTTGAAGTGACCGATGCGGTGGGTAATTCGGGCAACCAGCGGCGATACGACGGCAAAAGCGATCAGGGGCAACGTGGTGATGAAGCCCGCCATGGCGTTGCTCATCGGGAATTCCGACTTGATCATATTGATCAGAGAACCGACAGCCGTAATCGGCGCGCGCAGGTTGAAGGAAATAAAGAGAATGCCCAAAATAATGAGGATGGAGTCGCGAGTTTTCATTGTTTTCAATTACTTGAGATTTTTCACAATCGTCAAACTCTCTTAGGCTTTAACGTCTGCGGCGGGCTTTAAACGGTTTATATGCACAGCTCGAAAGCAACAGGGATGCCCCTGCAAGAAAGCGGAGGA
>JAHHRG010000114.1 GCA_020025965.1 Sutterella sp.
TCCTTAGCTTTAATGGGAGTACGCCTTTACTTTGTGCCGCGCGTAAGGGGCATCGCGCTGTTTACGATTATTTGCTCTCGAAAGGGGCGGATTCCAAACTCAAGAACTATGTTGGTGAGCACGCCTGGCATTTCGCCCGAGCGAATTTTGATGTTGGTATGCCAGATCGCGAGACTAAAAACGCGAAGTCCTCTAAACCTGTTCTCGTGAATATTTTTCAAGCCGCTGCCTCAGGGGACCTTTGGGCGGTTAAACGTTTGTTGGCCGACGGGGTAGGAGTTAATACACGTGACTGGAAGGGGAATACCCCCTTGATGTACGCCGGCATGAACGGTCATGGAGATCTCTATAAGTATCTCCTTTCTCAAGGGGCGAGTCGTACCAACCATAATGTGCTTTTGCGACAACCTAAGGACTATGAAGAGCGTCTTTTCGATAAGCCTGAGGCGAAGGAAAAGCTTGAGGTTAAGGAAAAGCTTGAGGTTAAGGAAAAGCCTGTCGAACATCCGACTCCAAAACGTCCGTCCGTCGAGGTTTGCCCTGCACGGAAGCCGACGCCCAAAGCGTCGCGTGTTATTGGACCGAAGGATTTGATCGAGGCCGTGCTGGCGCGAAACATTGAAGCCATTCAGGAGTTAGTTGCGGCTGGGGCTGACCTCAATGTCTGCGATGAAGAAGGGCGTACCCCTTTGACGTTGGCGGCTGAAGCAGGGCATCGTGAGATCTATTACTACCTTCTCTCAAAGGGCGCTAAGCGTACGAGCAAGGTTGAGGCTCAATCCCAGCCTAAAAAAACCGAAACGCACCACGAGGGAGGCGATGATGTTGCCGAAGAACGGGGGAGCCATCAGCGTTCTGAAGAAGTTGCCTTAGAGGATAACCGCCAGAAAAACGCGGGCGCCAACCGTTATGACAGAGATAAAGAGGGTGGTCCCTTCTTGGTGTTTGGGGGGAAAGATGGACAGCCTTTGTTCTATGGCTTTCTCTCCAGTGAGGGTAAGCGTAAGGACAAGGCGAAGGCTCAATCACAGTCTGAAAAAGAAGTACAGGATGCCACCGTCTCTAAACGAGACGCCGTGGCTGAGGGCGTTGTACATAGTGAAAATGAAACCGATTTCGAGGGCGATGAGATCGACGAAGGGATTAGCCATAAGCTTTTCGAAGAAGCTGCCTTAGAGGGTAACTTCCAGCTGATGGTTCACCGCTACTACCAAGTCAGCGATAAGAGTCAGATTTCTAAGATTCTGATTAAGGAAGTGCGCAAACAACGTTTGCGTAACGAAGACCTCATCGTGGACTGGCTCTACATGAAGGATTGTGGCCATTCCGAGCATAACGATGATTTTGTGGACCGAATCGCTATCGCGCGCGAGTCCACGGCAGAGGCGATTGCTAAGCGCGGCGAAGTGAACTATTTACTCGCGTATTTAGTGGTGAATCCTCAGCATTTTGGTCAGTCCCGATGGAGCACCAATTTGCTGGAATGGGTTACGAAAGAGCGCTATTTGATTGGGTTTAACTGGCTTCTTGCCCATGGTGCGCCCAATAAGCTTAAGGACAATCGTGCGACGGAAAATCATGAAAAGGTATTCGACAGTGTGATGCGCGATTGGAAGAAGCGACTCATTGCTCGTGTAGAGGCGAATCCCAATCGCATCCCGGACGAGTTGCTCTATGCCATTACCACGATTGAATCCAAGGTGCTCTGCGACTACATCGAGGCAGGCTTGAACTTGGATGCCGTCACGGATCAGGGCGAGACGCTGGAGGATATCGTTGAGAAGATCGGGTCCGACTACTACAAAACCTTGTTGGACGAAGAAAAGCGTCTTAAGGGGAACGCTGTAGAGGCGGAGCCGGCTTCGGTTCCGGACAGTGTGGCTGATGCGGAAGACGAAGACGTAGGTGAGGATGCTTCGGTGGAAGAGGAGTCCTCTGCGAAAGAGGAGCCCTCGGCAGAGGAAGACCACTTGGTGGAAGAAGAATCCTTGGCAGAGGAAGACCACTCGGTGGAAGAAGAACCCTCGGCAGAGGTAGCGCACTCGGAGGAAGAAGAGGACTCTGTCGACGATGAAGTTTTCGAGCGAGAGGTTCCCGATGAGCCGAGCGTAACGATCCTGCAGATGACAGACAATGAGTACCGTGAGCAGTTTGAGGAAGCGGCTTGCTTAGGGCGATTCCAACTCATGGTGCACCTCTACTACTTGGTAGAGGACAAGAGTCGCATCTCGAAAGAGTTGATCGATAAGGTTCGAGAGTGCGATTTGCCCAATGAAGAGCTGATCGTGGACTGGCTCTATATGCACCGTTGCGGGTACAGCGCTACGTATAAGGACTTCGAGATTCAAGAACACCTGGATAAGGGGGAACCTGCAAAGGCTGTAGTCCATCGTAAAGACAACCGCTTCTTGTTGGCCTTCTTGAGAAAGTACCCCGACCATCTGAGTCGTCACAAGGGGTTTGAAAGCCTGTTGGAATTGGCAGCAAATGATGGGTACTTGAGTGGTGTTAAGTGGCTGTTGCGTCATGGCGCACGCAATCGCGTCTGTATCTATACACAATCGCATTTGGGTGATGCGTACGCGCAGGCCATGGCCGACCGTAAGGCGTGGATCAATGCGCAGGTTATGAAGAATCGGAACCTCGTGCCGGATTCACTCTTATATGCCATTACGACCGTCGACACTGATGTGGTCTTAGACTACTTAGAAGCCGGACTATCGCCCAACGCCAAGACCTTGCACGGTTTGACTCTGAAGCAGATTGCCATGCTTCGAGATTCGACCTATTACGAAGAGCAGTTCCAAAAGCTGGAAGGCTGGGCTAAGGAAAACGACGGTAAGGATTTATCACTGATTGACACCGAGGATGATGTCCGCTACGCCGAGCAGCTTGAGGCTGCGGCCTTAAAGGGCAATTTCCAGTTAATGGTGCATTACTACTACCTGATTCAAAACAAGGCTCTGATTTCTGAGACCTTGGTTGATCAGGTGCGTGATGTTGAATTGCTCAATCAGGCCATGATCATTGATTGGCTGTACTTTAAGGGCTGTGGGTTCTCCAAAGAGAAGGACCCGTTTGCGAAGCTGGTTGACGAGGTAAAAGACTTAAGTTTTGAAGAGGTGGTCAAGCGTCGTAAGACACAAGCTTTGATGGCTTACTTGTCGGCGCATCCCGACCACTACC
>JAHHRG010000115.1 GCA_020025965.1 Sutterella sp.
CCTTTAACGCGCATTCTCTCAGACTCCCGTATTCCTTGATCAAGGTACGGCGATAAGGTTCGTGAAGAAGATCGTCGCAGGCTGCGCCAACCAGGGCTTCGTCACCGAGTTCGAGTCCGCGAACCATGGCGAGGGCATGCGAGACGGAATGAACGGCGGTCGAGAGATCGATTTCCTTTTTGACAATCTTGCGCGCCTCAGCCGTTCGCACTTCATAGTCAGGAATCACCGCCACAAAGCGCCAGTCTTCATGCGGATTGAAAGCCACGGTCTTCGCGGTTTCGCCCGTCATAAAGCTCGCCGTCAACCCGCCGAAAACGGCCGGTGCGGCATTGTCGGGATGCCCTTCGATATCGGTACAGAACTGAAAGAGATCGTCTTTGGAATAAGGGCTCCCGAGAAACGCGTTGGCGGCCGCAATCCCCGCGACAATGCAGGTACTCGACGAACCGAGCCCGCGGGAGACGGGCACGTCCGATCGGATTTCAAGCTTCACGGTCGGCGCCGGCTTCCCGGCCTTTTCATAGACACGTCGAAAAGCCTGCAGAACCAAATTGTCGGCATTGCGATAAGCCTCGGGACAGCCCGTGACAATCAGTTGATCGGAGAGCGTAAAACGAAAATCGGCATAGAGCGTCAACGCCATCCCCAGGCAGTCATAGCCGGGACCGATATTGGCCGTTGAAGCGGGCACTCGCACATGAACGGACTGAGTCATCGTTTTCTCCTCAAAATTCACGCTGAGCGGCGTTTTTCACCACGGCCGTCATGCCGTCCACCGTCACCACGCTTTGATGAAGCAAGGGCTTCTGTCGCAACGTAGCCAAAGCCGCAGGCGCGGGTTCGCCCGTCAATTTCACGAGTTCATCCATATAACGGAAGCCGTCCCAGTCATGACGGTCTCTCTCAGTCTCGGCAATCGCTTCATAAACGTCCTTACAGAACTTGTAGGTGCTCGCCGTGGCCAAAACCACCATCGGCACACCCTCGCGTTGCTTTTCTAGAGCCACCTTACGAGCGACGGCCGTGTGCGGATCGATAAGACGATTGTCCGTTTTCCAAGCGTCGCGAATGCTGATTCGGGTCTCGGCATCGTCAGCAAAGCCGCAGGTAAAGACCGCTCGGATCTTGTCGAGCATCTCGCCTTCCACCTTGAAGACGCCCTTTTCTTTCAGATCCGTCATCAGTCGGGCGATGAGATCGGTATCGCCGTTCGCCATGTCGTAGAGCATGCGTTCGAGATTGCTCGAAATCAAAATGTCCATGCTGGGCGTAATCGTTTTGATGAAGGGACGGTTGCGATCGTAGACACCCGTCGTAAGGAAATCGGTGAGAACATTGTTGGCGTTACTTGCCACCACAAAGCGACCGACGGGCAAGCCCATCTTCTTGGCGTAGTAACCCGCCAACACGTCGCCGAAGTTACCGGTCGGTACCGTAAAGTCAACCGAGTCGCCCGCTTTGATCGTGCCGTTGGCCATCAGCTGGCGGTAGGCATCGAAGTAGTAAACCACCTGCGGAACCAGACGACCGATATTGATCGAATTCGCACTCGAGAGTTTTACGCCGTTTGCGGCCGTTTCCTTGGCAAAGTCCGAGGCAAACAAGCGTTTCACGGCACTCTGCACATCGTCGAAATTTCCTTCGACAGCGGCCACGTTCACATTCTTCCCTTCCTGCGTCGCCATCTGCAGGTACTGAATGTCGCTCACCTTTTCATACGGATAGAAAACCGTAATGCCGACGCCAGGCACGTCCTTAAAGCCGTTCAACGCGGCTTTACCCGTGTCGCCGCTCGTTGCGATCACGATCATGACGCGTTCCTTTTTGCCCTTCAGAGCCGCCGACATGAATTGAGGAAGCATACAAAGTGCCACGTCCTTAAAGGCCGACGTCGGGCCGTGATAGAGCTCCAGCAACCAGTTGTCACCCAATCGGGTCACGGGCGTTACGGCGGGCGAAGCAAAGGTATTGCCGTATGCGGCTTCAATACCGGCCTTCAATTCATCAGCCGTGAAATCGTCAAGAAGACGGGAGAAGACTTCAAAAGCAATCGTGCGGTAATCGAGTCGGACCAAATCGGCAGGGAGCAGAGGACGAGTGTCGACCTCATCGCTCACAAACAAACCGCCGTCGTCGCAAAGTCCCTTCAGAAGGGCTTCACGGGCGTTAACTCCGCCGTCTTTTTGTCGAGTGCTGTGATAAATCATGACTTCTGTCTTCTCATTTTCGTTTTCAAATAGGTGACGGTTCCCAAAGCCAACTGACGTTCGGCTCGTCCGTCCGGGAATCTTTTAATTGTGGCACAGTCGTGACCGTTTTTCGGTCTTTTACAGGCATCTAGGGAAAAGTGCCTAAGCAAGATTCCTCATGCGAAAAACCGCCTCAATCAGTAAGATGAAAGATGTTTTTTTGTCGGCCGCCTCCGTGTCGGACACTCGGTTTGCGGCAGCAAATCTTTTATCAATTAACCGACTTCGGACTTATAAGTGAAAATCGGATTACTCGGATACGGTACTGTCGGACGTGAGGTCGCAAAGATCCTGCGCGAACGTACGCTCGACATAGAAGTGAAAACGATTTTGCGTCGCCCCGGTAAGGCGACCGAAGTCGGCATGACAGACCAAATTGAAACCGTTCTGAACGACCCTGACATCGACTGCGTTGTCGAAGCGCTGAGCGGTCGCGATCCGGCACTCGACTATATCCGTCAGGCTCTTCAGGCTGGAAAGCATGTCGTGACAGCCAACAAAGCCGCACTGGCAGCGGCCTTTGACGCACTGCATTCGATAGCGCGCGCCCATCACGTCCGTCTTCTCTTTGAAGCCAGTGTCGGCGGCGGGATTCCATGGCTCGAAGGCATCAAAAAGACCGTTCGCCTCGACGAAATCACATCGCTTTCCGGGATTCTGAACGGCACGTCCAATTTTATTCTCGACAAGATGGAACGCGAAGACGTCTCTTTTGACGAAGCGCTGGCCGCCGCACAAGCCTTGGGCTATGCCGCAGCCGATCCGACGG
>JAHHRG010000012.1 GCA_020025965.1 Sutterella sp.
CATGATTACAAGGCTGCGCAAAGCGACATTGACGCCATTGTTGCCGCTCAGAAGAACTAAGTCTATTTGTGACCGCTGACCGGCGAGACCTCGATCCCGACAACAGGAATCGAGGTCTTTTTTTCAGCCCCCAAAAAAACGCCCGGGTCTCTTCGACCCGAGCGCAGTGCCGTTATCAGATTGTGTTGGCGAGGCCTTCCCCCGAAGGCCGCGTTTTCACATGCTGTCAGTTGAAAACGGGCACCAACATGCCGTCGATTGTGCAGTCTTCAGCGGCTTCGAACGAGGCTTGTTTCTTGCGGACGATCCCGAAGAATTGCTTTAAGCGTCGCACGGTGCGACGAAAAACAACGCGCGTCAGGCACTCTTCATAACGGAGATCGGCGTCTTCGGACTCGGCATAAGCCGCAGCCACGGACTGGAAAAAGAGAGGCATTGTGCACCTTCTGAAAATGAACACGGCAGATTTATAGCATCTTCTTTTCCCGTGCTCTTTTGCCCTTATAGACGGCAGATATACCCGTTATTCCCCTCTTTCGCCGCGTCAACTCACATTTCCGCACTCTTTCTCTCTTCCATTCTCGGAGAAGGGTTTTGAGATTAAACGCCTCTCTGCCAGGCGCCCTCTCCGCCCTTCATTTTCCTTCCGTTGAAAGCGGAACTCCCCTCGCTTCATTAACAACATTTATATGCGATCGATCTCATTTTCTACGGCCTTTTTAGATGAAAAAAGCCTCCGGTCGCTCGCTCGTCGAGCCGGACCGGAGGCTTGGAATGATCGGAAGCTGTCGTCGATCGATAGCCGTCTAGTCTTCCTTAATATGAATGAGGGCGTTCGCAATAATGGCCGTCAAGCCGCCCGTCGTGATACCCGAAGCGAAAATCCCGCGCAAGGTTTCCGGGAAATGCGTGAGGATTTCAGGAGCCATTTCGACACCGATCCCGAAGGAGAAGCTCAAAGCCATCACCAAAACGGCCTTGCGGTCGATATGCTGACTCGCAATGATGCGGATGCCCGAGGCAGCCACGGTACCGAACATCAGTAGCGTCGCGCCGCCCAAAACCGGATCGGGCATCAGCGAGAAGATCAAGCCCACCGCCGGGAAGAGTCCCATCAAAATAAGGCAACCCGCGATGAAGTAACCCACGTAGCGGCTCGCAACGCCTGTCAACTGGATCATGCCGTTATTCTGCGCGAAAATCGAATTCGGGAAGGAATTGAAAATCCCGCCCAACATCGAATTGAAGCCGTCGGCCAAAATCCCGCCCTGAGCGCGCTTCATGAATTTCTCACCGCGCACGGGTTCGCCCGAAATCATGGAATTGGCCGTAATGTCGCCGAAGGCTTCGATCGAGGTAATGAGATAAACCAGACCCAGACCGATAATGGCGCCCCAATCGAAGGACACGCCGTACTTGAAGGGAAGCGGTACATTCAGACCGCCGTAGTCGCTCACGCGTGAGAAGTCCACCATGCCCACGGCCCAAGCGGCGACATAGCCGATCGTCAAACCGATCACGATCGAACTCATGCGCAGATATCGGTTCGCCGAACGATTGAAGAAAATGATGAGGAAAAGCACCAGGGCAGCAATGCCGAGGTTTTCCATCGAACCGAAAGTGCCGTTCGCCTTGGCGGCAAACCCGCCCCCGCAGGCGATCACTCCGACCTTAATCAGACTCATGCCGATCAGGGTGACGACAATGCCGGAAATCAAAGGCGTAATGATTCGCTTCGTGTAGACCAAGAGTCGGCTCACGATCATTTCCACACTCGATGCGGCGATCGTTGCACCGAAAACACTCGACAGTCCGCCGGTCATGCCGGCGGCGATGATGGGACCGATAAAGGAAAAACTCGTCCCCTGAATACAGAGAAGTCCGCATCCGATCGGCCCGATCGTACGGCACTGCACGAAGGTGGCGATGCCCGAGACAAAAAGCGACATCGAAACCAGGTAACTCGTCGTCTCCAGATCGAGTTTCAACGCTCCTGCAATGATCAGCGGAGGCGTGACAATCGCCACAAAGATGGCGAGAAGATGCTGCAGTGCGGCAAAAAATGCGTCCGCCAAAGGAGGACGATCTTCGAGATAGTAAATGAGTTCCGATGAGGCTTTGCGAGCCGGCTGGGGATGGTCGTCGAATTTGATTTCAGGCACGCCGAGATTCCTTCCTGAGTAAAACCGGATGTTCGGGACGGGAGACCGTCATTTCACCTTATTCGACAAAGAAAAGGCAAAACAAACCGAGCGGTTAATCTGTGGAGTGGAAAGATAGCAGATTTAACAGCGTACGTCTCATCGGTCAGCCAGAAAAATCTAAATCGCCTGATCTTTTTGCGAGTTTAAAGAGACGAGCCGGACGCCTTTTGTATCGAGCACCTACTAAGGTTTTCCTTGTCAGGTTTTTCACCAATAGCGGAAAACAGACAAATCTCCTATTATTTATTTGTACGGTTTTTTCAAGACGAACCGTGCGTCCTCCTTTCGAGAAAGACTTTGCTAACGGTGTTTTTGCAGGTCTTTCTCTTTTTTTTGCCTTTTATTGTCGGAATCGGTGCCACCGGCAGTCTTTTCGGCACCCCGGCCTCCCCTCTCCAACCGTCTTATCTCTGGGACTCTTGACCGTCCTAGGCTATGAATCGGATTCACTGCTGAAGTGTTGTCCTTGGCCATATTCCTCACTCATTGGAGTCGCCATGATCGGTTCTTCAAAACGCAAACCTCATGTTTCAGCGAATCGAAGCGCTTTAAGCACACTAGACATCACCGACGTACGTCGGACTCCGAGTCAAATCGGTAACGACAAGCAAGAAATAACTTGATGCTCTATCCGTTGAAAAGCCGGACGAAAACCAATCGTATGCGTGATGGCTCTGACGATGATCACGCGCTCTCTCATGAAAAAAGAGAAGAAGCTGATGTCAAAGAAAAAGTATGGTCGACCGAACAAAAATGAGACACCGCCCCCTTTTCTCAAAAATTGGAGGAGACAACCGCTTTACGAATGGAATCCGGAGTGGAGGCCAGCCTGTCGGAAGCAACTCAAAAGCTGTTGATTTTAGATCACCGAGCGGGTCCATATCTGTTCTTACAGTACAAACCATAACGGAATATACGTTCGAGGAGGAGTAACATAGAAGATTGATGAGTAAAACATATGTAGTGAAACTCATGTATCTCAATGAGGAGAAAATTCAGGTTAAGAGCGAAAACATTATTCTGATCGAGTTTAAAGTTACTCTTTAAATAACGCCGCGATAACTTTATCTAATTTAAAGTTATTTTTATATTGACCCACTAAAGGCCGCATCATGAATATCTTATTTAACCGTAAGACGCTTGCTATTGTTGTAGCAAACATCCTCGTAACGACATACGCATCCGCAACGAATGCCACAGAAATATCTGGCGATTTCAACTTAACTTCAGACACAACCGTTAGTTCTGTTTCTGCTGTAGAAAAAACCTTCAGTATCACGGGAAGCGGTCATACCTTGACAATCGACGGGGAAAACACAGCGAATAATATCGGCATTAGTATGAAAGCGAGCTCCCAAACACAAGCCAAAATTACTTTTGAACCCGATGTTGTAATTAAGAATTCCCTTCATGGTATATTTATAGATGGCTCTATCAGCCAAGAAGGAAAAGATTTCCTTGATTTTCAAGGAAATCTAGATTTTGAGAATATCCGTGCAGAAACAGACAATGCAGACATCATCGGTGGAGATTATTTGTCATACATGGATTCGGATGATATCCGCATAATTTCCGTAAAAGGAACAACAACGTTAAAAAATTGCTATGGTCATTATAATGGTGAAGGATTAGTTGCCGCAAAAAGTCTAGTTTTCAAATCCAACAATTTGAACATTATTAACTCAACATCCGAACAAGATTCAGCATTGTCCGTTTCAGGCGGGGGCTTCATTGATGTTGCCGAGACCATAAATATTAATAATTTATCTGATACCAGTACATCCGGCATTAGTGGCGTTTTCCTTTTTGGAGGGAAAATCAGTTCCCCCGGGGATTTTTCAGAATCCCAAAGTACCATTGCATTGTCCTCTAAAGCTCTGAATATCAGCACTGTCCGTTCAACGGGTACTGCTTCCGGTATTCAGTTACTCGCCTCAGGACTTGTCTCCGAGACTGTATCCCTCTCAGATATTGTCGGCTCTGAAGCCAAAGCATTTGATATGCCTTGCTCATTATACAAAAACTGCCAACTCTTATTCAGAGGTAGGGTCATTGACAATCGATAATGTTCAATCTACAGACAGCAATAAGAACGCCTATGGGATATACGGCAGTGGATTACTTATAAAAAATAATCTTCACATCTCCAACATTGAAGGCAAAAAATCAATTGCCATATATGCGACGGCTGAAAACTCAGACAAGGGAATTAGCATTAATCCACAAAACAAGAATGGTTCAGAAATACAAATTTCCGGTGATATCTTAGCCGAAGAAGAAAGATTCCATCAATACGCACAATCAAACATAAAATCAAGCATTTCCATCTATTTTAACGGGAATACCTCTTACTTAACCGGATCAGTGAATTATTACACAGTCGATTCTGATTCCAATCCTCTCGACATCAGTAACAAAACAACAGCATCTAAAATTGACCTTAGTTTCTCCAATTCCTCCAAATGGAATGTTACCGAAAATAGCCGTCTTAACAGCTTGACTGCAAATAGCGGTTCAATGATTAACCTATCGTATAACGATCCGTCAACAAACCCCCACCACAAGACTATCAAAACAGAAACGTTGTCTTCTGACAATGGGTGGCTCATTTTTGATGTAGAAGACAATTCGTCCGACCAAATTGTTGCTAAAGAAGCAAACGGTCAATTTAACGCCGAAGTTCATATTAAAACGGCCAATCCTCCTTCCGAAAATACAAAATTACCGGCTTGGGTAATTTCACAGGAAAGCGGAACATTAACGGTTGGAGAAGTTAAAACGCAGGCCGGCGGTGTCGGATCCTACGGTTTGAAATTCTTTGAAGACAACAGCGAAACCGGTTCCCTCTCCAGTACGGGAAATGCCGGTAAGTGGTATGTCGTCGCGGTATCGGACAAACAACCGCCTGAAATAACGGACCCGTCTGAAGGTACGGACAAACGGCCTCCTGAAGTAACGGACAACAGCACGATCGGCGTATCGGCGTCCCAGGCTGTTGCCTGGCTTAACGAAAAAGAAGATCTTCGCAAGCGTCTGGGCGAAATGCGTTACGGAGCACCCGACGGTGCCTGGGTTCGAGTTGATTCGAGAAAGGAAAAAGTTAACAGTGGCTTTGAACAGAATAGCTATGGCATTCATCTCGACGCGGATAGATTAGTCGCCCGTAATAACGAATCTTCTTGGTTAATTGGCGGTGCTTTGCGTTACGCCAATTCGGATCAGGATTCCTTAGCCAAAAACAACGCGTCCGGCGAACTGGATCAGTACAGCGCCAAACTCTACGGAACCTGGATGCATGAAAACGGCTCTTATGTCGATCTGGTCGGAATGCTTGGCTATTACGAACAGGACCTGAAGGGTAAAGACAATACCGGCAGAGGTTTAACAGAGGCCGATTATTCCACTTACGGCTTCGGTCTTTCAGCAGAAGCCGGCCATATGTTTACCTGGGACAGCAGCAACGCCTCCTCTAAGAGCCATTGGTTCGTAGAACCTCAGGCAGAACTTTCGTACTTTGTCTCTCATGGTAAGGATTACAAAACGACCACCGGCATGGCAATCAGCCAGGACAACGCGGATTTCCTGAATCTGCGTGCAGGCGTAGTGGTTGGCAAAACCTTGATGAATTTTGCTTCAGACAATTCTTTGCAGTTGGCTCTCAATGCCGGTATCAATCATGAATTCCTCGGCGATCAGGACATCACCTATTTCGGTACGGACGGTGTCAGTGCCAAAGTGCATGCTTCCGATATGGATGGCACTCGCTTCTACTACGGTGTAATGATGGATTATCGTATCAATGACGATATGAAACTCTATGCTGCTCTCGAACGCGAAGAAGGCGATGGTTATACCAAGGAATTCGATGTTTCCGCGGGTATGAAAATCAGCTTCTGAGCATTAGATCTTCAATAAGCTTAGAGAGGGAGCCGTGGCTTTACGCCAAACGACTCCCTCTCTTGCTATACATCGTACCGTTCGGTATGACGCCCCCTCCTTCACCGTCTACTCAGAACAACCGGCCTTAGTCGTTCGAAATCAAGTCCGCCAACAAAGCTTCGGCATCTCATAAACGCCTCTGACGCGCATCGGTTTTCCGCCTTCCCGACCCAAGCCTCGCTTTTCTTTTCCTCTCCGAGAAGCTCTTTTGTCGTAGACTCAAAAATGTATATATTTTTTTGATACGATCAGGGGCAATTTATAGACATTTTTGACAACAAATCCTGTCTAATGCAAACTGAGATTGACCCATTCGCCTAGAGACACCTCATGCCTAATATCGACACCCAAACCATGGTCACGACCGACATCGAAAAAGACGAAAAGCTCCTCGAAGTCTGTCGCGCCAAATTTAACGCTCAATTTCTCGATCGTCTCGGCAGTACCGTGTTCGAAGCCGTACTCACGGGCCTTGTGGTCGTTGTGGCCGGCACGCTCGTCTTCGGCTATTCACCCGTTGCCGGCATGATCATCTGGGCCGTCTCCATGTGCTTGCTGCTGTGGCTCGAATACACCCGCATCATGGGCATTATCAATACGTTCACCCGCTGGCGTGCCTCTCCAAAATTCCCGTTTGTTCAAGGCAACATGAGCCTCATCGGCCGCACAACGGTGAGGAGCGTCCTCGGCGCTTTTACGCTCAACGTTCTCATCGTTCTCCTCTTGGCACTTGCTTTCTTTAACGTGATGAGCTCCATCGGTTACGCGGTGCTGACGATTGCCTCGGGGCTTTTCATCGCCTTCCTTTATGTGGCGATCGCCTTCATGCTCTGGCGACGCGTCGAAGCGGAATTGGCCAAGCACGACTTTTCCCGGCCGACTCCGAAGGCTGACTAAAACAGTCTCGACGGCCAACAAACAAAAAACGGACGAGCCCGAAAAGCCCGTCCGAACGCCACGGCAAATTTGCCGGGGAGCCAAGCTCCTAAAAAGAGAACGGGAAGCGATATACCTATGCGCTTCCCGTTGCTCCTTATTCTTTACGACCGAGGAGAAGGTCGCCTGCAACGGTTGGAGGAAGGGAGGTGAGATCGTTGCAGGATTCGAAGTTGCGAACGCGGATTCTTCATTCGCAACCTTCTTACCGTCTATCTTAGTCTTTTCCCACAACAATTCCATGAGGACTTATCCCCTTGACGCGGCCGCGAATTCGTGTACAAAGTTAAAGCTTAGTTCCTAGACTGACGCACCGATCAAAGCGGCTCGCCCTCTTCGGTTCTCGTCAATCACCGATCGTTCTTAGGCCCAGTTGTGCTAGATTGTCGGCCTCCTTCTTTCATTTATTCGCTTCTCTCATGTCCGACTTCGAGCTTCGCCCGCGTCCGTTCAATCTCAACGACATTCCCGATGCCATCGACATCGTCCGAGCCGCCTGGGCTTTTGACGAAATGGATACAGACATCGGACGTGTAACGACGGCCGCGCACTATCTCATTAAGAACCTGGCGGCTTCCAATATCGGCTATACCATCGAAACGCCGTCTGAGCCGGACGGAGACTTGAACGCGGGTCGCGTAGCCGGTTTTCTTCTGGGTCATATTCCCGATCTGCCGCTTCCCGGTCTCCTTGATTCCGACGAAGGCCGCGAATGGGCGAAGAATATCGACGATCTTTGGATGAAACAGACAACGCCCGAAGAGCGCGAGGCTTGGGCTCGCGATTGGTTTACGGGGGAAAAACTCACGACCGACAAAGCGACGGCAGCCGGTCTTATGCCGACGTCGCCCTCCAAGCTCATGCTTTTTGCCGTCGACGGTCGTCTCAAAGGCCAAGGTATCGGCTCGGCGCTCTACAACGCCTTCATAACGGCACACTCAGGCTTTAACCGCGATCACGCCGTGATTCTCAATACGGATACCTGGTGCGGCTGGCGTTTTTACGAAAAGCACGGTTTTACCAGACTGGCCGAAGTCCCCGTCTTTGAGGACGAAAGCGAAAAGGCAAACGCCGATGCCTCCCCCATCGGAGCCTTCTATCTTTACGGCAAACTGCCCGACCGAATCTCCCAATGATGCCGATCACGACTGCCAACGAAAACCTCTCCGCCGATTTTCTCGCGCTCGCTGATGCCTATCTGGCCCTTTTTGACGGGATCACCGAAGACGATGCCCGTCTCTGGACGGAAGGCGTCGATCAAACGCCCGCGGAAAATCTGGCCTCGATGATCGGCTGGTGGCAGCGTGCCGTTGACGTGATGAGAACGGAGACGACGGATACCGCTGCGTCTGCCACTCTGACGAAATCCCTCTCTCAGCCTCTCCCCGGCTTTGCCTGGGAGGAAAAGAAAGCCGTCGAACTCTCTTTTGAGGACGATTTTGCCGATTTGTCAATTGAGGAATCCCGAACCCGATTGCGCGAGCTCGCGAAGCCCCTCGCTCGACTTCTCGCTGCGAAGTCCGACTCTGTCGTCATCGCCGACACGGACAACGACCCTCGTCGGCCTCTCTCGCCTTGGTTTCTCGCCTTCGCGGCACATCGTCGAGAACTGGGACTCACCGACGCACCGGCCGATGCAGCTCCGCTCGCTCTCTTCTTTTTTCACTTCACCCGCAGCAAAATGCGCGAGCTACTCAACTGGAAAAATTTCGTCGGGCACGTCACCCGCGAACCGCCGCATGCGCTATGGTGGTTTTAACGGAATTTAATGATTTTTAAGCTCCTCCTACCGTTAATTAACAACAAATAAGATCGGCCTCGACAGACAAGCCTCGGCATATTCTGTCGCATTGTCTCATTCGTTTCTCGTCGAATGAGAAACGGCCGGTTTTGTCTCTTGCCGCCTTTCTCGGACGAAAGATCGAGCAGACGAGTAGAATGGAGGCCTTCTGTCGTTTCGACCCGAATTCATCATGCTGCCCGATCTTTCCACGCTCTTCATCGTTTGTCCGCTTGTCTTCTTGGGCGGTCTTGTTGACGCCATTGCCGGCGGAGGCGGCTTGATTACCCTCCCGGGCTATTTGCTGGCCGGTATTCCGCCGCATCTTGCAATCGGAACGAACAAACTCTCGAGCGCCGTCGGCATGTGTGTTTCCACCGCAAGACTTTATCGCGGCGGCTTCATCGATCTTCGTCTCGCAGCCGTCCCGGTCGCCGCGGCTTTTGTAGGGGCCATGGCCGGCGCTCGCATTGCACTCTTTCTGCCCGCCTCGGTGTTCCAGGTGATTCTGGTGCTCTGCCTTCCGATCGCCGCCCTCCTCGTCATGCGAAAGAAGACGCTCGCCTCTGAGACGCTTGACATGGAAAAGACGAAGCGCCTCATGATGCTGGGGCTTTGCGCATTCGTCTGCGGAGCTTATGACGGTTTTTACGGTCCGGGAGCCGGCACCTTTATGCTCCTCGCCTTTACCGCCTTTGCCAAACTCGGCGTCAGAGATGCGGCGGGGCAGATGAAAATCGTGAATTTGACGAGCGGCCTTTCGGCCCTGGCAATGTTTGCCCTCGCCGGCGAAGTCGACTGGATCCTAGGAGGCCTCGCAGCCGTCTTCGGGATTGCCGGGCACTATATCGGCTCGGGACTCGTGATGAAAAACGGCAGCCGCATCGTGCGCCCCATTATTCTGACGGTCATCGGACTTTTGTTCCTTAAAACCGCCTGGGACTATTTCGCCTGATCGAGTGCGGTTTTCATGCCCGAATAACGGCATTAACGATTACGTCACACACGGTCCGCTACTTTCTCTTCGGAAAGACGGACCGTTTTCTTTTCTTCGGCGTTGCCGTTTCCGGCCTCTTGTCCGCTATCGCTCCTGAACACACACGTGAAAAAGCCCCGCATTCCTGAGAATACGGGGCTCAATCTATTGACTTCCTTCGTTCCGAAGCCGCGAGCGTCCACCCTCACGGCCTAGGACCTGAGAGAAATCCGTCGATTATTGCGGATGAATCATCTTGGAAGGATCAACGTATTCGCTGAACTGTTCTTCCGTGCAGAGTTCGAGCTTCAAAGCCGCTTCGCGAAGGCTCAGATTTTCCTTATGAGCGTACTTGGCGATCTTGGCAGCGTTGTCGTAGCCGACGAGCGGGGACAAGGCCGTCACGAGCATGAGGGAGCGTTCCATCAATTCCTTGATGCGGCCTTCGTTAGGCGTGATGCCCGTCACGCAGTGGATTTCGAAGGATTCCATCACGTCGGCCAAGTTGCGGATCGACTGCAGCAGGTTGTAAGCGATCACGGGCTTGAAGACGTTGAGTTCGAAGTTACCCTGGGAAGCGGCCATGTTAATGGCGGTGGCGTTGGCCATCACCTGAACGGCAACCATCGTCACGGCTTCGCACTGGGTCGGATTGACCTTACCCGGCATGATGGAGGAACCCGGTTCGTTGGCCGGAATGTTGATTTCACCCAAGCCGCCGCGCGGACCGGAAGCAAGCCAGCGAATGTCGTTGGCCATCTTCATCAGGTCGGCAGCGAGACCGGCGAGAGCGCCCTGCAACACGCAGAGAGCGTCATGGGAAGTCAGACCCCAGTACTTGTTGTCGGCATCGACAAACTTGAGACCCGTCTTTTCCGTCAGGATGGAAGCGATTTCAACGCCGAAGCCCTTCGGAGCGTTCAAACCCGTACCGACGGCGGTACCGCCGATGGCGAGTTCGCGGCAGGATTCGAGAGCGGCTTCAATGTGCTTCTTGCTGTGAGCAATCATGGATGCGTAGCCGGAGAATTCCTGACCGAGCGTAAGCGGCGTGGCATCCTGAAGGTGCGTACGGCCGTTCTTGATGATGCCGGCGAATTCTTCAGCCTTCTTGTCGAGAGCCTTTTCAAGGTTTTCAAGGCGCGGGAGAAGGTAGTTCGACACTTCAACCACGGTCATGATATGAAGAGCGGACGGGAACGTATCGTTCGAGGACTGGCTCATGTTCACATGGTCGTTCGGGTGAACAAGGTTTTCCTTCGGCGTTTCGGCCTTGTTGCGGAAGTTGCCGCCCAAGATTTCCGTTGCGCGGTTCGCAATCACTTCGTTCATGTTCATGTTGGACTGCGTGCCGGAACCGGTCTGCCAAATGGCGAGCGGGAAGTTGCCGTCAAGCTTGCCGTCGAGGATGTCGGCGCAAGCCTTGTTGATAGCGTCAAAACGACGATCGTCGAGCTTGCCGAACTTATGGTTGGCAACGGCGCAGGCCTGCTTCAAAAGAGCGAAAGCGCGCGTAATTTCAGCCGGCATCTTTTCAACACCAATACGGAAATTCTCATAACTGCGCTGCGTCTGAGCACCCCAATACTTTTCATCGGGGACCTGAACTTCACCCATGGAGTCTTTCTCGATACGATAAGTCATTTCGTTTATTCCTCTTTAATCGGTGTGTCTCTCGTAAGAGCCACGAAAATCGGTCTGAGTTTGACTCTTGCCAATTCTTTTTGCCGGTCGGAAGATCAAACTCATTGGGCGATTATAAGAAACGGCTGTCTGAGAAGGGTTTAGGGGTTCTACCTAGACTACGGGTAAACATGTAACGATCACCGTAAATTGTTTAGTTTTCTTCTTTACAATCAAACATCAATTTGATTCAATCGAGCTTTTGGTTTTGTTAATAAAACATTTCTTACATTCCTCCGTCTTCTCTGACTGTCTTTTGATCAAATAGCATCAAAAGACAGTCAGAAATAAAATCGCAGAGTCAAGCGTTTATAAGACGGAGAAACTCTCGATCCAATCTGTCGAGCGCTTCGTCAACCGCCTCGGCACGCTCTTCTCTCATTCGACCAAGCGCATCGGCTTTTTCACGAAAACGTCCGATCATCCGATCGACTTCCTGAGGCGCAGCGCTACCCGAGGTTTTCCGGTCTTCGACAATCTTGCGCGGATCGAGCGCTTCATGGAATTCCCCTTCCGTCATCGGCAATTGAGCCGGCCCTTCCGGATACTCGGCTGTCGTGACTTTCCGATAAATCCGCTGCATCTCCGCGTACGGAAAGTCCTTGGGCAAAATATCGTTTGCTCTGGCATGGCTCACCATGGCACTTGCCACATGGTGCCCGATTCGAAACGGCAGACCGTGGTCTCTCATGAGGCGGTCCGCAATTTCCTGCGACGCGGTCCAGTCGCCGTTGAGTTCTTCCAAGGCACGATCGGGATTGACAACCAAGGCCTTGAGAATGCGGACAAAACGCTCGCACAACTCAACCGCCTCATCCATCATCGGACGGAATGCATCCGCACGCTTCCCGTCGATCATGCCGGGCACAACGTTGTGACCGCGCATGAAAGCCTTCATTGAATCGGCCAACAACTCGGACGCCTTTTCTCGCGTATCGTTGATGAGCCCCGGATTGCGTTTTTGCGGCATGGCGGATGACACATACGTGTTCGCACCGCCTTCTTTGAGCAAAATCCAAGGGCGCGGCTGTGCGTACTGCACCATCAGATCACTGATAAACGAACCCAAACGGACGGCCAACATACCTGCGGCCGAACCGGCTTCCATCGGAAGATCCACCATAAAGATGGAAGTCGCATCGAAAGCGTTTGTGACGGGGCTCGGGAAACCCAGCGCTCGCGCCATCGCCTCGCGATCCAGCGGCCAGCCCGTGCCGTTTAAAACGCAGGCTCCCATGGGCGAAGCATTGAAGCGCTCGGCGATCTCCTCAAGATGCTCGCGAATGCGAAGCACCGACGCGGTAAAGCCGAGAAGCGTGTGCGCGTATGAGGTCGGCTGAGCCGCCACGCCGTTTGTATAGCTCGGCACAATCGTGTCGCGATGCCGATCGGCAAGTGTCAGCAGTTCCTCAAGAACCCGATCGACCGCCGCTTCGAGCTCGTTTAGCTTCTCCCTCATGATCGCCGCACGCTGCGTCGAGAGCATGTCCTGACTCGATCGACCCGCATGGATCACGGTCGCCTCGGCCCCGGCCGCTTCTATAAAACGCGGTTCCCACGCGATATAACTTTTGACCCGATTTTTGGGATCCGCTTCTCCCAGTGCTTCCACAGCCGCAATGCCGCGAGCGGCTCGGCGTGCAAGCGCCTCGTCAAACTGCCCGTTTTTAAGTCCCACGACCACGGTGGCACGGTTGATAGCATTGATCCAGAAAAATTCGTCGCGGTTCATGGGGCAGCGTCCTCGCTCAAGGAATGTTGTCTACGAAGAAAAGATTTTAGGCTTTTACCCCCGCTGCCGCCCGACTTCCGGCCACACGACCCATCACAAGACAATCAAGAATCGCGCAACTCCCCATTCTGCAAGCTCCGTGCACACCGCCTGCACACTCACCCGCAGCAAACAGATGAGGAATCACTTCGGCCGTCGAAGCATCGATACAGCGCGCATCACAATCTGTATAAAGCCCCCCCATCGAGTGATGAACCTTCGGCATCATTTCGGCGACGTACCACGGTCCGTCAATCAACATCTCGTGACACTGAATCGGACGGAAAAAATCCGGATCCTTCTTCTTTTTTACATGGCCGTTATATCGCTTGAGAGTGGCGACGAGGCGACCTTCCGGGATAATCCAGTCCTTCTCAATGTCAGCCAACGTTTCATAACGATCGATTAAACCGAGCGCCAATATCTCATCCAAATAGCCCGGACGAATTTTGTCGAGGCGTTCTTTACTGAGTGCATTGCCGATAGCAAGCGCCCTCAATCCCGCTCGATGCTGATCGAGAACCGCTTCGGCGGAAGACTTGCGATTGCCCAATTCGTTCACGAAACGTTCCCCTGCGGTATTGACCCAGAGGCCGGCATCAGCACCGACATAATCAGCAAAGAGCCAGGCGCGACCCATGCCTTTTTCTCTCGGATTGGACCATGGCGTACATTGAATGCGTCCGGCCTCAATCTGCATACAGCCAATCCTCTCCGTTTCACGCCAAAGCTCTCCCGTAGCCCCCGGCTGATTCGTCGTGTCATAGTCACGCAGCATTTCGTCAAACTGGGCTCGATAATCTGGGTCGGCCGCGAACCCGCCGTAAGCAAGCACAATGCCCTTTTCCGCCCGGATATAACGGGGATTTCCGGAGCTTGAATCGGGAAAATCATATCCTTCACGCACAAAAACACCGTGCGCGCCGTCGGCATCTCTATCGATTTGCTCCACATACGTACGGCAACGAATCTCAACGTTTAAGGCTTTTACGCGTTCGTAGCATTTTTCGTAGATCTCCCGCCCCGAACCCGTTTTTACTGTCAGCGTTCTCGGCACACTGTGCCCGCCAGCCCACGTAACAACCGGAAGCCATTCGATACCGAGCTCTTCAACCGTCCAGTCATAAAGCTTTGATGATTCATCCGCTATAAATGTGACCTTCTCACGATCGTTTAAGAACTCTCCGTTTTGCAGCATATCGTCCGCCAAAAGCGAAGACGAGTCCTTAATATGGCGTTTCTTTTGCTGCGGAGACAACACGACCGACAACATGCCTTCGTCGATAATGGAATTTCCACCAGCGGTCGGCATTTTCTCTATCACCAAAGTTTTCGCACCCGCCTTTGCCGCCTCAATCGCCGCTGCCATCCCGGTAAAGCCGGAACCGACAATCACCACGTCCCAGGTTTCATCCGGATTTTGTCTCGATAAAGAGCCTGCAGGAGCATTCTTCATTGCATTTTCTACAGTATACATTTGCAATTTCTACTTTATTCTCGTCACTCAATCAATACAGCCCGGCGTATTGGCCCACAAATCTTTGACGGCAATCATGAGGCGCTGAGTCGCCAAATCCGGAAAGCGCTGCGGCACACGAAGAAGCCACACCGTCTTGGGCGCAATTTTCCAGAAAGGAAGAACTTCGACCAATCGTCCGTCCGCAAGCGCTTTATGCGCCAAAAAGAGCGGCAATCCGATGGCTACGCCGCTTCCTGCGAGCGCCGCGGTGTAAAGCGACAAATCCGTTTCGTAATCCGTCACAAAATGTGACGTGAGTGTCTTTTCTTCCCAATCGCAATGAAAGAGTATTTTCTCCATTGCTGCTGTAGGACCTCGAAGAATACGATGGAAGTCGAGATCATCCGGGGTACGCGGATCACCATTGGCATTGAGATAATCGGGTGCCGCTGCCGATACATAGGCAATGCGGCCGAGACGCAGGGCAATGACGTCTGCATCGGGCGGCTCATCGGCAATCAGCACGGACATATCCGTCGTCATTCTTGGCAAGGGCATCGGCCCGTGCACCGGCGTCACCTGTAACGGGCTCTCATTTGACGATTTCATTGTTTTCGCAAGCCTTGCAGGCAGTTGCGAAAAGACGGCAGACCCCAAAGACACAGGCGTTCTCAGTTGCAATGTTGCTCTTGTTTGTCCACCGAGGCTTTCCTCAAGTGCCTCGAAATCGCGAATAAGAGGACTCATTTCATTCAAAAAACGTACGCCAGCTTCTGTAGCCGTCACACCGTCTCTGTGCCGCTCGCACAGCTTCACACCGAGTTCGTCTTCGAGCGCCTTCATGCGGCGTGAAATCTGGCTAGTCGTTTCGTCAGCCGATCTGGCCGCCTCGCTGAAAGATTTGAGCCTCAAGCTGTCTTCGAAAGCGTACCAACGTTCAAAAAGCTGCTTATACATCATTCACCTCCCGGTGCCATTCTTCTTCAAGAAGTCTCACCAAATGGCGCATAGCTCGGTCGTTTTCAGCCGATTCAGCAATCCGCACGACGTAAGGCACATCAAGCGCACGACGATCCGGAAGAAGCCGCCGAAGCCTGTTTTTCCGTGCAAATTCTTCAAAAAGCTCCTCAGGCAAAGACAGTGCCACTCCTTCGCCCGCAAGAAGCCTCACGATCATTGCATCCACCGTGGGCAAGGCAATTTGCCGAAAAACCTTTACCGGAAACCGTTCATTATCTTTAACGAGGACAGTCCGACCGCGCGCGGGTGCGCCTACCGTAAGTACCGTATGCCGCGCCAGATCCTCGGGGCTCGTAATCATGCCTTCACGTTCGAGATAGTCAGGCGTTGCACAAATGACAGTGCGTGCCTCCCCAAGCAACCGTGAGCGTTCTAGGGCACCTTCGCTGGCCGCCACGGTGAGATCGGGTTTCATACCATCCGGAACTCCTTCCGAACCTTCATAAAGAAAGACACTGAGATTGACCAACGGGAAACGTTCTCGCAAACGACGCAACGCTCGTTCGACGGCCCCGCGCCAGAGCCCGAACGGTAACGCCAACAGGTAATTTTTGGCGGCTTCTTCGGTTTCAACAGGCAAACGTTGCGATTCCATGACACGGAAGGTTTCGTCCACCAAGGGACGAACGCGTGCATAGAGATTGCGACCTGCCACAGTCATTGAGAGTCCGTTTCGTCCCCGTACGAAAAGCTGCAAACGCAGCTTTTCTTCAAGCGCATCGAGCCGTCGTTTAAGGTTCGAAGGATCCGCATCAAGCATCTTCGCCGCGGCGGCAATCGACCCTTCACTCGCAAGCTGACAAAAGAGATTCCATTCGGAAAATCGGATTCTGACTTTCATGGTTATTTTTGCAACAAATGTTGGCTTTCCCGTCTATTTCAGCAAGAGACAGGCTTTTCTACAATTTATCGCAACTTCAAGAGCGGCGTCAACGAAAGCGAATTCCGAGGACGTTCGCCCGTTTCTCACCTAAGACTCCCTCTCGCTAAAAGGAGACAACAATGAGTCAGCTTTCTCGTCGCAATTTCTTTGCGTTTGCCGGTGCAGGTTCCGCCCTGGCCCTCGGTGCCGCTTCTACGGCCCATGCATCCACCAAGGTTCCCGCCGCCTGGGACGAAACTTTTGACGTTGTCATCGTCGGCTCCGGTCTCGCCGGTATGTGTGCCGCCGTTGAAGCCTCAAAGGCCGGTGCCTCCGTCCTCGTGCTCGACAAGATGAGCGTTTTCGGCGGCAACTCCAACATCAACGCCGGCGCCATGGGCGTTGCCGGTACGCCGATGCAAGCCAAGAAAGGCATTAAGGACTCGGCCGAACTCTTTTATGAAGACATGTACCGCGAAGGCCTCGGCCTCGGTAATCCCGAACAGGTTCGCATGGTTGCGGAAAAGAGTCTTGAAGCCTGGAACTGGACGCGAGAAGTCCTCGGTGTCGAATGGAACGAAAATACCGTGGTAGCCGAAGGCGGTCATACCGTCGCCCGCGGTTGCATTACGAAGTCCGGTACCGGTGCCACGATTGTTGCAAAGGGTCTTGATCTCGCGAAAAAGCAAGGCGCCGTTCTTCGCAACCGCACGTTCGTTGAAGAAATCATCCGTGAAGACGGCGGCCGCGTGTTGGGCCTGAAGGTCCGCCAGGGCTATCGTTTCCCGAAGGCCAACTCCGGTAAGGTTCAATACATCCGCGCCACGAAGGGTGTCATCCTCGCTCACGGTGGTTTCGGCGCCGACGTCGCCTACCGTTCCATGCACGACCCGAAGCTTTCCGCTCGCTTTGAAACGACTAATCAGCCGGGGGCTACGGGTGAAATGTGGCGTCAGGCCGCCGATATCGGTTGCACGATTATTCAGGCCGACTGGATTCAGTGCGGTCCCTGGGCCTCTCCCGACGAGAAGGGTTTCGGCCTTGCCGTGGGTTTTGCACAGGACTGCTGTGCTATGTACGGCCTCTGGGTCAACACGACGACGGGCGAACGTTTCGTGAACGAACTCGCCAACCGCAAGGTTCGTGCCGACGCCATCATCAATCTGAACAACAAGAACCAGCAGTGCATCGCCATTTCCGATACGAACGCTTTCTCGGTCTCTCTCAAGGAATCCCGTCCGGGTCATCTTGAAAAGTGTCTCGAAAAGGGTTGCGTCTTCAAGTTCGACAGTCTCGAAGCCATCGCCGCTAAGTTCAATATTCCGATGGACAAGCTCAAGCAGTCCGTTCAGACCTATAACCGCGACGTCGCCGCCAAGGCAAAGACCGACGCGATGGGCCGCATTATTCAGGTTGGTGCCCGTCCGCTTGAACAGGGCCCCTGGTATGTCTCGCGTCTTGCGCCGAAGGTTCACCATTGCATGGGTGGCATCCGCATCGACCGCGAAGCTCGTGCACTTGACTGCGTCACCGATCAGCCGATTCCGGGGCTCTTTGCCGCCGGTGAAGCCGCTGGCGGTACGCACGGTGCCGTTCGCCTCGGTACCTGCTCGATTACCGACTGTATCGTTCACGGCCGCATCGCCGGTCAGAGCATCGTGAAGGCTTAATTTCGGCCTTTTCACCTTCCGGAGAGCTTCCGTTTTCTCGCTTATTTCCAACCTACAGGAAGCTCTCCCTTACCTCAGCCTGTCATCTCTCATCATGAAGAAAATTTCGATTGCGGCCGCGCTTTTCCTCCTCGCTTTCACTTCAGCCCACGCTGCCGACAACTTCGGTGCCAACCGTCATATTGCGCGCGGTCTTGAATGCCAAACCTGCCACGGTCCGGATCTGAAAAACATCGAATACCCGACGATCGAAACCTGCACGCAGTGCCACAACACCAAGGGTCTTGCACAGAAAACGGCCGATGTAAAGCCGCATAACCCGCACATGTCGCCGCACTATCAGGATCAGCTCGATTGTACGAATTGCCACATTCAACACGAAGAAACCGACAACTACTGCAATCAGTGCCACCAATTCGACTTCAAGGTGCCTTAATACGTCGAACCGGCGTCATCACTCCTACTCCACACCACACAGTTCTTACATTTTCACTAAAAATGAAAAAAATCTTTCTTCTGACAGTCGCACTCCTTTCGCAGGCCACTGCAGCTGAAACGCCCGCGCATGAACAGTTCGCTTATCAGGAACCCCTCTACGTGCCGCGTTGGTCTAACCCAAATGTGCCCTCTGACACGATGCCCGAAGCTTGCCGTAATCCTGAAGTCGAACGCTACATCGCCGACTGGGAGGCCGGCAAGATCAACTTCAAGACGATTCGTGCCAACAATTCGATTGCTGCGGATCAACGGTTTTGCAAGAGTCTTGACGACAAGGGCAATGTACTTGAGGTAAAGAGCTGTAAATATCAGGATTCACCCGTCGGTTATCTATGGAAGGATCTCTCCGATTCTCCTGTCGTTATCGGCATCACTGACGGCGGCATGTCAGACCATGAACCGCATTACCATGCTCAGCCCGAGTGCTACTACGTCGTCAACGGCGAAAGTAAAACTCTGGCCGACGGTCGTTTCGTCGATCTCAAGAAGGGACAGTACTTTTACATTCCGGGCAACACGATTCACAACACTCCCATCTATGAAAAAGGACTCGGCGTTCTTTACTGGTATCCGAAGAATGCCCACTTTGCCGGCTTCAACTATCACTGGCGCCGCGACGTGAAGTACCTGACACCAGCCGAAGAAGCCTTTGACCGCGTTGATGAAGTTCGTAAGCGCGACTTGAACATCGGGCCCTACGGCACAAACGAAAAGGTTTTCGGCAAGCGCTGATCCTTTTCTTCGCTCGAGAAGACGGTCTTTTCACCGTCTTCTCCCTAAAGAGAATTTAAACACCATGCAAAACGACGACAAAAAGCAAAAATCCTCTCTTCGTCACAACGGGCGATGGACCGTCGCAGGTCTCGTTGTCATCGGTGCCGCTGTCGGCATCGTCTTTTCGACCGGCTTTTCCAATGCAATGCATTGGGCCGGTTCAACCGCTTTTTGCGGCGAATTCTGCCATTCGATGGACGTCACTTACGCTGCTTACAAAAAGGGCCTGCACTACAACACCTCCTCAGGTGTGTCGGCCGGTTGTTCGGACTGCCATTTGCTCAATGAATCCAACGGCCACAACAATCCGATTCAATACACGGCTCTCTTGGCCGACAAGATCGTTTCTGCCTCGCATTCCGGGATTGGTGAAGTTTTTGGACACCTCAACACCCCCGAAAAGCAGATTGAAAAACGTCCTGAAATGGCCGGCAACGTTTTAGCTCTCATGAGAGAGCGCGAATTTTCGTCCTGTCTCGGCTGTCACGATTTGGCAAAAATGGAAAATGATCAAAAACCCGTGATCGCCCGTATGCACAATAAGATGGCCGATTCGGAAAAAGTTGCCGATTGTATGGCATGCCATCCGACAGCCGGTCACGATTATGAAAAGGCTCGCGAAGCCATTAACAAGATTGTGGCCAACGCCAAGAATTAAGTATTAATTATCCCGATCTTGGGATTGATCAAAAAAACGCGTTTCTCTAGCTCAGAAACCGTGTTTACCCGCTGTCCGACATCCCTTCGCCAGAGAAACGGAGGCCATCGGATATGCGAGTCGGCTTTCGGTGTCCTGCTCAACGTGCCGACATTGCGACTGGTGCTGTCTTTCTCCTAGTGTCCGAGACGCCCTTTCGACCGCTCTCTGTCTTCACTGCTCAACCCCGAAAGTTGTTTTTCCCCAGCCTGCCGTTTCCCTGTCGCACAGATCGGGAGCCAACGGCAGGCTTTTTCTTTCATCACTCAGAGCCAAGTGACGTACTGCACGAAAATAGCCTTGCGCTTTACTTCGACCGCTGACAAAGAACAATGATGCGCTCTCACATCATGTTGAGATCGCCAAATTCGGATTGAATTTTGTTGCAGTCATCGATCTGGCAAAACACGTCCTCGTATTGCGCGAGAAGCGCTCCGTCAAAATCCCGTCGGCGCCTGAAAATCGCCTTCGAACTAGTATTGAAAAAGCAGCGTGCGTGCAGTTCGAACACTGATCGGACAAGAGTTCATATAGCGATTATCTCGGTCATTTTTCATTCCGAGAGGAGCGAACAATTCCCTTGAGAAACAAGCCCGAACCGTTTCGTTCTCGGCTCGGACTTATTTCCGATTGTCTTTGACTAGAGTCCGTCAAAGAATCGCGTGAGGAAGGCGTTCACTCCTTCGCTGTGCGTGAGATTGACGGCATGCTTGGCACCCGTCACCTTGAGAAGTACCGATCCCGCAATCGCCTTGTGGTTGGCTTCGGCCGCCGACAACGGAATACCGATATCGGCCGTGCCGTGAACGATGGCGGTCGGAAGCGTAATCGTCGACGGATCAAGCTCTTCGCGAGCAATCATCGCATCCATAGCGTTGGCGATCGTGGGCAAACCAAATGGGACGCCAGAAATCCTTTTCGGCTCGATTGTCGCCGATGATGACGGGCAACAATCCCTCGACAATCATCTTGCGCACCATCGGATGGGGCCAATTATTTCTCAGCTGCGTGAAATTTTTCACCGTTTCGGGATTGTCTCTGTTCGACTGCGTTGCAATCAATATGAGACTCTGAAGACGATCGGCATAGCGCTTGGCCATCCGAAGGGCGAGATAACCGCCCATTGACATCCCGTCCACGTGAAAGCGCTCAATCCCGAGAGAGGTCATGAGCTCCACAAGTTCGTCAACCTGCGCTTCGAGACTCATCACACCCGCAGACGGCGTTTGGCCGAAGCCGCGAAGATCCGGCACGATGATGCGGAAACGGTTTTTGAAAGCTTCGACCTGGTGACGAAACATACGCCCGTCCATGAAGAACCCGTGAAGAAGCAGCAAGGTCTCGGCCGGTGCGGCGGCACCGGCGGGATGCGTGTCTGTATCGTAAATGGACTGAGGGTTTGCCATGATGGCTCCTAAAAAGGATCTCGTTGATTTTTCTTTGAAAATTTCGAGAAAAAAGCGGAATTTTCGGGAGCGGCAAATTTGAAGTTTAGCCCGAATCCAACGTTTTTTTGCAGGAAATACGCGCTTTTATACCTCTCTAAGAGACTTCCCGTCCCTGCTCGCCCACTGAGTCCGCACCAGCCTCGCTTCCGAAACGCTTAAACAAAACTCTCGGGATTTTCCCGAAGGTTGCCGCCGCCCGATGAACAGACCGAGGAAACCCAAGTAGACTGAAACGCATACTTTCCTTTTGTTTTGGTGATTTTGCTTTCGTGAGGTCATATGGTCCGACAACCGTTTTCGCTGCGTCCTCTCGTTAGAAGCCTCACGGCGGCAGCGCTCTCAGTCACGCTGGCGACCGCGCTCCTGCCCGCAACAACAGCCCTTGCAACGCCTACAGCCGTCATGGACATCTGGGGAGAAGAAGGTCTTGTCCCTTCCGCCACCTACCCTGCCGCTCCTCAAGGCGGTACGCTTCGCATGGGTGTCGACGGGACGTTCGACAGCTTCAATCCGTTTTCGCCGCGAGGCATGCCGGCGGGCTTGGTCGGCCTTACCTATGAAACCTTGGGCGTTTCGGACGAAGAGCACGACTTTATGATGCACGGGCTTCTTGCCGAGACTTTCGACGTGGCCCCCGACCGCCGCTCGATGACGGTGGTTTTGCGTGAGAAAGCGCGTTTCTCGGACGGGCAACCCGTCACGGCCGACGACGTCGTCTGGACCTTCAATGCGCTCATGACCGAGGCTTCGCCCATTCACCGCAACTATTATCGTGAAGTCAAAGGCATCGACAAGATCGACGATCGTACGGTGCGCTTTATTTTCAAGTCGGGTGACAACCGAGAACTCCCGATTATCGTGGCGCAGTTGCCGGTCTTGCCCGCCCATTGGTGGAAAAACCGTCAGATCGGCGATCCTCAGAGCGATCCGATGCCGGGCTCGGGTCCCTATCAATTCTCCGAGTGGCGCATGGGCCAGCAGGTGGCTTTGAAACGCAATCCGGCCTGGTGGGGTAACGACCTTCCGCTTGTTCGCGGTCTTTATAACTTCGAGACGATCACGGTCGACTATTTCCGAGATACGACCGTCATGCGCGAAGCTTTCTTCGCGGGCAACATCGACTTCTTTAACGAATTGACGATTAAAGACTGGATGCTCGCCTATAACGTACCGCCCGTTCATGACGGCCGGATCATAAAGGCGGAAGTCGCCTTTAAAGATGTCTTCGGGATGTCCGGGGTCTTCCTGAATACGCGCAGGCCTTACCTTTCGGATCGCCGCGTACGCGAAGCTTTGACAATCATGTTTGACTTCCCGCGCGTCAATAAGACGGTCTTTTTCGATGCTTACGAGCGCACCGAAAGTTTCTGGAGCGGCACCGACGAATTTCAGGCCTCGCCCGTCTTGACGCCGGAAGAACGCAAGGTTCTCGAGAGCCTTCCTGATCTGGATGCCTCGGCTTACGAGCATTTGCCCGTCATCAATCACTACACGCATCCGAATCGCTCGCGCGCCGTCATCCGCCGGGCCATCCGTCTTCTTCACGAATCCGGTTGGAATATGAAAAACGGGATCATGAAAAACCGGAAAGGCGAGCCCCTTGAACTCACTTTCAAACTCTATTCCCCGTCAATGGCCCGTATTTTCGGCAGCTGGGTGGCGGATCTGCGCCGTATCGGCATTGACGTGAAACTCACCCCCGTCGATCAGACGCAGTACATCAATTCGCTTCGTCATTTTGACTTTGACATGGTTCTGATGACCATTCCTCAGTCCTCGAACCCCGGCAACGAACAGCAGTACTTCTGGGGAAGCCGCGCCGCGGATCAAAACGGCACGCGCAATTATTCGGGCATTCGCAGTACGGCGGTGGATGAACTCATTGCCAGAATTTCACGTCCCGAAAGCAAAAAGGAACTCACCGTTAACGTCAAAGTGCTCGACCGGATTCTTCGTAACGAATGGCTCGTGATTCCAGGCTGGACGAGTCAGGTGACACGCATTGCCTGGTGGCCTTCCCGCATGACGCCGCCTGAAGGCAAAATCCCCGAAGGCCGCCGAATCAATATCTTCAGCTGGCATTCGCCCGAAGCGGAAAAGTCATCTGGACTTATCGAAACCCCATGAACGCGAAACCCCGAGCTCGAAAAGAACTCGGGGTTTGTGTTTAGACAGCTTGAAGAAGCCGCCCCTTCATCACGAACGGCTCTACGGCATCGACTTACTTGCCTTCCTTTTTGAGGATTTCAAGCGTATGACGCATGATTTCGGAATTCATGTCGTGACCATGCGCTTCGATCGCTTCAAAGACATTCTTATAGTCGATGCGATCGGGTTCGGCAGCCGGGTAAGCAACACCCAAAATCTTCGCGGCGGCTTCGGGCGTGGAGTAATCCGGAATCGCGAGATCCTTCACATTGTGGCGAGCGAGCACTTCATAGATACCGTGCGTTGCCTTCGTCACATGATCGAACCCGTCGGCCAAAAGTTTCTGGATATTGAAGCTCGAATGGAAAGCGCCGCCCTTCAACCACATCGTGTAATCCCAGCGCCACTGAGCCTTGCGAAGATCGGCATAAACGGTCTTGAATTCGTCGGGCGTTGCACCAGCCTTCAGGCCCTTCTGGATCAGGAGGTGGGCGTTGGCCAATTCGCGGCCCAGGGCCTGCATACGCGGACCGCGGTATTCACCGGTGCGAGCCTTGAGGTCGGCCTCAACCGTCTTGCGATCGCTTTCGGTATGACAGGACATGCAAGCCTCGTCAAGCATGCGGGAACCTTCGATCAAATCGTGCTGCGTGAAGGCTTTGCCGGTCTTCGCATCTTTCGTCTTCGGCAAATGGCAGTCGGCACAGGCAACGCCGTGCTTGGCGTGCTGACCCTGCATAGCCATACCGGCTTCATTATTCATCGGACGAACGAGCGGAGCCTGACTGAGCGGATGCGTGAGGTTCGGTTTCATTTCTTCGTCGTAGTATTTCGCCAGACGATCAATATTGCCGTAGAGCGTCCAATCACTTTCAAGGAAAATAATGCCGTCTTTCTTGACCTTGTCATACTCGAAGTGACACTGCGTACAGATATAGGTCTTCGCGTCGACTGCAGAAAGATGATCGGGATCTTTACCCATCTTCTTGATCGATTCGCGAGCGTGCGGCGCAAAGACACGAAGCTGCCAGGAAGCCGTGTTGTGACAGTTGGCGCAACCGACAGGATTCAGCCCTTCGGCCATCGCGTCAAACTTCCCTTCGTAAAAGCCCTTTTCGCCTTTTTCATTCAAAAGACGCGGTGTGTCGGCACTGTGACACGGAAGGCAACGCTGGAAACCGTCTTTACTTGCTCCCATAGACCAATAAGCTTCGAGCATGGAATTCGCATGAGAGCGTTTGCCTTCGACCATATTGCGATAGTTGTAGAGCTTCCCGTAGATGATGCTGTGCATCGGGTCAACAGGCGTCTTAAAGCGATCGGGTTCTTCACTCGTTTTGAGCGAATGAACATAAGAGCCGTACTGAAGCGGGAAGACGTCTGCAAACTTTTCACTATTGGCCTCAAAGGCATTTAGACCCGCGGCAAAGGAACCGGCGGAAACGGTCAAAGCGGCACAAGCGAGTGCCACGGCAAAACGAACGGACATGATGTTCTCCTCTCTCAAGCTCATTGAGATCGCGACTTAGGCCAAATCATTCATCGGTACCCGACTTTTGGGGGCTTCGTCGGCATCGACGGATTGGGCGTCGCGTCTTCTTATCTTCGTTCGGGGTTTGAATCCTTAAGAAATTCTTAACAGAACATTACACCTGTCGCCCCGACCTTGCCATTGGGAGAAAACCTCATAGTGTTCCAAGAAACATTCGAGCACTGTCAGTTCGACAATTTAGAGAACGAACGCCAGTTCAAGACACCTGAAGCACAGCTGCCGTATGAAGAAAACCTTCTCTATCTTCATATCGTCCGAATGAAAAAAGCCTTCGGCGCGCGATCCGAAGATCCGATCCGAAGGCTTTGGCGACCTCACTCGGAGGTCTCGTCTAAAAGAAATTTTTAGAACGGAACGTCGTCGTAGGGAGCGGCAGCCGGCTGGGACTGCTGCGCCGGCTGAGGAGCAGACTGTGCAGGAGCCTGCGGTGCCCGAGCACCCTCACCCATGTCGTCGCGGCGGCCGCCCAACATCTGCATGGATTCGGCCACGATTTCCGTCGTGAAGCGTTCGACACCCTGCTTGTCGGTGTACTTACGCGTCGCCACACGGCCTTCCACATAAACGGAAGAGCCCTTGCGCAGATACTGCTGAGCAATTTCGGCCAAGCGGCGGAAGAAAACGATGCGGTGCCATTCCGTTTCTTCCTGACGTTCGCCCGCCTGATTACGCCAGTAGCGGGTCGTCGCTACGGAGAGCGTCGTGATGGGCACTTCGCCGTTCTGAGCGTAACGCGTTTCCGGGTCGCGGCCGACGGTACCGACGATGATTGCTTTATTGACGGAAGCCATTTCTTTGCTGTTCCTTTAGAAATAACGAAAGATCGTTGAGATATTGTTGAGATATTGTTGAGAAGCTTAGCACGCCGACCGGCAAAACACGACCCGCCTTCTGCACCTACGGCTCTTCTCTCCGAGAGACGATCGTTTCCAAATCCGATTCTTTTAAGCATAGCGCCTTTGCAGAGATTTTGAGTCCCAAGAGCAAATCTGCGTCCCGACGCAAAGAAAAAAAATCCGACCGTCCCGCTACTCACATAACGACAACGATCGGATTTTCTTTACCGTCAGTCGGACGATTTCAGGCTTTCTTTAGGCCTTCTTCTTCGCAATCAGATCAACTAACGTCAAGGTCATCGCGAGGCTCTTCGCGAAGCTTTCCATCGGGAGGAATTCCGCGTAAGAGTGGAAATTCAATGCGCCCGTAAAGTAATTGGGCGTCAACAGTCCCTTCACCGACAAGGCCGAACCGTCCGTCCCGCCGCGCATGGGCTTCGTGATCGTCTTGATGTTGAGAATGTCGGCGGCTTCGTAGAGCAAATCGATCGGCCAGCGATTCTCACCGATGCTGTCCGCGATGTTGGCGTAAACGTCTTCGACTCGCACCGTAATCTTCGCGCGCGGATGCATCTCACGAAGCTTCTCGGCGTTGGCGATCACCGCGGCCTTACGCTCTTCATAGCGAGCCTTGTTGTGGTCGCGAATGTTGCCGATCAAACGGCAGGTTGACGCATTGGCTTCGCAATCGGTGAACCACCAATACCCTTCCTTTTCTTCCGTGTTTTCGGGCGTTTCGAGACGATCAAACATACGGATATAGTCGGTAGCGACGAGCAAAGGATTCACAAGGACGCCCTTTGCGCTCATCGGATGGGCCGTCACGCCTTCGATGTCAACAAAGAAAGACGCCGCATTAAACGTTTCGTAGATGATTTCGCCCAGCGCACAGCAGTCGATCGTGTAGGCAAAGTCGACCTTAAATTTCTCGAGATCCAAGAGCTTCGAGCCGCAAAGCCCAATTTCTTCGTCCGGCACGAAAGCGACGCGGATTTCTCCGTGCGGGCGGTTTTCGGCTTTGAGGATTTCGAGCATCGTCACAACGTTCGTGACAGCCGCCTTATTGTCGGCACCCAAGACGCTCGTGCCGTCTGTAAAGATAATGTCGTCGCCCACATAGTCGGCGAGTTCCGGATGTTCGGAAAGCAGAATCGAGATGTTCTTCTCTTTATTTAACAGAACGTCGCCGCCTTCATAGCGAATCATCTGCGGATGAACGTTGGGCGAAAGGTTGACGGGCACCGTATCCATATGCACGACCCAGCCGACCGTGGGCGCACCTTCAACGTTGGCGGGCAGCCGGCAGGTCAGAATGGCATGCTCGTTTAACTCGATATCTTCGACACCGAAATCTTCCAATTCCGCCTTCACGGCCTTTGCAAAGTCGCGCTGACCTTCTGACGACGGCACGACACCCACCTTCGGGTCGCTTTCGCTCGCAATCTGCACATAGCGGAAAAAGCGTTCGCGAAGCAAACTTTTGTACTGATCCAACATAGGAGTCACTCCTTCTAATGCCGATTCCGGAAACGAACCGGCCCAAAAAATCAAACAGATACTTCAGACAAAAATCCCCGCCTTCTTAGACAGTAAAAAGGCAGGGATTCGTTTGTCACGGATTAGTCAACAATCGGCGGATAGACGTAACCGGAATCAAAGCCCAAGGGGATACCAAGGCCCCAGTAAACGTAGAGAACGGCTGTCAGGACGATCAAAAGCGCGAACGTGTAAGGCAGCATCATGGCACTCATCGTCCCCACACCGCACTGCTTGCAGTAGCGCTGGCAGTATCCGATCAGGAGCGGATAGAAGGGGAAGAGCGGCGTGCAGACGTTCACGGCCGAGTCGGAGACGCGGAAAGCGGCCTGGGTCAATTCAGGCGAAATGCCCAGCATCATCAGCATCGGCACGAAGATGACGGACAAAATGGCCCACTTCGACGTGGCGGACGTAATCAAAAGGTTCAAACAGGCCGTAAAGAGAATCACACCCAAGAGAGAAACCCCCGAGGGCATGCCGAGATCCTTCAGGAACTGAGCACCGGAAATGGCCAACAGCGTACCGATATTGGACTTGCCGAAGACGTAGAGGAACTGTGCGGCAAAGAAGGCAAAGACGATAAAGCCCAAGAGCATCTTCATGATGCCTTCCATCGACTGAATGACGTCGGTCGAGGACTTGAACTTACCCGTCACGTAGCCGTAGACAACGCCCGGCACCGCAAAGAAGATGAAGATCAAGGGAACGATCGCCTGCATCACCGGGGACTTCGGGCTCGTCAGGGAGCCGTCCGGCGCACGCATAATGGAATTGTCCGGGAAGCAAAGCGCAAAGAGCGCAACACCGATCAAAAGGAAGGTCCAACCTGCATAGCGGTAGCCCTTGTTTTCAATGTCGGAAACGGCATTCAACTTCAGATCGGCATCGTTGGCAATTTCCTTGTCAATCGGCATCGTGGCCCACAAACGCGGTTCCACAATCTTGTCGGTCACGTACCAAACGGCAAGCACCACGAAGGTCGTGCCGCCCAAGGCATAGAAATAATTACAGAGAACGTTGACCATGTACTCGGGGTCGATCGTCTGAGCCGCAGCCTGCGTAAAGCCCTGCATCACGGGGTCGATCACGGAGGGCGTAAAGGAAGCCGTAAAACCGCCCGCCAAACCGGCGAAGGAACAGGCGACGCCGGCCATCGGATGACGGCCCGCGCAATAGAACATCAGCGCGGCCAAGGGCATCAAAATCACGTAAACGGAGTCGGAGGCCAAGTGACAGATAATGGCGACGACAACCACGGCGGGCGTCAGCACCGACTTCGGGATGTAGCTCATCAACTTGCGAAGGAGCGTGTGAATAAAGCCGGAGCCTTCGGCAATACCGATCCCGAGCGTGGCGACAATGGTCATACCCAACGGCGGGAAGTTCATGAAGTTCTTGACCGAGGAAATCACCAGGTCAAGGAGATTGTGGGGGGAGAGCATGTTGACCACCTGGATCACCTGCCCCGTCACCGGGTGCTTGTAATCGAAGGGGATGAAACTCAACGCGAGCGACACGAAGAGCGTAATGATCAATGCCCAGATAAAGAGCATCGTAATGTGCGGAAGTTTGTTACCGAGCGCTTCAATCACATTGAGAAAGCGATTGAGGGCGCCGAGCTCCGCAGTCTGTGGATTTACTGCCATGAGGCTTTCCTTTTGATGAGGTCTGAAGTTGCCGCTTTTCCGCTCCGCTTGAATATCGAGTGGGAAACACGGCTCGTTTTTTTTAGAAACGAAAATTTCATTGTGTCACTCTGCGTCTTAGGGTTTCCGACTAGTCTCTGCTTTTCTGACATGAGCCAAACGAGCTGAGAGTTTTTACCTAGCTCTCAAGCGATATCAAAGAAATTACGTATTTCTAAAAGAACATATAAAATGTTCAAATCACAAAATTTGACTTCTTACCCGAACTGCGACCTTAACAAAAAAAAGACCGATCACCCTTTTTTTTTGCAAAAAAATGGGAGGCCGACGTTGCATCGGTCTCCCTAAAAAAGTCGATCACGCCATTGCGGTGACGTTACCGACGGAAGTGCTTTTCACTCGACTTGCAAACACGATGAGGCAATAAAGGTCTGCAAGGAGACTGTCACTTCCTGGCGGGTATTGTAGCACTTTTCTAGTGTCGGTCAAACATTGAAGAATGTTGCAACCGAATCTGAGTGCTAAAAACAGCTTTTTAGGGAGCAGCGACACTCGCCGTCTTCTGCTCAACGCCTCCCTCAGGCGTCTTAGGAAGGAACTTGCGAATATTAACCGCATAAAGGACTGCAACGTAAGAAATCACGACGGTTGCCACGGCCAATTCAAACTGAGCCAACCAGCCGATCTGCTTCGAATATTCAAGGCAGCCGGGGTAGTACTGCAGACGGTCGGCCAGCTTAAAGAGTGCCGTTGCACCGATTGCCATCGGGAAGGTAAAGGCCGCATAGCCCGGCGAAAACTGCAGACGCAGCAAACGCCAGAAGGAGAAATAGATCACGAAGGTCATCAGAACGGCGATGCCGAAGAGCAAACTGCAAAGAAGAAGCGACGGATCGTTTTCAATCGTGAGATAACCCGCAAGCAAAAGGCTCGCCGGCGCGGCCAAAATCGCAATCGTGGGCTTAGCGGCATTCGGAACTTCGTTTAAGAAAATCAGACGATAGATCATGAGCGGAAGCATGATCGCGTAGCAGCCAAGCCCGAACCAGAAGAGAGCCGAGGCGAGCGGCAAAAACGCCCAGGCATCCGGGAAACTCACACAGGCGACGACAATACCGATCGGCGGCACAAACCACGACGGAACCATCAGGTGCAGGTTCGGATCGTTCATGCGCCAGTAGGAAAAGATGAAGAAGGCCGTCAAGTGAAGAAAAATCGCGAAGAGCCAAATGGCCGTGCCTGCGCTCGGATCAAAGCGCCCTATCGTGGCTGAAATCACCATCATCGTCATGGCAAAGGTCGGAACAATGGAACCCACGACCGGATGCTGCATATCTTCCCAGAGGGTATCGGCATGCGCCACGAAGCGAATGAAGAGGACAAGAAGCAGGGTCGAAGCAATCGAAGCGCCGCCCATCTGTCCCCAGCCGTTTAAGTCGAAGACATTTTCAAGACACCAGCCGAGGCTGGCAATACCGAGCGCAAGCCCTGCCAGGGGAGTCGGCAGACCGCGCACTTTGTAGTGAAGCTTCTTAATCATTTTTTTGGGCGGACGCGACTTTTCGTTGGAGTTCGTCGCGCTCCGTGCTTGTAAGGGGATCGGGATGCCTTTCCGCAATTTCCCCGGAGGAGGCGGTCGACACGGTAATGCCTGAAGACATGTCGAACGGAAACTGCAGAAAGGCACGCGTATTTTGACAAAGGCTTCGTTAACCAATGTCTCCAATTTTCGAATCAATCGTTCGTTTTTCCCGAACGATTTGCGTAGAATGGCAGAAAGAGCCTTTCGTCTTTCATAAGGAAAAACTTTGTCAAGGGACGAAAGAGGTTCGTTTGCCCTACTCTCTCAACGGAAATCCTATGCACATTACCTTTCGACAATTGCAGGTTTTTCTCGCAATCGCCAAAACGCAGAACCTCACGACGGCTTCTCTTGACCTTGCCATGAGCAAATCTGCGGCGAGTCAGGCCTTGACGGATCTGGAAATGCAATTGGGAGTCGACCTTTTCGAGAGAGTCCGCGGCCGACTCTTACTATCCTCCGAAGGCCGACGTCTGATTCCGCATGCCGAAGAACTGCTCGACCGTTCACGCGACCTTGAAACGCTGTTTACCGACTCGGCCCGCGGGCAATTGAGATTGGCGACGACGCTCACCGTCGGAAACTTCCTCGCGGTTGACCTCTTGGCGGACTTTCGACTCAGATCGGGCTGGATGCCGGCCATCACCGTCGGGAACACCGAAGATGTCGCCCGATCGCTTTTGAATTTCTCAACCGACCTCGGCCTCATCGAAGGCCCGGTGACGGAACCCGACCTACAAACCGAACCCTGGATGTCGGACGAGATGGTCGTCATTGCCGCGAAAAGTCACCCGTTGGCCGGCAAAACTGCTACCTGGGACGCACTCTCGAAAGAAAACTGGATTCTGCGAGAAAAAGGTTCGAGCACGCGAAACTTCTTCAATACACAGATCGGTCAGTACCTCAAAACTAAAAATATCGCCGCAGAAGTCAACAGCTTCAAAATCATCGTCTCGATGCTCATGCGCGGCATGGGGATTTCTTATATGAGTAAGCGCGTACTCTCCGACCCCTTCTACTCACAGTCCATCGCCCAAATTCATTGCCAACGCAGCTTCAAGCGACAGCTCTCTTTCTGTCTTCATCGCAAAAAGTACCTCTCGGGCGATTTGCGAGCCTTTGTCGCCTTTGCAAAGGAGTGGGCGGAGGACCGCTAAAGTTTTCGGACGGCCCGACATCGGGCGGTTTTGTCCGATGCAGTTTGCGAGCCGCTGCCAACGAGCGGCGACAAGCGCCCAAAAAATATCCCCGGCAAGGTATCACCTTCCGGGGATCGCTCAATTGAGCTTTTTTTTGATAGGAATCTTATTTTCGAGCGCAACAGTCGGCGCATTTGCCATAGAGTACCGTCACGTGGTCCGTCAGCTTGAAGCCGTATTTTTCCGCGATGCGGCGTTGCGAGTCTTCGAGCCCCTCGTCCACGAATTCCAAAATCTGACGGCATCCCGTGCAGATCAAGTGGTCGTGATGTGCACAGTCGGCCCATTCGTAGAAAGCTCGCGAACCGCCCGCGTTAAATTCACGAAGAAGACCTTTTTCAGCAAAAGCACTCAGCGCTCGGTAGATGGTTCCGAGGCTCGCCTTGATTCCTTCGGCATTGAGCGCTTCGTAAAGATCCTCGGCCGTGAGGTGCTTGGGAAGCCCCTCATGGTTTCTGGCACGGTCGTGGAAAACTTCCAACATTCGAACACGCCGCGGTGTCAGAAAAAAGCCGGCATCCTTGAGAAGAGCTTCTTCGACGGAGGTGGTTTTATTCATGCAGGAAAGTCCTAAAAAGTCTTTGATCAAACCACTTTAGCCGTGTATCTTTCTCAACGTCAAAATTCCCGTCCGAAATCTAAAAGAACCGCCCACCGGATCGGCATTGAGTTATATTCCAACGCTTATTGTCTGAAACGATTCCCGTAAGCCCGATTCGCCAAATAAATTGTTCTGTTAAGCAGTCTTTTATCCTCTTATAATGTCAGTCTGAAATTGACAGCTAAAGAACACTGCTTCTCATTTAACGCGAGCGGATCGATTTTTATCGTTTCAATGATTGAGAATCGTTGTCCTTTTTCGAATTTTCCCTGCCGCACTAAGCGGTTCAAATGAAGAAAAAAGCCCGACTTCCCAGAACGAATCTCAGAAAACGGGCCTCTGTGGCAGACTGGAACATGACTCAATGTCTGAGGATTGCCTTGAGCTTTTTAACGACCTCAACGTCAGCGGGCAGCCACGCGACAGAATCGAGCTCTTCTTTGCCGAGCCATTTTGCATCTTCGTGTTCGAGCAGATTAATGTCGCCCGATTCGATCGTTGCTAAGAAACAATGCATCGTCAGATGAAATTTCGGATAATCCGCCTCGACAGTCGTCACCAATTTTTCCGGTCTGATCGTCACGGTCAGCTCTTCCTTGATTTCCCGCACAATGGCGGCCTCGGCCGTTTCCCCCGGCTCCATCTTACCGCCGGGGAATTCCCAACCGTCCTTGAAGTCGCCGTACCCGCGCTGCGTGGCAAGGATGCGGCCCTCATGATGAATAATCGCAGCGACTACTTCGATTCGTTTCATTTGTCTTCCTTATCTTCGACCGTGAGGAAACGATACATCTGCGGACTAACGGGTCTTTCCAAACGATAGTCGATTTCGAAAACATCCGTCGTTTCCGTCGGTTTATTACGTTTGGGCATTTTATGCGCCCTGGGTTCGCCGACGGCCTCGATTTCGCCCAAGAAATAAAAAGCCTTGGCTCCGATATCTTTCTTGTTGCGCCTCACAAAGAGGAAAAGACGATTCGCCCGATCCGCATCGGTTCGCTTATAAATATGGTCCGCATAG
The DNA here is from genome assembly GCA_020025965.1 of Sutterella sp. Lineage (GTDB taxonomy): Bacteria > Pseudomonadota > Gammaproteobacteria > Burkholderiales > Burkholderiaceae_F > Sutterella. Next base: position 33,842 of record JAHHRG010000012.1, read on the forward strand.
ACAGACGTTACCTGACTGTCGGTCTTTGAGAGCGCGACCAATTCCTCGGGCGACTTAAAGCGGTCGTTATATTGAATCGCCCCGTCCGCCTTTTCGTAATTAATGAAAACCGGCAAGGTCTTGGTGCGGTAGTCATAGAAATAACCGCCGATAGCCCCGCCGTTCAGATTCTTGTCCCAGTCGAGCAGACGGCAGACATCCTCATAGGTATAACGCTCATTAATCACAAAGGCCGTATCGCGGTAGGTTTGAGCAAAATGTTCCGTCCAGCGACGGCGAACAAAGGCCGTGAGATCAGCCACCATTCGAGCAAAATGCTCATCCGTCAATTCCTGCAGGAATCCGGACGAGGCACGGAAGTCGTCGCCGATTTTCTCCACAAAGACCGCGTCTTGAAGCGCCTCGGCCTCTTCGGCCTTACGCTGAAAGTCGCAGCTCATGATCTTCAACACATTCTCAAGATGCAGTGTCGTCAGCGTTCGTCCCGTCTGCGCAGCCAATTCGGTCTCAAAGCGTTCTTTGAGCCAGCCCGTCTCGCCTCCTAAGATCGCGTCAAGCAGGATGACCTCCGAGAGTCGATGCGCGTTACCGATTTTCTTCGAGAGATACCAGATCATCTTTTCGGCACGCTCCGATAAGACTTCCAAACTCGCCGGATCGGCCTTTTTGAGGAAAGCGTAATAAGATCCGAAGTCCTTATGCTCAAAGAAGAGCCTCGGATCAATCCCGTTATGCGGATCGAAGTCCACAAGATCGGGGCGGCGACCGAGTTTGCGACGAAGCATGTCGTAAGACTCTTTCATGAGTTTGTAGCTGTCCGTCGCCGCTTTATCAATCGAGCGGTAAATCTTTTCACGCGCCACTTCGTCAAACTGCACGGTCGAAGCCCCCGGCAAGGTACGCGAGTCGCTTTGGATAAATTTCCGCATGCCCTCCTTCGAGTAGGAATTGTCGCCCGACAGAGCAACGGGAATAAGCCAATTTCGGTCACTGTTACCGATAAAGTCGAGAATGTTTACGAATTCTTTATTGGGTGCTTTACGAAGTCCGCGTCCCAACTGCTGAATAAAAACAATCGGACTTTCCGTAGGACGCATAAAAATGACGACATTGACACTGACAACGTCCACTCCCTCGGAGAGCACGCCGACGCTCAGAACCATATCGAGTCCACCGGCCTTTTCATCTTGTCCCAGATGAGCGAGCACGTCCGCGCGGTCTTCGGGTTTATTCTCCCCGGACAATACGGCCGTATGAAGCCCGCGGCGATTGAATTCCTGCGACAGTTCCTCACACTCTTTGACGGTCGATGCAAAAAGCAAAGCCTTCAGACGCGTACCCGACCAACCGTAAGCTTCGACTTTTTCAAGAATGAAGTTCACCTGTTGCCCGATGGGCAGGAGACGCAGATCCGAAACGTCGGCAAGCCGTGTACCGTCACGGAAAGTCACATCGGCAATCCCGTGATAGTGGAAAGGACAAAGGAGATCCTCTTTGAGTGCCGTCTGCAGACGGATTTCATAGGCAATGTTGTAATGGAAGATCTCGTAGATATTGTCGCCGTCGGGACGATCGGGAGAAGCCGTCATTCCGAGCCAGAAACGCGGCTCGAAATATCGCATGATCTTACGGTAGCTATCGGCCGAGGCATGATGAACTTCATCAACAATAATCAGATCAAAATGTTTCTTGGCAAAACGAGCCGAATGAGCGTCTTTCGACAAAGTCTGCATGGTTGAAAAAACGAGGTCGGCCTTCTCCACATCAGGATCCTTTTCGTTACCGGTGTAAAGAGCCATTTTCGCGGCCTTTCCGAGCACTCGCTCGAAACTCAGTCTCGCCTGCAAAAGGATCTGCTCGTTATGCACGAGAAAGAGCGTTTTTTTCGGTGCGAGTTTCTTTGTTGCAAAGGCCGCTGCAAAAGTCTTCCCCGTGCCCGTTGCGGAAATCAGGAGGCCGCGCGTCTCGCCCTTGTCAAACAGAGCCTGAATGGCTTCGACGAACGCAGTCTGCATTGAATTCGGCGTCAGATTCTCCCAGGTCTGCATCACAGCGAGCTGACGCTTTAAACGACTGCGGCGGAAGTATTCGTGTTCGTAGGCATCGATCACCTCTTCGACCGGGCAGGTCGCAGGCGAATGCCAGAGTTTTTGAAATTCCTCTTCAATCTTGCGAGCAAAGGCACCGCTCACCTTTGAAATTAGACGAGCATTCCATTCCTGCGATGTTTTGAGCGCCGCCTGCGTGAGGTTCGAGCTTCCCAAAATGATGCGGCAGACATCGGGCTGACGGAAGATGTAGCCCTTCGTATGGAAACCCGTTTTCGGACTCGTACGAAAAAAACGCACGGTGAGATTCGGCACCAGCATTAAGCGTCGCAGCGCCTGAGGTTCCGAAAACCACTGATAGTCGGTAGTGAGCAGTTCGCCTTTAATCCCTTTACGGCCCAATTCGTAGAGAGCGTCAGTAATCATCGCAAAACCGCCCATCGTCACAAAGGCGACCGAAATCGAATAGCTTTCGCATTGAGCCAATTCGTCAGTCAACACACTCAGGACCGTTTCACCGCGTTCCTGGGCATTCATTACAACGTCGGCACACCACTCGTCCGAAGCTTCCTGATTGCCGTTAATGAACGCTTTTCGACAAGCGGTAAGAAGGGTCTGATCCGATTGGGTTTGCTGCATAACGATTGTCCGTATAAGAGGGGAAACGATTGCAGCATACCCGCCCGTCCGGGGAAAGATCAATGCTTTTCCGGGTTCCTTCCTAGAAGCGACAGGGCAATACTCAAACCGCACACTCAGCCACACAAAAATTTCGCGTTCGTTTTGCCGATTAGTTCGAATGATCTAGCTCTATAAGTCGAAAGAACTAGTTTTCGACTTGCCTTCTACCCCTTGGGGTTATCGCCCTATCATCCGTTGGTATAAGGTACCTTTTAGTACGGTAGAACGTATGTTATAGTCCGCCCGTCTAATGGTTTTCCCGAAATTACCAGAGAGTGAAAAAATGAACGCCATTTCCGCCGACACAACCCCTCAGACCCTCCCGCCCGATTTGATGATTCGCCAGTTCATTAACCGAATCACCGCAGAAAACGAAGCCCGACGCGCCGCCGAATCGGCACGCATGAGCCGCGAACGTAAGCGCGCCCGCATCCTCGCTGAAGCGGGTAACGACCCCTTCGCTCAGCATCCGCGTCTCATGAAACTGCGCGATGAACTGATTAAGACAAAGAAGTCCGCCTAAAGACTTCGACCGATTTTGGAGAAAACATCCTTTGAGATGTCCTCCGAAAGGACGGACCGCCTCGGACCGTCAACTGACTTAGCCGGCGAAGACCGGCAAATGCTCAAAACTGATCCGCCGCCGCTCGCAAGTTCGTCCCTTGCAAGCTTTTTTTTCGTTTTCATACCTCGCGTTCGGCAAGTCCACATCACATCGTCCCCTTTACCGTCCGTTCTCGAACGTCTCGCGACGCTCGATGCGACCGGATAGCGGCGCTTACCCAAATATTCCCCGGCTTACTCTCTCAGTCGTTCGAGATTTTCCGCGTCATACACAAACTTAACCGAATCAAGACTAAGCGCTCCTTTTTTATGTTAAAAGTAACAAGTTTTCTCGAAGTTCTCTTTAACGAACTCATTTCGACCGATTTCGCTACCTTCAATAGTCAAAATCGAACAATTCTCGTTCTCTAAGAAAAACCGACCGAGCAGTATAAATACAAGGGATTAGAAAAAACCGAGGATACTACCTCCGAGGTATATCACCCCCTCCTCCATTGGTATAAGGCACCTTTTAGTACACAAAAACCTATGTTATAGTCCGCTCATCTAATGGTTTTCCCCAAACCCCCAACTAACCAAGAGATGAATTATGCAGAGCCTTACCTCTAACACCAAAACCGAAGTTTTCCGCCCGGATCTCCTGGTCAAGGATCTCGTCGAACGATTCACAATTGCCAACCAGCCGCGCCGTAAGCACGAATCCAGCAAAGTCCGCCGCGAACGCAAGCGTCAGCAGGTGCTTGCCGCTACGAATCACGATCCGTTGGCTCAGCATCCGCGTTTGATGAAGCTTCGTGCCGAACTGAACAGCTTGGCCTAGGCCGACATTGTCAAACTACAAGATTCTTCGTCGGTCGTTTAATCCCTCGGACAACCGACAAACGAGGTGGGGAAAGCCTCGTTAACCAAATTTCCCAACACAAAAAAGTCAACCCTCATTGACGACATACTTTCAGAGAGTGACGGACTCCAATCCCCTCGGACCGTCATCAATACGGCGGACGAAACCCTCGGACTGCCACCCTAGCTGCCAAAGAGCGGTATGTGCAACGGTTCGCGAATACTCTCCTAGTTCGCGAACCGTTGCCTTTTTGTTTAAAGGCTTTTCACGAATTGATGGCAGGTTATCTCCCAGTCGGCGATTCTTCAGGAGTCGTTTCGCCGCCTTACGCCTCACGACTTACTCCATTGATAGAAACCATTACGCCATTTTCTTAGGACATATCCTTTAGGGGATTTTGCCGTTGTTACCCTTACAGACAGCCCTTACACTTTGATTTGAGCGTCGGGGAACCATTCAACCTAACCTCCTCCCTTGTGTTCCCCGACGCTCCACACGGTCGTCACACGACCAGCCTCAAGGAATCGTCAGCGAACGATTTCCTTTTCAGGAGCGACGTCTCTCGAACGTCGCTCCTTTTTTCTTTGTACAGTATTGAGAAAGCCCGCCCAAGTGCCGACCACCCTCCGGCTTATCGGCAATCGAGCTCAATCTCTGTTAGGCTGACGGTCTCAACTACTTCACTTTCACGTCGTCATCTTTATCTTATGAGTACGCTTCTTTTCTCCGCTCCGATTTTCGGCCCCGTCAAGAGCCGCCGACTCGGTCTTTCGCTTGGCATCAACTTGCTGCCTGCCGACGGGAAGCTTTGTAATTTCGACTGCCTCTATTGCGAATGCGGTTTGAACGGTGAAAAACGTCCCAAAAGCAAAATGCCGACGCGAAAAGAAGTCGCCGTCGAACTCGAAGCGACCTTAAAGCGCATGCACGAAGAGGACGAACACCCCGACACCCTCACCTTTGCGGGGAACGGGGAACCGACACTTCATCCCGACTTCGCGGGGATTATTGAAGACACCGTCGCGCTTCGCGACCGTTATGCTCCTAAGGCCAGTATCAGCGTGTTGACGAACGCTACCCGATTGCTCAAACCCGACGTGTTCGACGCACTCATGAAGGTTGACAATCCCCTTTTAAAGCTCGATACGATCGACGCCGACTATATCCGCCTCCTCGACCACCCGACTGACCGCTACGATCTCCCTGCACTCATTGACAAGATGAAAGCCATGGGGTCGCATGCCGTCATTCAGACGATGTTCTTAAAAGGAGAAGTCAACGGCATCAATGTCGACAACACGGGCGAGCGATTCGTGACACCCTGGCTTGAGGTCGTCAAAGCTATCGGTCCCAAGCTCGTAACCATTTATACGATTGATCGCGAAACGCCCGAAAAGGGTCTGAAGAAAGCCGACAAGGCCGAACTTGATCGCATTGCCGAGCGGCTTCGTGAGGCAGGCCTTGAAACGACGGTAAGTTATTGAGAAACGTTTCCAATTCGTTGTTCGTCGTTTTGCTTCGAGTCGGACGACAAAGCGTCAAATGCGTTGCCTTTGGTCCGTCCCCGGGCCCGTTTTGCCGATAGAAAGTCCCGTTTCCGGGCCTTTCGAATCTTTATCGGTCTTCTGCACGTCAGCATTTTCTCTTCGTTACAATCCGAACCCACTGTCTTCGCGTAGAATCGATCTATCCATATCCCAGTTCACTTAGGAGGAACAATAAATGGACGAAAAGACTGCTGTACTCGAAGCCATGAAGAAGGCCGGCGAACCGCTCAACGCCGGCAAGATTGCCGAACTCACCGGTCTTGACCGCAAGGTCGTCGACAAGGCAATGGCCGCGATGAAGAAGACGGGCGAAATCGTTTCGCCGGTTCGTTGCAAGTGGGAACCCGCTGAAAAGTAATCGCGCCTTCGAGTCACTCGAATTGACTTTGAAATAAGCCCGGCCTCTAAATCGAGACCGGGCTTTTTGATTCTTTCAAAAAGAAAAAACGCCCGCATCGAAAATCGATCGATGGCGGGCGTCTTCGATTTCTTATCCGAACAATTATTTCTTGAAAGGCGTGTTCATCATTTCTTCGGAAATCTGAGTGAGATTTGTGTATTGCGAACACGCATAATCATCCCCGTTATTGCAAGCCTTGAGATAGTATTCAACGGCTTTTTCCTTATTCTTTTCTGTGCCTTCGCCGCGTTCGTATTTATCAGCAACGAGAATCTGCGCACGTGAATCATTCAAGTCCGCAGCCTTCTTAAACCAGGTGAGCGCCTTACCGTAATTAACCGGAACGCCATCGCCCTTGTTATACATATAGGCGATATTCATCATGGCATAAATATTGCCCTGCTTCGAAGCTTCGCGATAATAGTAAATTGCGCGAAGCGGATTCTTTTTTACGCCGTCCCCCGTACGAAAGCGATTGCCCAATTGCATCTGGGCATAAACATGATCGTTGCCCGCGGCCTCTTTTAGCCAGTCAACCCCCTCCTCGACGTTTTTCTCAACGCCTTTGCCGTTCAAATAAGCTTGAGCGACCTGGTACTGCGCTTCTGCATCATCCTTTTCCGCCCTGGCCATCAATGTCGGATCAATCGCAGCCTGAACACTTGCAGTCGTCATGACGAGGGTAAAGAGAGCTGCAGCGGGAAAAAGAGATTTTGTAACCATTAGTGACACCTTGCGTGTTATTAGTGCTGTAACTTCGAATTGTACATGTTTGGCTTTTATTCTGGTGAAGCTTTTATGCCGTCCGATCAATTGATCGAACGGAACTTCAAGCGACCTTTATTCTCGTTAACAAGCATTTACAAGTGCTTTTACACCTTCTGAGAGAACGGAAAAAAGGTTTCCGATTCGCCTTTATCTTCATTTATATCGACATGCTTTAAGTACGCTTCATTGAAATACCTAAAGACTTTTTTCTCCGGCTTTTTAGCTCATCCGAAAGGTTGGAAAATATCGCTATTCTCATGAACATCAATCTCATTCTGGCAGGTTTTGTGGCGGACGCATTAAACATATTAATGAAGATTGAATAAAAGTTTTTTGACTTCTTAAATATAAGACGGATATAATGAACTGAACAAAGCAAATCGCTTTAACTAATTTCCCCGGAGTATTTATCATGACCGAATCCGAATTCAAGGACGCCCTCCTTGCTATCGAACAGAAAGAAATGGCTCTTGCTGAAGAACGCAAGGCTCTTCGTGTCGGCGGGATCCAGACCGTCCAGAACATCGTTGACCGTCTCGGTTTGACGGCCGCTGAAATTCGTTGGCCTGCCGAAGCCAGCATCCCTGCTCAGATCGTTGCCGCCGCTAAGAAGCCGCGCGGTACCGTTGCCCCGAAGTATCGTGGTCCGGAAGGCCAGCTTTGGACCGGTCGCGGCCGCAAGCCCGTGTGGGCTCAGGCCATCGTCGATCGTGGCGAATCCCTTGATATTTACCTCATTAAGTAATTTAGAGACAGAATGTCCTCCTGAGCGGTTTTGTCTACCGTTCATCCTTCAGGCAACGAAGTTTCGCACTTCGTTGCCTTTTTCATAGTGCGCATAGTGCGCCCAGCATGGACGCATTCTGACCTAGGGAGATCTCACAGCCGATAATCGATGGATTGTGCGGAGTAAAGCTTGCTGTGAGAGATCAGCAGAGAGCATAGTAGTCGGTCCAGTAGCCGATGAAGGCTCGAATCTATTGGAGTTTGGTACCAGACCTACAAAATCTCATGGTGCAGGAAAAAAATACCTGTCTACAAAGGATAGCCACGGAATGGCGAACGTATGCAGAAGATCACAAAGAGCGTCATAAGAATGGACAATTCCGGACATATTTCAGACCTGTTTGAGCTCATCACTCTCGAAAACATATTGAGCCAAGCCAATATGCAAGCCGCACTTAGACGTGTGGTAGCAAATAATACCCTGTTCGCAATGGCACTAGCTTGTTGGAACTTGGATAAAGGGAAAACAATCCTCCTTACCCCATTGTTCGCCATTGCGAAACGGGAGTCTAAAATCGAGTGGCCTTGGGCCACTCACCTAACTGAAGGCATGTAACAACGCTTGTCAACAATTTTTGCCCGAATGCACTTGCTCAGAAAAAGCTTCTCTTTCTTTTCGCTTGAGGAACAGAACATTCGCTTTCATTGAGCAAGTGGTGCCACCCTTGTCAGGGCAATCGTCCGACGCCAACTTTAATTTCTATACAGTCGATCAGGCCGCCTAACTACAAAATTCACCCTACTATCCGCTAAGTTCCTCGTCTTCAGCAACGAAAGATCGAAACACCTTAACTTCTAATACATCCGCAGTCTTACTGGTAGATGGACGATTTCAAACCGTCCGACAACTACCGCCTAGTGAGATTAGGTCAGCAGGAGCACTTTATAAAGCCTGCGAACTTTATGCTCATTTTTTCATGAACGGTATGGAACCGCCGGGCCGCAAAAATCTCTGCCACCCGCAGCGGCATCCAAAATAGCTCAAGCAAACAACCTAAAGCACTAGCGTTCGCAAAGGAATCTCAACCGTACC
>JAHHRG010000116.1 GCA_020025965.1 Sutterella sp.
GTGCCGGCATGCGTGAAGCGCCGATGTCGACCTTGCCTGCCGAAACGCCGCGCCGACTCCTGAGGGGACATGTGGTGATTGCCGGTACGAGCGAAGTCGTTCGATCGATTCTGCCGATGTTGGCAGAGCGTCGCATTCCTGTTGTCTGCTTTGCCGAAGCGAGCGAGGTACCCGCCGAAGCAACGGGCGAGGGTGTGAAGCGAGAAGATCAGAACGTGGCTTATATCGTCGGCGATCCAAGCGATCCGATGATGCTTGTCAAAGCGCATATGATGACGGCAGCCATGATGGTGTTGCCGAGCCACGATCTCATCCTCAACAAGACGATCATTGCCATTGTTCGCGAATTGCGTCCGGACATGCCGATTGTTGTTCGTGCCCATACGCTTGAAGATGCCGAACATCTCGAGTCGACGGAAGACGACAAGATTTTGGTGATCTGTGATGTTGCTGTTGCCAGCAACGTTCTTTCCGAAAAGATCTGCGAACTCTTCGGCCTGACGCAAACAGAAGAGACCGACGAAGAATTTGACGACGTCGAAGCCTATGCCGAAAGAAAGGCGATTGAAGCCGAAGAAAAACTGAAGAATAAACCGTCGGGTCTGAAGGGGATTGCTTCCAGCTTTAAGGCCGGTATGGATTCGGTGAAACACGTCTGGGGCGACAAGAAGGCGGCGAAGGCGGCAAAGAAGGCCGAACACGAATCGGAAAACGCAGTGAAACAGGCTGAAAAGGCGGCCGATAAGAACGATGATAAAGGCGACGAGCAAAGGCTCTCTGAAGGAGAGAACATGCCCGAAGCCTCGGTGGCGGCCGATACCAATATAGAGTCCGCCATGCCCGAAGCCTCGGTGGCGGCCGATACCAATATAGAGTCCGCCAAGCCCGTACAGAACGAACCCACGCCTCAGGCATCGGAGGAAATGTCGTCCGAGGCGGCTTTGACTGTTGATCGAGAAGATGCGCCTGCCGCGTCTGACGAATCGGCATCGAAAGCCCGGGGGGCTGATGCTGTGGCGTCAACCGTTGCCGAGGCGGTCACGGGCGAATCCGATAAAATCGACCCTCGCGACGAAAAGTCCGAAACAAAGACGGCCGAAGAAGGCCGCGCTAAGAAGCGTTTCGGCTTTTGGCCGTTTAACCGTAAGACGAAAGAAGGGAACAAATGATGTTGGAAATGACCACACAAGAATGGCTCTTGATCGCGTTGATTGCGATCGGTCTTCTCTTGATGATCGGGCTTTATGTGGCCATTCAGATTTTGAAGCGACTTGAGGCCGATCGCAATGTCGAACGTCCGGTCGAACTTCGTGACGAAACGCTCGACGCTATTCTGGCCGGGGTTCGTGCCGAGCGTCAGGAGATGCAACAGGCGATTCATATTGTTGACCGTAACGTGTCGACGACGCTCACGCACTTGGGCGGTCTGCTCGCGAATCAGAGTGAAAAGAGCGTTGACAAGCTCGAATATCTCAATGAGACCGCTCGAAAATCGCTCCTCAATATGCATCAGGTGATGGAAGCCCAGTTGCGTGATCTGCAGGCCGTTGTCGATCGTCGCTTCACGCACGTCATGGAAGTGAACATGAAGGCGAGCAACGATATGTCGCGCATGCTCGGACTTAAATTTGAAGAAATCCGCGGAAGCGTTGACGGAAGTCTCGAAAAGGTTCGTACCACGAACGAACAAAAGCTCGAAGAAATGCGAGCAACGGTTCAGGAAAAACTTGACAAGACCTTGGCCGACCGTCTGACAGCGAGCTTCAAGACCGTGGACGACAAGCTTGCTCTCGTTGAGCAGGGGCTCGGCGAAATGCGCACGATGGCAAAGAGCGTCAACGATTTGAAGGGCGTTCTGACGAACGTGAAGACTCGCGGAACATACGGTGAAACGCAGTTGTCCGTGATTCTTTCTAATATTCTGACGCCGACGCAGTACGGTGAACAGGTGCAGATGATCCCCGGCGAGAAGACGATCGTCGACTTCGCCGTCAGAATGCCCGGCGGCGATACGGGGCCCTGCTGGTTGCCGATTGACTCGAAATTTCCGATGGAGGACTATCAGCGATTGCTCGACGCTGAAGAGAAAGGCGATGCCAAGGCCGCGCTCGATGCGCGTCAGGCACTGGCTCGAGCTGTACTGATACAGGCAAAGTCCATTCGTGACAAGTATCTCCGTCCGCCCTTTACAACCGAATTCGCGGTGATGTATTTGCCGAGCGAAGGTCTTTACGCGGAAGTGATCCGGTTGCCGGAGCTCTTCGAACGTTTGCAACGAGAATTCCACATTACACCGGCAGGTCCCACTGTGGTGAGTGCGCTCATCAACAGTCTGCAGTTGGGGTTTGTGACGCTTGCTCTTCAAGAACGCAGCAGCGAAGTTTGGCGCATACTCGGCGAAGTCAAGAGCGAGTTTTTACAGTTCGCCGACGGCTTCGAGAAGGTTCAGAAGAAATTCGGTGAGGCTCAGAAGAGTCTAGATGCCATGCGAACGCGTCAGAACGTCATGCAAAAGAAAATGCGCTCCATTGATACCATGGAGGTCTCCGGACCGGAGGCTTCTTCAGAACTCATTGAAACGCCGGAAACGCAGGAAACGGAAAAGGATGCCGAAAAGTCTCAAATTGGACTAAACTAACGTCTCTTATAAAACCATTACGGATTAAAGAAATGAACAAGCTCGTTCTCGCCGCCGCTTTGATTTGCGGCTCCATCGCTCTTGCCGGTTGCAATACCGTTGCCGGTTTTGGCCAGGATATCAAGAAAGCTAGCGAACACGTGAGCCAGGGCATCGAAAAGGCTGGTGACAAGCTTACGGAATCGGCCAACGAACATCGTTAATTCGATTCGGTCCGACAGCAACAAAAAAAGCGCTCGAACAATACGAGCGCTTTTTTTGTAGCCGATAAATCAAGAACCCCGCTCGAAGCGGGGTTCTTGATACGGAAGTCAGAAACGAAGGTTATT
>JAHHRG010000117.1 GCA_020025965.1 Sutterella sp.
TGGTTACAAGTCTGAACAGGCGATCGCGATCGGTACGGGTTACCGTTACAACGACGGGTTCGTGGGGAAGGGTCTGCCGCGTCGAACCTGAAGAGACCAGACCAGAGGGCCCCTCCCACGAGCACGAACATCATCCTTTCACCAAGCCCTCAAGGCCCTAATCCCAAAAACATCACCCAACCCACGCGAACAAACAATAATCCCCACGTACGCCGCTCTCTTAGGCGCTGCGATCCCGATGGGTGCTGCTTACGCTACGGACTACTCCGACAAGAAGGCCGTGGTCGTAGAAAAGCAGACCGCTGTTGACGAAGCTAAGAAGACATCTACCGAAGCCATTGCTAAGGCGGAAGAAAATGTGACCAAGGCTGAACAGTTGGTTAAAGAAGCTGACGCCTTGAAGAAGGAAGCGGATACGGCTCAGGCTGCCGCTCAAACGAAGGCCAATGAAGCTGGTACGGCTTTCACGACGGCTCAGGGCGAATTCCAACAGGCTCAGACTACTGAAGCCAATGCTCAGCAGGCTTATCAGGCTGACTCCTCCGAAGCTAACAAGACGGCTTTTGATAACGCAGTAGCCGAACTCGCTAAGAAGAGCAAGGCTTTTGACGATGCAGCTGTGGCCAAGAAGGCGGCTGATACTGAGTTAGCAACCGCTAACCAGAACGTTACCGATGCCGGTAACGCCGTAACCGCTGCAGGTACCGCTAAGACCAATGCCGATACGGCTTTGACGAATGCCAAGAAGGTGGTGACGGATGCTGAAGCTGCCTTAACCGCTGCTAAGACGGCTCTCGACGGCGTGACTGCCATTACTGGCGCCGACGTCTACCCGATCGACGAAAAGGCTGAAGATAACAAGAAGGCTATCGCAGAGCACCAGAAGGTACTCGACGCCCACAAGACGGCTATCGACGCGAACACGGCTGAGATTGCTAAGCAGGGTACGAAGTTGGACGAACACCAGACGGCTATTGATGCCAACACGCAGGGTGTAGCGGCTGCCAAGGAACAGGCTCGCTTGAACAAGGTTGCTGTTGACCAGCACGCTGATTCCATCAATGCCAACGCCCAGGGCGTAGCTGCGAACAAGGAACAGGCACGCCTCAACAAGGAAGCCATCGACCAGCACGCTGGTTTAATCAACGCCAACCAGACTGAAATCGCTAAGCAGGGCAAGAAGATCGCTGATGCCGAAACCAAGCTCGGCCAGCACGATGCCGCTATCACGAAGAACACGACCGATATTGAAGCTCTGCAGAAGAGTGGTGGTGATCATGAAGCCGCTTTGGCCAAGGCCAATGCTCGCATCAATGACGTTGACGAAGAAATGAAGCGTGGTCTTGCCATGCAGGCCGCTTTGTCTGGTCTCTTCCAGCCGTACAACGTAGGCAAGTACAACGTGACTGCCGCGGTTGGTGGTTACAAGTCTGAACAGGCGATCGCGATCGGTACGGGTTACCGTTACAACGACCGGTTCGCGGGGCTGGGTCTGCCGCGTCGAGCCTAAAGAAGAGAAGACCGAAGGGTCCCTTCCACGAGCACGAACATCAATCTTTCGCCAAGCCCCCAAGGCCCCATTCCCAAAAACATCATTACCCCCACGCGAAAGAACAATAATCCCCACGTACGCCGCACTCCTAGCGCTGCGATCCCGATGGGTGCTGCTTACGCCGATCCTGAGCCCTACAAGGATGTGAAGGCCGAGATCGCCACAACGACGAAGGCTGTCGAAGATAAGCAGACTGAACTCGAAGGTCTCAAGACTAAGGCTGCAGAAGCGAACGCAGCCTTGGAAGCCAAGAAGGCTGAAGTCAACCTCGACAAGTTGACGAAGAACAAAGACAAAGCTGACGCTTTGGTTGACGCTGAAACGACCAGCTTAGGCACGCTCAAAACCAAGCGTGACGACACGGCTGACGCTGTTGTTGCCAAGAAAAATGAGTTGAATACGGCTGCCGCTGGTACGGACGCAGCTGCCAAGATTGCAGCTCAGAAAGCCTATGATGATGCGTTAACGGCTGCTCAGAAGGCTGATGACGAATACAAGGCTGCTGAAAAGCATCTTGATTTCTTGAAGACGCTGCAGGCTAGCGCTAAGGATGCCTTTGATAAGGCTAGCGATGCCGTTACCGCACTCGATACCGCTAAGAAGGCAGCTGACAAGGCAGTAACCGATTTCGAAGCTGGTGATTTAAAGACCGCTACCGACGCTAAGACCGCCGCCGTGGCTAAGCTTGATACCGCAAAGGTCACTGGCGCCGACGTCTACCCGATCGACGAAAAGGCTGAAGATAACAAGAAGGCTATCGCAGAGCACCAGAAGGTACTCGACGCCCACAAGACGGCTATCGACGCGAACACGGCTGAGATTGCTAAGCAGGGTACGAAGTTGGACGAACACCAGACGGCTATTGATGCCAACACGCAGGGTGTAGCGGCTGCCAAGGCTCAGGCAGAAACCAACAAGACTGATATCGCCAATAACAAGACGGCTATCGAAACCAACAAGACGGCCATCGAAACCAACAAGACGGCTATCGAAACCAACAAGACGGCTATTGAAGCTAACGCTGGCAAGATCACGGTTAACGAAGGCAAGATCAAGGCTAACGCTGACAAGATCGAAGCTGCCGAAACCAAGCTCGGCCAGCACGATGCCGCTATCACGAAGAACACGACCGATATTGAAGCTCTGCAGAAGAGTGGTGGTGATCATGAAGCCGCTTTGGCCAAGGCCAATGCTCGCATCAATGACGTTGACGAAGAAATGAAGCGTGGTCTTGCCATGCAGGCCGCTTTGTCTGGTCTCTTCCAGCCGTACAACGTAGGCAAGTACAACGTGACTGCCGCGGTTGGTGGTTACAAGTCTGAACAGGCGATCGCGATCGGTACGGGTTACCGTTACAACGAC